>WRKF01000070.1 GCA_009778165.1 Defluviitaleaceae bacterium
ACAAAATCTTAATGGACAACCACAACTCCCCACAATACGAGGAAATCCGCAGCTTTTTGACGATGTTCTTCTCGGCTGGGGTAAAGGGGAATGAATTTTTGGAAAAGGCGTTACTTACAGGCGTTATGCGAATCTCAAAGGAGAGCCTGTTTAGCGGACTGAACAATATCGAGGTTTTTGACGTATTTGACGACAACCTCTACACAGACGATTACGGCTTTACCGAGGTAGAAATAGACGAGTTAAACGCCCTCGTTGATTTTGACAAACAGCAACTAAAAAGCTGGTACAATGGAATCATGGTAAGTGGACACGCCATTTACAACACGTATTCTGTCGCAACTTTTCTGAAAAAAGGCGGCTATGACTGCCATTGGACAAGGAGCGGCGTAATGGACATAATTGCAGAACTGCTCAACGAGGAACGTATGGAAACGCTTGCACGGTTGCTGAACGGCGAGCGGATTTTGCAATCGGTTGACAAACGCATTTCTTTAAAAGGACTTTCACCTGAATACACGCTTGATAGGGATTTTTACTCGCTGTTGGTGCAGGCGGGCTATTTGGCTGTTGAAACCGAATCGGCTGAAAGCCCCGAAAACTCACTTGTTGCCCTTACCATTCCCAACAAGGAACTCATGCTTGCGTGGAAAGATTTTATACTAAAATACGCTTTCAAAGAGCCAACGCCAATCCTAAACATCTTCCGCAACAGCCACAACGCCGAGAAATTCGCTGAAGACTTGCAAAATATTCTAAACAACCGAATGTCCTATCATGATTTTCTAAAACCGCGCGATGAACCGACAAAAAAGGCGTTGGAACGCACCTATCACCAGTTTATGTTAATTTTGCTGTGTGCTTACGGCGATTCTGAGAAACGCTATCCCACGTCCAACCGAGAAAGCGGCGATGGGCGATATGACGTTTTCATTGAACGCAAAGAGGCATATTATATTTTTGAGTTGAAATCGTCGGAAAAAGCGGAAGATTTGCCCATAGATGCGGCAGCGGCTTTGCGGCAGATTAACGAAAAACGCTACGGTGTGGAGTTTGATTTTAGCGGAGAAAAACGCTTGGTTAAGATTGGCATGGCGTTTTGTGGGAAGATGTGTGCGGTGGTTTGTGAGGTTTAGTTGTGAAAAAAAATTGCGAGGCACTAGATTTTGAACAGGCTCTAAGGCAAAAAAACTGTTGCGAATTGTTTTTTTTGTAAGATAACCTACAAAAAGTCAATCCGCAACAGTGATTCCATTATGATGGAATACTTTAGACGAAATTTTTGTTAAAAAATTGCTGTTGCTAAAAGAGCCCCAACAATCGCACCCAAAGTTGTCATTATAACAGGTATCCAGGCGTAACCCCAGTCGCTGTCAGTTTTGTCTTTGATAGGCAACAGATGATGTATTATACGAGGGCCAAGGTCACGGGCGGGATTTAGAGCATATCCGGTAGTACCACCAAGGGCAATACCAATAACTAAAATTACACCACCAACCCCAAATAAGTTAGTGCCATCTGCAAAAGGTTGGTTGTTTAACCCAAGCAAGGCAAAAGCTAATATAAATGTAGCCAAAAACTCGGAAAAACAGTTTACAGGCGTGTTACGTATCCTTGCACCGGTGGCAAAAACGCCAAGGCGTGAGCCTTTTGTTTTGTTTAGGTGATCATAGTAAAATGCCCAGGTGGCTGCTGCGCCCAGCATACCACCGGCAAGCTGCCCTATCACAAACAGGGGAACATCTTCCCAAGGGAAGTTGCCGGCAACCGCAAAAGCTATTGTAAGAGCCGGGTTAAAATGTGAGCCACTTATTTCGGCAAATATTATGGCTGGTATCATAACTGCCATAGCCCAACCGATAGTGATAAAAATTGGTCCACCGCCGTTGCCGTTTGTGTCGTCCAACACGGCGTTTGCTACAACGCTGGTACCCAAAAAAACAAGCATTGCCGTTCCGATAAGTTCTCCTAACCATGGTATCATAAGTAATCCTCCTTAGAAACTTTTAAAGTTTTCTATATTTTTACGTTTTCACGTTTTTGAATTTTATTCAGCCCAGCCAAGGCTTTTTTCTACTGCTTTTGCCCAACCTTTTAGCAGAGCATCGCGAGTAGCTTTTTCCATTTTTGGCTTAAACACAAACGGAGCTTTTGTTGTTTCTAATATTTCAGCTTTGTTTTTGTAGTAGCCCACTGCTAACCCCGCCAAAAACACTGCACCAAGAGCGGTGCTTTCTGTCATTGGGGAGCGTACAACATCTACATCCAAAATATCGGACTGGAACTGCATGAGGAAGTTGTTGTTGCAAGCACCGCCATCCACACGAATCTCTTTTAGCTCGTCGCTTGTGTCGCTATCCATTGCCTTTATAACATCGTAGCTTTGGTAAGCGATAGATTCTAGTGTGGCACGAACAAAATGCTCTTTTTCCACGCCGCGGGTAAGACCAACAACAACACCGCGGGCATACTGATCCCAGTACGGAGCACCAAGACCAACAAAAGCAGGAACAACGTAAACACCGTTGCTGTCTTCTACTTTTTTGGCGTAACCTTCAGAAAACTCGGCGTTGTCCAACATACGCAAACCGTCGCGCAACCATTGCACAGCGGCTCCCGCAATAAATACAGACCCCTCGAGAGCGTACTCCACTTTTCCGCCTTCGCCCCATGCTATTGTGGTCAGTAAGCCATTTTTAGAATCTACAGCTTTTTCGCCTGTGTTCATAAGAGTAAAACAGCCTGTGCCATATGTGTTTTTAACCATTCCCGGTTCAAAACAGCACTGGCCAAACAAAGCGGCTTGTTGATCCCCTGCAACACCGGCTATAGGTATTTCGCCACCAAAAAAGTCTTTGTGGCTGTTGCCAAACACGTGGCTAGATGGGTTAACTTTTGGAAGCATTATTTCCGGGATTCCCAGTTTGTCCAATATTTCTTTGTCCCACTCCAGAGTGTGTATATTGTAAAGCATTGTGCGAGATGCATTAGAGTAGTCTGTTGCAAAAATTTCGCCTTTTGATAACTTCCACATTAGCCAGGTGTCTACAGTCCCAAAAAGCAACTTACCGGCTTTTGCGTCTTCTTTTGCTCCCTCTACATTTTCCAGTATCCAGTGCAATTTCGTACCGGAAAAATATGCATCCAGTTGCAAACCTGTTTTTTCTTTTATTATTTTATCAAAACCCTGCCCTTTTAGCTCTTGGCAGTAGTCGGCGGTGCGGCGGCATTGCCATACTATGGCGTTATAAACGGGCTGTCCTGTTTCTTTGTTCCACACTACCGTGGTTTCACGCTGGTTTGTTATGCCTATTGCAGCAATATCGGCTGCACTAACACCCACTTTTGCCTTAGCTTCCGTTGCAACAGAAAGTTGGCTTGACCAAATTTCCATTGGGTCGTGCTCAACCCAACCCGGTTGCGGGAAAATTTGGGTAAATTCTTTTTGGGCAACGGAGTGCATGTCGCCCTCTTTTGTGAATAATATACAACGAGAGCTTGTGGTGCCCTGGTCTAGTGCTAAAAGATACTTTTTCATTTTCTTCTCCTTGTTTTGCTTATTTTAACTCATTTGCGATTGCGGTAAACAGTATACCCAAGCCTGTTGCTCCGGCATCCGGGCTGCCTAGGCTACGTTCACCCACATTTCCTGCACGGCCCAGTCGAGCCACTATTTTTTCTGTAGCTTTTGCTCCATCTACAGCAGCCTTTGCACCTTGGTCAAGAGCGTCTTTAAAAGTAGCAGAGCTTTCTGCGGCTTTTTTCCAGGCTTCCACACAAGGTACCAGTGCATCTATTAAAGTTTTATCCCCAACAACAGCACCACGCCCAAAGGAACGCTCCCCTGTTGTTTGTATAGCAGAAACTGCTTGTTGTAACATTTCGGCAAACTCACTAACACTGAGCTGAGTTTTGCCTGCGGTATATTTACCTGCACCTCTAAATGCACTGCCCCAAATAGGACCGGATGCACCACCGCAATTCTCCATAATAATTAGAGAACAACCGTTAAGGAACTCACCAATATCTTTTGAGTTAGCAGTGAGCTGGCTCCATTCGTTTTTAAGCTGACGAAAACCCTTGGAAACACTTGTGCCGAAATCCCCGTCACCTGCGGCGGAGTCTAGGTCATTAAATTTAGATTCATTTTTAATGATTTCCTGTGCCAAAAAGTCTACAGTGTAAATTATGTTTTGAAGTGAAAATTGTTCGTTAGATATTTTGTTCCAAGCCCCATCGCTTTCTACATTATAATTGCCTTGAGCTTGGCTGTGATATTTGGGGCTGTAGGGGGTATTGTCTTGCGGGTTATCTACCACAATAGCAGGGCTTACAGCAGAATCGGACAAATATCCAAGCAGCTCCGGCTCTAGCTTGAGGAAAGTAACGGAACCTCCCGCCATGTCTAAAGATGTCATGTAGCTGCCAACAATGGTGCGTTGTGGTTCAATGCCAAGTTGATCCAACTCTTTTGTTACAGCGTTGTTCAACAAATATAGCTCCATAAGCGGCGTTGCACCAAAACCGTTCACAAGCAAAGCAATTTTGTCGCCTTTTTTAAGTTTGGCATCTTTTACTAAGCCTTCTACGGCTGCTTTTGCAAGCTCGTTGGCTGTTTTGGTTTTTTCGCGCCTAATACCCGGCTCACCGTGGATTCCCACACCGTACTCTATTTCATCTTCCCCAAGCTCAAATATTGGGCTACCTTTGGCAGGGATAGTACATGATGTAAGGGCAAAGCCTATACTTACAGTATTTTCATTTGCTTTTTGAGCTATTGCTTTTACCTCTGCCAGGCTTTTGCCGGCAGCGGCGGCGGCTCCTGCGATTTTGTGTACAAACATCGTGCCTGCAACACCACGCTTGCCAACGGTGTACAAGCTGTCTTCTACAGCTATATCGTCGTCTACCACCATATAGTCTACTTCTATACCGTCTTCTTTTGCCATTTCCGCCGCATTTTTAAAGTTCATAATGTCGCCGGAATAGTTTTTGATGATAAGAAGAACGCCTTTGGTTCCCGCAGTAGCTTTTATTGCTTGGTAAACTTGTATTTGGCTTGGGCTTGCAAAAACCTCGCCACAAACGGCACAATCCAACAAACCTGTGCCGATAAAACCGCCGTGGATAGGTTCGTGACCACTACCGCCGCCGGATATAAGCGTAACTTTGTTTGGCTCTTTCTTACGCTTAAACAAAAACTTGTACTTTGGATCAAAATCCAGTTGGGGATGAGCAGCAATAATCCCATTTAACATTTCCGGTACAATATCTTGCGGATTGTTAATTATTTTTTTCATAGACCTCCTCCATAAAAACCCATTATAGGAAACTTCTTGCTCCTAATATATTATCAGAAACCGACAAAAAAAGAAATTAGGCATTATGCCGAAAAATCAAAAAAAATCGTCAAAATCCACAAAAAATATGGCCATAAACATGAAAACGCATACACAATGTACTAATGTTGATTTTGGGAATATATTTTTTTTTGTATTTGGAAGCAAATCGAAAAAAAATCAGAAGCAAACTTGAGACAAAATTAATAAAAAAACGTCCTACTTTGTAGTACAGTAGGACATTTTTTAACGCTGTTGAAATGTTCAGAGGATAAAACTTTTAGCATAAAACCTTTTTGGATTAAACTTTCGTGAACATGAAACTCATGTGGCGATTACAAAACTCAAACCACATGTAGATACGATGATACAGAAGCTGATTATCCAATAGAGCCACAATTGGCACACTGTAGCCAAGTATATATAACCCATATGCACCTATCAGGTACAATATCACACCTTAAAATTGTTGTAGATAGATCTTGGAAGTCGGGGTTATCACAATATACATACGGAGCTTGATTGTATATAGTTACAAGAAACTTTACATTTTCATAACCAAAACCGTAAGTAGCAAAAAACGCATCCATTTGCTCGAAAGGAACAACACGAGCATCACTGTCAATCAGCACGGCGTAACCCGTACCAACTAACTCTTCACTTTGAGCACTAGTTATAGCAGGAATAAAAGCAAATATCAACGCAACGGCTAAAAGAGAAGATAAAACCATTTTAATTTTATGACGATTAAACATAACTACCTCCTATACAGCTAAAAGTGTCAAAACAAAAACCTCCGAACATCAGCATTGTCCGAACATCAGCATTGCTTAACTTATGATTTATTATAACAGTAACAAAAGAAAAAGTCAAGTTTTTGTTTTGGGTTTCGATTAGTAATATGAGATTTCCCAAGTATTTTGGACTCCTCTAATGCGTTTTCAGCACTTTCAGCCCTGCGTTGCTCCTGTTCTAACCTACGCTTATACTCATTTTTTTCTTTATGGACAAGTTAATGCTTATTAGGTGGGGATGTCAAACTTCAAAATCTTCGAGTTTGAAGTTTGAATACACTCTCCCCGAATTTGGCACAAATCTAAGAACGCAAAAATCAGGGTCAGTAAAGGATTTTTGCGGATAAGCGTTTCTAAATTTACCCTGCCAGTATTTTTCCTTGATATTTATATCGTTCACAATCTCCATGTTACCTTTTAGCAAACACCCTGTCCATACAATGATTTTTCTGCTGTAAAAATAAACGCTCGCTTTTGAGTTATTGCTTATTTCTGCAACAAAATTTGACGATGTATTAGTGCAAAAATACAGTTCATTTAATGATTCTCTATGCTTGCCAGGAACAACCGCTTTTGCCAAAGGGTATCCATCCGAACCTACGCAAGTCAAAATGAACGTATTAACTTTTTTGTGCAAGCGTTCTGCACGTTCTTTTGCCGACATTTTAATCCCCCAAAATATAAATTAACTCGCCACCGCCATAAAAACACAGTGCCGAACAAAATAATTATACCACACCCGACCCACTAATTTCTACCCTCAATTTTAGGCTCTCATGCCCAAAAAGTTGTTGTAATGTCCGTACATCAACGTTGGGTCTTGTTATGATTGAGGGCAAATTGAAATTATTTTGTTAGGCTCTGCACCCATTCAAGAGGCATTTTTACAATATCAGCCACTTCCTCTATTTTGAAACCTCGTCTTAGCATTTCAAGAGCGGTTTCACGAGCTTTTTTTTCTTGTCCCTCTACTCTAAGTCTATCCACAGTACCATCTTTCTCAAAATGTTCAAAAATAATTTGTCGCACAGCAGCACTACTCATAGCTAATACCTCCTTCAAAATTGATTGGTTTGCATCCAACACCCTATTAAGATAAGGATTTTCTTTTCCCAATGAACCATACTGGCTGAAAGCATCAAACACTTCTTGCATATCCATTTTTGTTAAACTGCTCCGCAAGTTTTTAA
>WRKF01000071.1 GCA_009778165.1 Defluviitaleaceae bacterium
ATATTTTAGGTCATCAAGGTCGTAGAGGTGCATCTCAATTAAAATGGTCGTACCATCGTCAAGCTGCGCCCTTATATCCAATATAGATAATTTATCGTCCTTTGAATACTTTTCCAAATACGGATTTACAACCGTAAGGGATTTTATTATGCGCAGGAATTTCTTGTTCGCGAATATGGCGTTGAGCAGGGAAATCAAAAACAGGGTATCGCCCAAACCAAATATCAGCTTAAAGACATAGTCCACGCGCAAGTCCATCAGTTGGGAAAAATCAATTTCCAAAAGCCAACGGTTATTTTTGTTGTTAGCCTTTTCCATTCGTCAAACCACCGCCTTTCAAATTTTATAGTAAACGTCTTTTCAATCCGTGTATGTTATCAGTCATAACGCCCTTACGCCCTCTGACGACGGGCTTCCCTCTGCATTCACGGTTTCAAAGTACGTTTGTTATAGGTTGCGGGATTTCTCAATCCCTTTATAACAATCATTATAAGATATTTTGTTCGGTTTTTCAAGCGGGATTGCTTGTGAATGTACGACAAACGCACGAAGTACAAAGTCGAATGCATCTATCTGTATAAACTTCTTCAGTTTGGAGAAGCCGTTTCGTCCTCATCTTCATAAACTTCTTCATATACTTTCACTTTTCCGTAGCTAAAAACCCCCCCATTAAAAACCCGAGGATAATACCGCCAACAAAATCAGCAAAAATGCCATTATCGGTGGCGTAGTACACGTAATCAATAGCTTGATTCGAAAGAGAAAAAGCAGTAATCACCAAAATTATATTACAAGCTATGCGAAGGAGAGGTTTATTTATTATACGCAAAGCAGTATAGAGTCTTTCAGCAAGTCTATATTTATAGCTTAACAACACAAAAAAGATTCCACTCAACACAGAAGATATATAGTAAACACTTGTCACCAACCTAATATACTCTATAAAAAAACCCATAAATATATAACTCCTTTCAGAGCAGAAAATGTTTTATATAAACCACTATGGTTAGCAAGTTTCCTATTTCTAAAACTTGGTTTGTTAGTCTGTTCATCATGGTTTCCTCGTTAATGTAACAGAGCGGACACTTACTTATTTTTTTCTTGTAAAACTTGCAATGCTTCACTCATTGCAAAAACAAGTAAAATGAAAAAATATAAAATTCCTACAACAAACAAAATAACATCTACGGTGTTAGAAAAATTTTCAACATTATGAAAACTATGAAAAAAATCAATCGCATAGATAGGGAGCAAAAGCGATGAAACTAAGCATAGCAACAAGAAAATTCTTTTAACTTTCCTGCCGGCTTTTCTATTTTTGATGTAGTAATCGATTAGTAGGTACAAAAAAAATATTGTTGAAGCAACAGCAAAAATAGATTGAAACCCAAGCGGATTACTAGCCCCATCTGAACAGCTATTAAACACATCAACTTGTTGCATTCCAATTACAAAAATTAATAAACTATTAAAACTACTAAAGTCAAACTTCCGAGTCATCAAAGCACCCCCAAAATTTTTTCGCTTTTTAACGCCATTTTTTTCTGATTTTCGGATATACTACAGCGAATAGCAAGCAAAATAAATTTAAAGCTAAAACGATCACATTTATTGTATTTGCTTCTATCAAGGCAACATTTGATATGTTTGTAAGTAATGCAAAACAAAGCACTATCAATGTAGTTTTTTGCGCATTTTTATATTGTTTTTCTTCATTATCCAAAATTTCCACTCTCCTAACGCTAATCCACCTAATTAAACGTACCAAAAAAGGTTAATCGTAGTAATTACAAGCATAAAAATCATTAAAACTATAAATATTACAGCTGAACAAAACGAAATTTTAAAAAGCAATACATTTTTTATCTTTATCCTACCCGTTTTAACCCAAAAAGCAAAACCACTAGCTACATATAACCCGCCTAAAGATGTCGCATAAGCTGACAATGTCATTAATGCACTTTGTAAGGGATTAGCTGTAAAAAACGCTATAATTTGAGGAATTATCATCGTGGCAAACATAGACAATATTATCCAAGTAGACACTCTATCACTAAATACAATATTAAGCAAAGGCTCTTTTTTCATAAATGCACCTCAATCCCTTCCATACCCTAATTTGAGGGAAATATAATTGAAATCACAACACGCAAAAAAACAAATATAAATCGCGACTTCAATCAATGTAAAACAACAGCCATCTTTGAACAACCGACTACTCTATTCCGAAAGTAATAATTGCATTTATTGCAAAGATTATTCCGGACAATGTTACAAGTATTAAAAAAAGTACAGGGGATAATTCTATTTTTTTATTGGGTTTTAGCTGCTGGATGCTTTCAGTTAACATTTTTATAAGATAGGATGAAAGCACCCCGCCTAACGAAAATCCAACAATACCTAATGATATTAAATGTATTATGTGCCACATTTTTTAAACCCCCATCAATCCAATTAAAAAGCCTAGAACCGCTGCTACAGCAGATACGCGGATGGCTACCAAAAATTGTGTATCAAATATGTCGTCCGTATCCTCTTTTTTAATTTTGTGTTTTATTTTAGCAAACATTGCCCCAAACGCAAACCCCACTATAGCCGCATAAGCTCCTTGAGAAAGTGCATGTGCTATCTATTAATATTCCCTCCTCTCAACTATTATTTGCTTTTTTTAGTCTAAAATATCGTACAGCTTTAACTAGTATGATTGCCGAGGTGGTGGCACTCAATATTACTACTGTAGAAGTCCAAAAAAACAATAAAAATATATTTTCAAAAAGCACAGATACTAACCACGGTGTGAGTGATAGTAAAATTGTTAATTTAGACAAAAACGCAGTTCTATTACCCAAATATTCTAAAAAAGTTTTCTCGTTTTTTGATATATTATGTTCTGAAGATTTCATGTTTTCCTCCAAAAGCCAGCAAAAATACCGACAGTGGACTCGAAAAACCACTATTGGTTCTTATACTATTTTGTAAAACCCAACAACATCCATTTCAAAAAAAAGTTAATGTGCTACAAACAATTATATATAGTATCCATGAATTAAGAAAGAACATTCACTATACGCTTATTGCGTTTGATGAGTACAACAATTTTTTTTCAGTGAGTAGCTCTACAAATGTGGCGATAGATTCCTCGGCCTCTGCTTCACTTACCCCATAAAATTTGGCAGAATCAGAAACAATCATTTCCAATTGGCTACAACCGTATTTGTCGATTAATTCTAATACGTGTTTTGCACTTTTATCAAATTCATAGATTTCACTTGTAGGTGAATCATAGACAAGCAAATTATCAACACCATCTATGACGAAAACGCCCAAATTCAAAACTCGTTTTTCTTCACGCCTTTTTCTGTGGAAAATCATTTTATGTTTTTCATCACTAAATATAACCCAATGCTCCCTAAATAAAAAGTTTGAAATTTTTTGTGCATAAGTTGGGGTTTTTTTGGTGGCATTCTCGTAAGCCTTTTTTATTTTGCGCTTGTAATCGTCTGTAGTGTTAAGTCTTTTAAATTTCAGAGATAAAGAAGCATTATCCGCTCCATTATCTTCTATAATTTTTACAGAAAATTTTTCCGGATTAAGTGCGATGGGCGAGTTTTTTCCAAGAGAAAATCTTGCGCAACCATGACTTGCTATGATATTTGCATTTGATTTGATAAAATCAACTGTTTCCCCATACTCCTCCAGCGTCTCCGTTGGAAAACCGCAAATAAAAAACAAATGTGACCAAATTCCTAAACTTGTGGCATCCATAAGTATACGTTTGACACTGTTACGATTGGTCCCTTTTTTTATTAATTTTAATACCCTTTGGTTAATGCTTTCAAGACCAAAAAACAAAACTTTCAACCCCGCCTCACTTGACTGCTGTAAAATTTCATACGTGAGATTATTGTCTAACCGTGCATCTGTAGACCATTTAATGTTTATTTTTTTATCTATCAAACATTCTGACAATGTCTGAAAATCACGAGGTCTCATGGCTTCATCATGAAAATTAATATGAGTAACCCCATATTCGCGAATGTAGATAGCAATATCTTCAACAATTTTGCTTGCAGAAAACGACCTATACGAATTTCCATATACAAAATAGTGGTCGCAAAATGTGCATTTACCCCAATAACATCCGCGACTCCCCAACAATGGCAAGGTAGGCACCGGTGACAGATATTTGGGTAAATCATCCTTAACAAAAATTGGCGTAGGGAACAATTCCATATCACTGCTATCTACGTGCTTTACATTTTTAATTATATTGCCTTTAGTATCTTCATAATATAACTGTGGAACATCGTCAATTTCCAAAAGACCATTCAAGTGCCTCATTAGAGCGACTAACGGCATTTCCCCCTCGTTAACAATTGCATAATCAACAAAGTCAAAAATCTTTGGCGATTTCTCTGCGTCCGAAAACCAACGTGTAATGATACTGCCTCCAAGCACAATTTTGATAGCTGGCGCTTCGCGCCTAATCGCTCCCAACAGTGCGAATGTTGGGATTATTTGCTCAATACTAGTTAGCGAAACTCCTATAACATCTGCATCACGAATAACTTCGTCAAGGAAATGTTCGATTAGAGTATTCACCAGTGTATTTGCACTATTAGCTTGATATGCGTCTTGTGTACATTTAAGTATACTACTGAAACTTTTGGTACTGTATGTTGAACTGAATTCATAATGCCCCACTTCCTCTCCAGGGAAAGCAGTATTTATTACTGATAGCCCCAATTCAAGAAATGCTCTGCATTTGTCATACACATCAATATCCAGTGCCTTTTCGCTTCGGAATAGATTCTTATGCTCATCGATTCCATCGGCAATAAACTTTCCAACCTCGCTCATAAATTGCATTGTGGTGGGGTCTTCCTTTTCTTTCACTTCGTTAATATACTTATCAATGCAAAAATCAAGGAATTCTTTTGATAGCATTCTATCGAAACATTTAAGGTTCAAGTCCATCTGCTCGACTTCCAACCCTTCTTGCTTTAAGTACGCAACTAATGATGGCACGCTGAGATATGGAGAGTTCCATATCCAAAACGGTGGAAACACTAATTTCAGCTTCATGATAACTCCTCCGATGTATTTAATTTGTTTTCCGAACTGGATCCTAAATCCAAGGTCCTATCGAAATAACCGGTATCCAAAAAGTTATGCTCAATAACAATAACAGTTTTGTTTTTTAAATAGACTTTAGCTTTCTCCCAAATTTCTGTTGCTGTAGTTTTATCTATACCTGCAAAAGGCTCATCAAGAATAACTAACTTAGCGTCTGACACAAAAAGCATTGCCAAACTTAACCGCTTACGCTGGCCTCCGGAAAAAGCAACAGCATTATTTTGAAGCATAAAATCAAGCGCCCCATCTTTTTCAAACACCTCCCGATGCATTTGAGAGGCCTCTAATGCCTTTATTATTTCATCATCCGAAATATTAGGGTTTAACCTTTTGAAACTATCCCTAACCGTTTCGGTGTGAAAATAATCATCCTGCATAATATATGCTATGCTTTTCCTAAGCACCTGCAAATTAATGTCATATATGCCTTGTCCATCCAGCGATATGTTGCCAGAATCAATATCATATAGACGTTTTACCAACGATGCAATCGTAGACTTTCCGGATCCGCTCCGTCCGGTGAGCAATATTTTTTCGCCGGGATTTATCTGCAAACAAAAATTATCCAATACTTTATTATCAGCATAAGAAAAATTTACATCAGTAAAGACCAATTTGCCCGATGCCGGCGGTGCCTTGCTGCCACTTTCATAATCTTCTTCGTAATCATTGTTATAAAACTCCAAATACCGCTTCATGGCTACAGATGTGTTATTCACCCCATCCAAAGTATGTACAATGCTAACGAGTGGTCCATAGAGCATTTCTAAATAAGCGTAAAATGCCATAAGGATACCGATTGTCATAGTTGCGTCGCCTGTATAGATTAACCAAGCACCGTAAGCTAACACACCCAACTGATTTATCTGTGTAATGAACTGTACCGAATTATTAACAAAAGCACCGGTAATCGCATATCTTAAACCTAGTCGCTTAATCTCGTTATTGTGTGCGTTGCTAGTTTCTTGCTCTTTTGACTCGGAAGTCAAGTTTTTTGTTTGGCTAACATTTTGAAGTGCCTCTACATAAAAGCTGGTCAATTTTGAGGTTTCTTCTCTAGCTCTTTGTATTTGGTTAAAAAATATTCCTCTAGTCTTAATGTAAACGATTACAAAGATTGGAGCAGCTATAAGAGAAACAAAAGCCATTACAGGATGCATAGAAAAGGTTATAACAAAAACTGCGATAACCATAATAGAAGAAGATATAATACGCTCTAAGTGTATTGAGAGGATTTGGTGTAATTCTTCAGGTGTCGCCATGAGTCTATCGACAATTTCACCTTTTTGGGTTTTATCGAAAAATGACATTTTCTTTAATAGAATACGCGAAAAAAGAGACTCTCTAGCTTTCGCTTCAATGTTGGCAGCAAATCTATTGTACAGAATATTTGTGCATATAGCGAATATTCGCATAAAAACTATGGTTGCACCCATAGCTATGATTACTACATACATCATATCCCATCTATGCTCGGTAAGAACCTCGTCTATCAAATAACGAATAATTAAAGGGATTGCCAAGCTCAACAGGACAACACCCTGTGTTAGCAGGATAAATAGTATGTTTTGGCGCATAAATGGCTTAATATTCGGGTAGCACAATTTGACTAATTTCAGAACTTCTCTTAATGGCATAAAAATCTCCTTTTTTAGCGATTTAGTAAAATACACACAATTACTTTACGTTTTTGTTTTTGCTCCTGTTTTTGTTGTAGTTAATATTGTGAGTTCCATTGACGCTACTAGAAATTGGCTTAAGCGGCAATTTTATTTGTTTAATGAGATTTAATTTCATGTCTCCTCCTAGTATAACTAGTACAATTGTAACAAGTGTTTTATTAATGTGTCTTAACTATATCATTCTTCATTATAGCTGTCAATCTCCTGCGACCCCCTAAAACCAAGTTAATATATATATATATATATATATATATATTCCGTAAATAAAATTTGTAGCTATTGCCATAAATAAATTCTTTTTTCATAATTTGGACACTATTTTGAAAAATATTATACACATCAAACGTTAAACAAAACCGATTTTTAGGTGAATAAATACAAAAATATATTTAACACCTACTTTTTATTTTTTTTGATACTATACTGTTGAACTTCGGATAATGCACACTTATACAATATGCACAAATTTTTCGAGAATTTTCGAGAATTTTCTACATATTTTCCTTGAAAAAACCTTGACAAGGG
>WRKF01000072.1 GCA_009778165.1 Defluviitaleaceae bacterium
AGGAATTTGTTGCACCTTTTGCCTTTAAGGGTTATATGAATGGCGACTTATTTGAAGGCTGGCTTGAAAGTGTTTTTGTACCCTGTCTTGAAAGTCCGTTAAAATCCCTGCTTGTTATTGACAATGCAAGCCATCATCGCAAAGGCAATATTCAAGAAATTGCAGATGAATACGGGTTTTCCTCAATTTTCTCACGCAAACGGCGCACATGGACATTTAGCGTGTTTTCATTGGAAAAAGAATCTTCCCAAACATTCTCAAATATTTCATCTTTCGGTACAACACGGCTTCTGTTTTTACAAGATACGAGAGTAATTTATATTCCATAGCCTTTAACGCTACTTTTTTGCCACCCAGTGACACACTCCTGTTTGCAAAGTCTATGTGAAAACTACCGTCAGAAAAAAAGCCCTCATCTGCCGCAGTGGTTTTATAACGATTCAATACAGCTTTGACTTTTGCCAGCAGAACCGCAAGCGAATATGGTTTTTTGATGTAATCGTCACCGCCTATATTTAAGGCAAGCAAAACATCGTCATCACTTTTCCGTGCGCTGATAAATAAAATAGGCACGTTTATTGTTTTTCGCAAATGTGTACATAAATCAAAGCCCGAAGTATTACCTAAATTTATATCAAGCAAAATCAAGTCCGCATTATTTTCACGCAAAAAGTCTAAGCAAGATTTTTCATCAGCCACCCATGCCGTCTTTACGCCAAGCATATTAAAATAGTCCTGCGTATTTTCGGATAACATAACCTCATCATCAACTATCAAGCAATCATATCTCATTTATTTCCCCTCTTTTATGTCGCCATACGCCTAGTTATTCCCAGTTTTTTGCCCGCTTCTTTGACCATCAGACAGTCCATATAAATACCACCAATCCTAAATAGACAGCACTGCATCCTCGTCGATATACTCGCCACAAAGGTTAAGCAGCTTATCTATATCCAGCTTGCCTTCACTAAAGCATTGCGGAAACACCGCCGCAAGCTTCTCACGCTCGGTCTGTTCTATATCCATAGAAAGTCCGTTAAATTTGTTCATTATCAATATCCTCCTTGTATTGCTTACGTTGCTCTAGTAAAGTTTTTGCATTTTTGATTGCAAGCGGCAATTTTTTTTGCAACGTATCTGTTAAAAAAGTTGCGATGTGTATGTCGCTTTTTTCCAAATTTAACAATTCCACAATTGCATCATTCTTTTTAGGGCAAAGTATAATTCCGATTGGTGGATTATCACCCTCGTTCATATCGTGCTTGGCAAGCCAATTTATATAAAGCTCTACTTGCCCTTTATGCTCTGGCTTAAATTCTTCCAGCTTTAGCTCAATCACTACAAGCCGTCGCATTTTGCGGTGGTAGAACAGTAAGTCGATATAAAAATCATGGGCGTTAATAATTATTCGCACTTGTCTGCCAACAAAAGCAAAGTCTCGCCCCATTTCAAGAATAAATCGCTCTAGCTCGGCAATAATTGCACTTTCTAAATCTTTTTCATTAAAATTGTCTTTTAAGTCAAGAAAATCAAGCGTATATGGGTCTCGAAGCACCAAATCCGTTGACATTGCCTTTTCATTACGAAGTTTTTGCAAATCGTTTGCTATTGTAATCTCTGGCTTTTTTGAGAGGTTGGTACGCTCATAAAGCATTGTGCCAATCCGCCCTTCAAGCTCTCTGACGCTCCAACGCTCATTAATCGCTAAAGTTGCATAAAATTCACGTTTTAGTGGGTCATCAATATACATAATTTTCTTTAAATGTGTCCACGTCAATTTTCCACTCGCTGAGTGGAAAATTTGCTCGTTATCAAAAACTTCATATAGCTTAACCATATTGAATAGATTGCTTTTGCTGTAGCCTCGCCCGTATTCTGCAACCAGTTCACGGCTTAAATTTTCAATAATGCTTTTGCCGTATTCGGGCTTGTTGCCCTCCAAAATTTCGGTTTTGATAACCCTGCCGATATTCCAATACAGCAAAACAAGCTCGGAATTTATAGCAATTTCGGCTCTATTCCGTGCTTTTGTTATAATTTCTGATATTTGTTTGAAATAATTATTTGCGAGTTCCATTATATCGTCCTCCCAATAATTTTCACCACAAAATGCTGAGTTGCCTGTACTTCATATTGCTCTTTTGCGGCTAGTGCTTCGATTTCTTGCTCTGCTTTTGCGTCTATCTGCATTTGCTCAAAGAATAGGGCTTGCTCTTTGGTTTTAAGCTCTTTTTCGAGTTGTTTTATGCTGAGGACAATATCTACTATTCAAAAGTAGATTGTCTAACTCATAAATAAGTGTTTGTGCATTAAGTACAGTGTGCATTATTCTGTCATCTGCACTATGATAAAGAATATTATTCACACCTAGGGTAATGTGTGTATTAAACAATTGCCCACGCCCACGATGAATAGTAATCTCCCATCTTATATCTGCTATGAGGTGAGGGAATGGATTATTAAACGTTCTTCTAGTATAGTACCTACTTAGTATATGGGCAACTTCATCTATATCAAGGATTTCAGTAACATCAACATCTACAAAGCGGTATGTACCAGGTTCTATAACAGGGTATATAATCCTAGTTATAACACCATCGGAGCCCGGCTCTAAAATTGGGATAGGTCTAAAAAACCAATAGATAGGTAAAGCGATGAAGGAAACCACTAATGTTGTAATTAGCAGTTTTCGCAACATCGCCCTCATTGTTTTTCTCATAAAAACCTCTGCAAAAGCAACTTTTAGCGATTTCCATTTAATTTTACCGCTAAAAATCTCGTTTTTTGTAAAAATATACTGACAAAAAATATGACGACGGCAACGATACCAACAAAATAGCGACACCCAGAAGCAACAATGAAAACACCTCAATATCAGCAGGCATCAGCAAAACAGAACCCGTGCCACCTCCAAAAAAATTGTTTAACATAAGTAACATAATTAGTAAAAGCATAGGCCCTATTGTTGTATAAAATCTCGCTTTTTTGTAACCAAATTTGAACAAAACAGGAAGAGTTGCACACAACGCTAAAACAGCAATCAAAAAATTACTAGCTAAGATCGCTATATAAATACTATAGTTTATTTCTTCATTCGTAACTTGTGCTAACCCAACCCCTACCACTCCAAAAAAAGCAATTAGCAGCACAGAAAAAATAAGGGCAAATACATATCTGCCGCGAACAACCCCTGCTCTGCTGATACCCAAGGTATTGTACAGTGTATCCAAGCCATTTGCTCCACCGGAAAATGGCAGTGTAGCTAAATAGGACAGATTCGGGATTAACCCAAGACCAACCCCATATATACCCATATTTGAATATCCTGCAAAAATAAGCAGCAGAAGAAAAAATGCAAAACGTCGTATATCACCCTTTAATAGCGATAAATCAAGAAAGAAAAAATTCTTTATCATTTAGTGTCCTCTCCCTTCTTTATAATATTCCAAAATGATGCCTTCCAACGTTGTTATATCTTTTGAACTGTTTTCCGCAAGCAAATCCTCTTTGCTTTTCGAGAAAACTATACGCCCATCCATAATAAAAGTTATATAGTCTGATATCTTCTCCAAATCAGAAACTATGTGTGTTGAAAATAGTACGCTATTTTCACCGTCCGCCACAAACTCAAGCAACTGGTTACACAAATCATCTCTAGCCATCGGATCCAAAGTTGCCGTAGGTTCGTCCAAAATCAAAAGATTGGCTTCATGAGCTAGTGCAACCGCAAGCATCAGCTTAGTTTCCATGCCCGCGCTTAACTCAGAAACTTTTTTTGATTTAGAAATTTCAAACCTGTTTATGTAGCTGTCAAACTTGCTTTTATTCCACTGTGGAAAAAAAGGTGAAACATACTTTTCTACATCGGCAACAGTCCAAGACTCGTCGTAATGACTTTTATCGGTCACAATGCCAATCTTTTCGCGGATGGTAGAAGGCAGTATTTGTTCACCAAAAACAGTTATTTCACCGGAATCAACAGCAACCAAGCCCAAAATTGACTTTATGGTTGTTGTCTTGCCTGCACCATTTGAACCAACAAAGCCCATTATAGCACCTTTCGGTATTTTATAACTAATGTTATCCAACGAAAAGTTCTTGTATTTTTTACTCACACCTTTCAACTCCAAAGCCGTCTTAATTTCAGGCATTTTTTATACCCATTCCTTTCCGAGGCACAAAACATTCATGAAAGAATCCCTTTCAGACTTATTGCCTCACACTACATCAACACCGTACCAATCCGCACTGTATCATATTGCACTATATTCTACCATAATCTTTTGCATATGTCAAAAACTCAAAAATCGAAAATTGACTATACTTGACAACCACGCAAAATATACGTATAATTGTATTAAGTAAATAATGCTATAGATGGGGATTGTTGAATCGCCAATTAGGGTTATTGATTGACTATTACTGAAATAATGTATTAAAAAGCTAGCAAATGGCTATAGGAGCGGCTATGAGTAAAACTTTTAGTAACAACATGCCGATATATGCACAAATAATAGATATGGTAAAACTGTCCATCGCCTTAGGCACGTATACCCCGGGGCAAAAAATCCCCAGTGTTCGTGATTTGGCTATAGAATATGGCGTTAACCCCAACACAATGCAAAAGGCTCTAACCAAACTGGAAGAGCTACATTTGTTGCGTGCGGAGCGCACCAGCGGCCGTTTTGTAACATTGGACACAGATGTTATAGAGGGCTTAAAAAAAGAAATTCCCAAAAAGATAATAAAGTCCTTTTTGCAGGACATGGAGAATTGCGGTATAAAAACGGATCAAATAATAGAACACGTACAGCAATATATTGCAGAAAATTAGGAGGTATAGACCTATATGATATTAGATATAAAGGGACTTTATAAAAATTATGGCAAAAAGCCCGCCCTTAAAGACATAAATTTGCAAATACCTACCGGGCGTATCGTGGGATTGCTTGGACCAAACGGCAGCGGCAAAACTACACTAATAAAAATTATTACCGGACTGCTTAGCCAATATAGCGGCACGGTTAAGATTGGAGAAAATATCCCAGGGCATTTGGCAAACGCCACAATAAGCTATTTGCCGGACAAAAGCCATGTGCCAACATGGCTTACCGTCAGCCGAGCCATAACTTTTTTTCAAGATTTTTATCATGATTTCAACAAAGAGCAGGCAATAAGCATGTTACATTCTATGAACATACCATTGGACAGCCGCCTCAAACACCTTAGCCGCGGTCAGCAAGAAAAAGTGCAGCTTTCGCTTATAATGAGCAGAAAAGCTGCACTATACGTTTTGGATGAGCCGATAGGCGCGGTAGACCCTGCCAGCAGAGATTTTATAATAGACACAATCCTAAAAAATTATGACAGCAAGCACAGTTCAATATTACTTTCTACCCATATTATCAGCGATATAGAACCGATGATTGATCAAGCGGTTTTTTTGAAGGAAGGCGAAATATTTTTGCAAGGGGAAGTGGACGATATACGTGAAGAAAAAGGCAGTTCCTTAGATGAACTCTTTAGGGAGGTTTTTAAAAATGTTGTTTAAACTACTAAAGTACGATTTGATGTACAGTAAAAATAAATTTTTGTCTATGGCAGGGATTTTGGTTGCATACGCCCTTATTTTCGGTTTTAGCGTACCGTTTATACAGGACTTGATTTTTGCAAATATTAGTGCAATGGTGCTGTTCGGTCTTATAAGTATGGTTATTACAAAACTTAGCATAATCTTTGTATATCAAAACTATGCAAAAAATCTGTTTAGCGATCATGGGTATCTTATGTTTACCCTGCCCGTTAAACCATATTTGCTTCTTGTAACAAAAATATTTTCCGCTCTCATATGGCTCAATTTCATGACGCTAGTGAGTGCCGTTGCTTTTGTGGTGGCTTTTTTCGGCCAACACGGTCCCTTTTTTGCACTATCCGACGCAATAGATTTTCTCCTGGATGGTACGCATGTTTGGTTATTTATACACATGAACGCAATAGGCTTTTTTGTTATATCGCTGTTTTTTGCAATCATTACCCTTGGCCATTCTGCTGTTAAATCTCGGGTGGTACACAGCATTGTTGCTGTTGTTTTAGGAATAACATACTTTATATTGTGGTCAGAGGCACAAGGTTGGTACATAAGGACATTCGGTTGGGCTACCCAAAACCAACCCCTTACCGTTAGGATTGGTAACTTTGACTACAACATGTTTTTGCTTGGCAGCTCTATAGTTTTTGGTTTGGTGGCTTGTTTAGCCATAATAAAGCTGTACAAACGGATGGAGCTACGGTAAATTTTTTATGAAAATATTACTCACAATCGCCTATGACGGCACAAACTATTTTGGTTGGCAGATACAAAAAGGGCAAATAACAGTACAAGAAGAGATTGAAAGAGGGTTAAAAGCCCTTTTTGGTAAAGCGATAGAGGTAAGGGGGGCAAGCCGGACAGACAGCAAGGTACACGCATTGGGGCAAAGGGCCACTTTTTCTGTTGAAACTACTATACCAATGAAAGGGTTGCCCCATGCCCTAAACAATCATTTGCCAAAAGATATAAGGATAATGCGTGCCGAGCAAGTATCAGCAAACTTTCACCCACAATATAGTGCAAAAAGCAAAACATATTGTTACAAAATTTACAACGCCCCCATCATAAATCCCATTTATAACAACTACGCATGGCATGTTAAGCCCTCCTTAGATATATCCGCAATGAAAAGCGGGGCTTTGGCCCTTGTTGGGGAGCATAATTTTTTGTCTTTTTGTGCAACGGGTTCATCTGCGAAAACATTTGTAAGAAATATATACAGCATAGAAATCGAAAAAAGCAACACCGGGAATGGAAATGGGAATGAGAATGGGCATCAACTTATAGAGATAAGCGTTACGGGAAACGGTTTTTTGTACAATATGGTACGCATTATTGCCGGCACGTTGGCATATGTAGGTTACGGCAAAATATCAGCAACCGCAATGCCTAAAATCTTGGCTGCCCAAGACCGCACAAAATCGGGAATAACAGCACCACCCCAGGGATTAACCCTAATGCAGGTTAATTATGGTTTTGAATATAGCCATAAAACTTAAAGATGTTGGATCTCGCTCCGTTTGTGGTGCATTGCTTTGGTTTGTTTCTGATAGAATACCATCTAGTAAACTTGAGTTGCCGCCAGTAAATCCTGACTAGACTCTATTACCAAGAAGTTATACTGCAGGGTTCTTCTGTGAAATCCATATCACATTCAATCTCTCTTATATTGATATGAGTGGATGACCACTCATATCACCTATGCCATCTTGAAATATTACTTTGTTACAAGCAGGTCTTCTACTTCTTTACGGG
>WRKF01000073.1 GCA_009778165.1 Defluviitaleaceae bacterium
TGAAAATCATTGATGTAGGCAAAAAATCACTAAGTTTGGCAAGAAAACGCTTTGCCATTGGCACAAACCCCGAAAAACACCTGAAGCATATCCTTTCTCTGTAACTCGTAATTTTTATTTTTGCTCTGACCTTGCTTGGGAACCCCTTTCATGCGTTTGTCGTGAAATATAAATTTATTATTGAATCCGGTTCGCTACTGTGGTATACTAGAATCTAGTGGAACAATTTGTCGCTAAAGGCTTTGATAAGAAATGGGGTACCTGATTTGAGAAAAATTAGCTATAAAAAACTTTGGAAGCCGCTCATTGATATGGACTTAAATAAACAGACGCTGGCACAGATATCCAGCATCAGCCCGGTCACCTTATCTAAGATGGTTAAGGGCGAATATGTAAACTTGGAGATACTTGTAAAAATATGCAATGTCCTAGATTGTGATGTCCATGACATTTTAGAACTGGTGCCGGAATAAGAATTAAGATGTGCGAAATTTGACAACCAATCACCTAAGAATTGATTTTGCGGGGAGAATACAAATGCAGACCACCCCCTTTTCATGCATCCTACAAGACCAAGAAGCTACGGCTTGAAGATAGATTGCTCCCTGCCACTGGCGAATAGGAACAGTAAGTATGTGCGTAAGCAGAATTATAGGGATTTTGTGCTGGAAGGATAGAAAATATTTGAGCGAAACAAATTTCGATAAATTGCAATAATGGAAATAAAGGGGGACTAAATATGCTTGGAATCACGCCAATGGGTAAGCAGAATGAAGTTATGGCTCTATCCACGAAAGGTCATAACGTTATTTTAGGAACTGCTGGCAGCGGCAAAACAACAATCGCTTTACTGCGAGCGCACCACCTTGCCAATATGCCTGATGGCGGCAGAGTTTTGCTTGTCACCTTTAATGGAGCTTTGGTTAAATATATGCGTGGGATTAGCGCATCTCGGCCGACAAACCTTGTAGTCGAAAATTACCATAAATTTGCGCGTGGTTACTTAAATAGCCGTGGAAAAATGCCGCAATGGAATGGGATTTTGGGGCCTGAAGAAAAGGCATACTATATAGAACAAGCCGTTGAAACCTTGAAAAAATTATATCCAACCGAGTCAACTTTCAAACGACCAAAGAATTTTTTTGTCGATGAAATAACCTTCATACAAAAATTCGGATTTACCAGCCACGACGAATATAAAGAAGCCGAGCGTATCGGTCGAGCCACTGCGTATCTTTCTCGAAAAAACCGCGAGTGGGTTTATATGGTTTACGAAAAATATATTGAGTTGCGCGAGTCTGCCGGCAGGAAATATGACTGGGATGATTTGGCGATTTATGTATATAAAGAGTTGTTGGATGACGATAATGAACGGAGATATACCCACATAATAATAGACGAAGGGCAAGACTTCTCTCCTATGATGATAGAATCGTTGGTAGAGTCAGTTGCTGATGATGGTTCGTTTACCTTCTTTGGGGATGTGGCACAGCAAATTTACGGCAGTCGTTTGTCTTGGCGCGATTCAGGCGTGGATGCAAGTAAGATATGGCGGTTCGATGTAAACTACCGCAATCCTGCAACAATCATAGCATTTGCAAAAGACATAACCCAAAGCGAATACTGGCAACAGGATGGAGATATGGTTGACGCTATTACCCAAATTGCCGAAGGACCTAAGCCCATACTCGTTAAATTTTCAAATAAGCAAAGTGAAATGGCATGGGTCGCTGAACGTGCAATAGCCACGGGCAAGACTTCATCTACGGTGATTATTTGCAGGAACAGGGCTGACATTGATGCTTTTTTAATAGCTTTCAAAAACAGGGGTTGTGATGCAACTGAGATTAACAGGGATACTCCCGGATTTGTACACTTGAAGAAGGTTTATCTTACAACATACCATGCGGCAAAAGGATTAGAGTTTGATAACGTATTTGTTCCACATCTGACAGATGACAAGCTCCCTGACGTTGACATAGTTTCAAGTGCAGTTTCCGAAAAAGATGCGTATTCCGATGAGATAAAGCTTCTATATGTTGCCGTTACTCGCTCTAAGTATGGTCTTTATATGACTTACAGTGGTACACTGTCACCGCTATTCCCAGAAGATTCGGATAGTTACGATTATAGCGACGAGGGGGGTATGGCATGAGTGCATATGACGTACTGATAGCTCGTGGTGTAATGCGTTTATGCCACTTCACGAAATTTCAAAAATTGACACACATGATTACATCAGAGGAGGGTATCCTAGCAAGCAGCTCAATACGCCAAGATACAAAAGACGTTACCGACAAATCTCGGTATGATGGCGAATTGGATTATGTGTGCTGCTCAATACAATATCCAAACTCATGGTTCTTGAAAAAAGCTATGCGGAATAATCATGACAAAATTTTTAGAGATTGGGGTGTTCTGTATATTGATTTGAACATACTAAACAATAAAAGTGCAAAATTTTGTCCTTGTAATGCAAGCACAGATTTTGGGGTACACATAGTTGATGATATGGATAGGATTGAATCTATTTTTGCTACATCTGTCCCGACATTCCAATATCCACGGTCTCCGCAAATGCTGGCTTCTTGTCCAACAGATGGGCAAGCTGAAATCTTGATAAAGGATAATATTCCAAGGGAGTACATCATCGGCATCTCCGTTGGTAACGAGGATGTTGCGAAGCGAGTTTATTCCATGCTTAAATTATTAAACATGAAGCGTATACCGATTTATATAGCCCCGGATGTGCTGACTACGAACTGGAGCAGTATAATTAAGAATGGTCAACGACCAGAAGAAAACCGTTGCGACTGGTCAGAGGAGGATTGAATAATGTCAACGCTAATACCGACCCAAATGGAAAAATGTAAAGGGGCAATGTTGGCTACCGCTATTGGTGACGCTTTAGGTTGGCCTAATGAGCCACGTTCAAAAAATCGAACGAAGAAACCCAAAATTGTAGATTATTTCGTTGAGTGGACACGCAGTTCCAATAACCCTCGTTGGCATGACGAGAAGATACTGCCTGGCGAATACAGCGACGATACCCAGATTACGCTTTCTGTGGCACGAAGCATCATCGCAGGTGACTGGGAAAAATTTTTAGCAGAAAAAGAACTCCCTTTTTGGTTGACTTATGAACGAGGCGGCGGGAGCGCAACATTGAAAGCAGCGAAATCCTATAAAAAAGGTTTATCGCCGTGGCAATCTAATTATACGCGTGACTATTTTAATGCAGGTGGCAACGGTGTAACTATGCGTATTTTACCACATATTATAGCCACAGCAAAAACCCCTAATATCAACTCAATGATGTTGGATATTGTTAAGGATGCCCTTATAACACACGGTCATCCACGGGCATTTTTGGGTGCAACTTGTTATGCCTTTGCTTTGGAGTATCTTTTGAGAAAAGAAACGATATTGGAATATGGAGAGCTAGTTACTGCCGTAATTGATGGTCAAAATAACTGGGGAGCCAATCCCGATATTAATGTTTTAGGAAATTGGCTTAACATTGCCAACCAGCATCATGATTACAACTTTTCTGCGGAGTGGGAAAATACTCGAACTCGTATGTTAAGGCAGCTTGAATTTATAGGAATTTCACTTAAAAAGGGTCTAATCCTTGACGACACAACAGTGCTAACCGAGCTAGAATGCTTTGGAAAGACAAATGGAGCAGGGGACGTTGCAGCGTTGGCCGCTATTTATTTAGCTTCAAGATACGCTAACAATCCATCTCTCGGAATTAAAGTTCCAGCGTTTTCATTCGGATCTGATACGGACACAATAGCCTCAATAACTGGAGGTTTATTGGGTATGCTTAGTGGTACAGCTTGGATTCCTACGGAATGGAAAACAATTCAGGATTATAATTGTCTTGTTCAAATGACTGAACTTCTTTTAGCGGACAATAAAAAAGAAGCTACAAAAGCTGGAGTAGCTGAAAATGAAATGCAGGGTAACGGCTGGATAAATACACCCATTGGCAAAATGAGACTTGTTGATTCTAAAAATGTTCCGAACGGCAAAAACGGTGTTGTTGTAATCAAAAAATGGCAGACCGCTCTCGGACAAACTTTATACAAAAAGGATTTTATTCCAAATGATAATTACTCACATTTCCACCAAGCTGGTATGCAGATGTCTCAACAATCGACTCTTAGCGATTTGTCCACAATGTCTCAGCAAGCAAGCCAGCCTACACAGACACAAATAGAAGCGCAGGAAACTGTACAGCAAACCGTTTCCCCGCCGGAAATAAAAGCACAATTTATTTTAGACAAAGAAGGTATAACAAAGTTGTTTGACAACCCTAATTTCAAAAGTAATATGACCATTGGAAAAGTGTTAAAAATAATTCAAGTCTTGGTGGAAGAGAACGATGATAGTGTAGCTATCGCAAACAAACTCAAAGTCAATAAGACGATAATAGACCTACTCAAGCTTTACGTTAAATATTAACCAAATTCGTGTGAAAAATCGAAACCCATGATGCCAGAGATAGAAGCGAACCCTTCGACAGCAGTATCGTCAATATGGACGTAATAAACCCGGACGGTTCTGTATGCTATATCATTGGCATACGCAAGGATATTCGCACCAAGATAGGCAAGCAGGCTGGAGATACGGTTAAGGTAACGATAACAGAAAGGCACTAACTCAAGGAGTAGTGCTAGTTTGCTAGTTTTCATGCAGGTGCAGGGAATGCCAAAGCACTTCCTGCACCCACACTTCAAAATCTTTATGTGCCATTAAAGTCTTTAATAATATGGCTTTTTACTCACTACCAACTGACACCTATCGCTTCTACGAACCCGTGGAAAAGCCCACCTCTCGTTTCTCTAATATCGACTATCAAGTGTTCGTAACCTTCCAAAGTGGCTATAAAATCTGTATGTTACGCCAAAGAAGGGGAAGTTTTCTTCCATTGCCGAAATCATATAATCAAAGTCCGCTATAAAATGGCGGTGGCTGAGCTCAGTTTCTTGAATCTCCTCTTGGTTCGGTATATTTAAAAAAACGGCTACGATTATGATAACCGTTGCAATAAAAATAGCAACTATTTTCCTTTTTTTCATAATGCAAATACACCTCTAAAAGGCACAAGAAATAGAGTTTGATTTTAAACTAATCTCCCAAATAATTAACTACCATAACAGCTAATTTCCCATAAACCTCTTTTAGTAGTAATGGATAATGAGGTTTTTACGGTCAATAACCGCTCAATCCTCCATCCGGTTTTTTAACCATTCTGTGAAGCCGGCGTCTTTTCCGTAATGTGCTGAATATGCATAGTACATATTTTCTAAAACGGTGCGTGTGTGTGGATGATTTTCGCCAAGTTGTTTAGACATAATGCGAAACGCTTTATAATGCCACTCAAGTGCTTTAGGGTATTGACCTTGATGTTCATATACCCCCGCCATGTTGTTATAGGTTGTGGCGGTAGAGGGGTGATCGGTACCTAGGATTTTTTCTCTGATTTCCAATGCTTTATGATACCAGGTGAGTGCATCATCGTATTTGCCTTGGTTGTTATACGCCACTGCAATGTTGTTATAGGTTGTGGTGGTATCGGGGTGATCTGTGCCTAGGATTTTTTCTCTAATTCCCAATGCTTTATAATGCCACTCAAGTGCATCATCTAATTTGCCTTGGTTGTCATATACCGCCGCAATGTTGTTATAGGTTGTTGCGGTATCGGGGTGATCGATACCTAGCTTTTTTTCATAAATTTCCAACGCTTTATAATGCCACTCAAGTGCATCATTGTATTTGCCTTGGTTGTTATATACCAACGCCATGTTGTTATAGGTTGCGGTACGGGGGTCATCGGGGTCTAGCTTTTTCCCATAAATTTCCAATGCTTTATGATGCCAAGTAAGTGCATCATCGTATTTGCCTTGGTTGTCATATACCACTGCCATGTTATTATAGGTTGCGGCAGTACGGAGGTCATCGGGGTCTAGGATTTTTTCGCAAATTTCTAACGCTTTATGAAGCCACGTAAGTGCGTCGTCGTATTTTCCTTGGATTCTATAAATACTTGCGATATTATTAAACAACTTACCAACTTCCTCTTTTTCAACACCACAAAAACGCTCCATTACAGCTTCCGCTATATTAAGCCGTTCATGAACCTGCGTATATACATCTGTCTCTTTTATGTACTCCTTGCTTGACATATAACCTATAAGAGCTTTGCAATCTTCATATTGCGCTTGCGGATATTGCAGCCGTATCGCTTCTTTTATTATTGTATGCATATGATAGCCTGTTGAGCTATTGTCAAGCCAGCCAAGTTTTGTTAATCTCATTATATCGTTTATATTACAATCAAGCCACTCTTTAACTTCTGCAGGTATTTCAGTGCTTGGCATAAGCGAAAAGTTTTTCAGTATGCGTTGCTGTTCATGATTTACCTCAACTAATTCAAACAATTTAACAAGGTGCTTGGCTATTGTTCGATTGTTTTCGGGGCCGCTAGAATGGGCAGTTTCCACATCCAGGTCGGGATATCCAAACCCTTTTGCCTTTAAGTCTGCTTCATACTTGTCTAGCGGATAACCCGGTCGATTAGCTGCACGGGCAAGTAGTTCTACTGATAGGGTGTGGCACTTTACAAGGTTTATGAGATTGCGAGCGGATCCCTCTTGCTCCTTGTTTTCATCGTATATCCCATACTCGTAATACTTATAGAAAATATCAAGGCACTGATCCTCAGATAAGGTGCATATTGGAAATTTTTCAAAATTGCGTATTCTACCTATCCTTGAAGTTATTACTACATTTACGTCAAGCCCCTCAATAAAGTTCAAGTCGCTATCGTCGGTTACATTGTCAATAAAGAGCAAAGTGTCTTTTGTGGCATTTAGTAAAAAGTTTTTTATTCTCCTGTATCTAGCTTCAGTATCTTCTTCGGTATCATCAAAATTTGTAAATGAGCTAAGTAGGCTCTCTTTAATGTTATGTTGATATTCAACCCATGCGATATGTTTAAACTCGTCTTTTGCTTTGTGAAATAGTGCCCGTGCAACTGTCGTTTTGCCAACTCCGCCTAATCCATTAATGTTAATAAGGATATGTTTTCGGTCTTGTTTAATTGCTTCGTAAAGGTTTTCTACCGTTTCGTCCCTATGGGCAAAATATTTGTCGGCTATACCCGGTTGTTTGGTAAGGTATCGGGAGAGGGGGTCTGTAGATAATGCTTTAAAATCAGATCCTGCTGTGTCGGTCCCACTGTGCGGGAGTAAACCATCTATTTTATCACTAAGGCGATCAATCCCTTCGTTAATTTTACCACCGATTACATGGTTGCCCTCTTTAATAGCATTGAAGAGTATACGATCCTCCTCCTTAACATTGTTCAATGTCGAATCAACGGTAGCATACAGATTTTCAAATATCTCAATAAGCTCATTTCTTGCCACAAGATATTTTTTGTTAGTATCAGTAAATAGATTTACTTGGTCTTTCGCAAATTCCTTCTTTGTTTTAAAATTAGGACTACCTTTATGATAGCAAATTTCTATTAACTGAGGAACTATGTTGTTTTTTGAAACATAGGCATCCAAATCATTATAATAAAGTTCATTTTGATGCAATTCTAAAGAGTTAGAGCTTGCTGTGCGTTTTAAGTTGTCTATTAGTTTGTTGGTATGATTTTCTTTTAATGTGACTTTTAATTTTTCATGTAGGCCACCGGCAATTACGCTAATAATTAGATCTCCTATTATGTTCATTTGTTTTCCTCGCTTTCCGTGTTTTTAAT
>WRKF01000074.1 GCA_009778165.1 Defluviitaleaceae bacterium
TATATTGATGTAATGTTGCAAAAAGAATAAACGTCCAATTATGGGGTCAAGGGGCTTGCCCCTTGCGGGGGTTTGGGGGCAGCGCCTCCAAGGTTTTCATCTTCTATCAATACCATGGCTACGGCATATTCTCTGCAATGAGAAAGGCTAATTTGTATATTGCAATCGACCTGTAGCCTTGGGTTTAAATTAACGACGGGAGTGCCGTTATTATCCCGCAATATCTCTATATCTTTTGGTGCAATAAACCCGAACCCGCTGCCGAGAGCTTTTGCTACCGCTTCTTTTCCCGCAAAGTTTGCCGCAGCAGTTTTTTCGCCTTTTTTTTCAATAAGTTCCATTTCTTTTTGCGTAAAATATTTCCGCAAAAAACGGGGACGCGCTATAGCTTTTTTTACCCTTTTTATCTCTATTATATCTGTACCAATTTTCATCATACGTATATAGGCCCCCCCAAGACTACCGAACTTTTCCCGCCGCAGATCGCCCTACTCCAAAAACAAAAAAAGTGCTAGATTAAGGGGAATAAGAAAAGCAAGAAAAATAAGGAAAGCAAATTAACTTTTCTGCTTCAAAAGTAGCAACGAAAAGTTAATTTGCCATATTTGCCGTATTTGCTATATCAAAAAAATTATTTCACAAGAACAACGGTAATATCGTTAACATTTGTGCCCGTAGGCCCTGTCATTACCAAGCTGTCAACAGCTTTTAATGCGTTGTAGCTATCGTTATTCGCCAAAACATCTTGTATTTTTATGCCTTTATTTTTTAGCTCCAACATCGTTTTTTCTGTTACCATGCCCCCGGCGGCATCTGTTGGGCCGTCCGTGCCATCGGAGCCTATGCTAAACAACAGCACACCGTCTGCCATAGACAATATCTCGGCGGAAGCCAGTGCCAATTCTTGGTTCCTGCCGCCCTTTCCCGTTCCCGTTACCTTCACAACAGTTTCGCCTCCCGCAATAATTGCACAAGGCCTTTTAAAGCGGGTCAAATCTTGCGTGGTATCTTTCGCAATACTTGCCAAAAAACGGCCCGCCTCTCGTGCTTCACAGTTTAGTGTGGTAGTTAGTATATACGGTCTGTAGCCCAGCTTTTTTGCAACATCTGCGGCAGATTCGCAAAGAGAACGCACAGAACCCGTAACAACAGCAGTCACATTGCTAAGCTCCTTAACCGTTTCCTCTTGCATATATTGCAGCACCGTGTCCGATAATTGCAAGCCATATTTTTTAATTATATCCTGTGCATCTTCTACTGTTGATGTATCAACTGTACATGGACCGCTGGCTACAAAATCAAGCCTGTCACCCAACACATCGGATAAAATAACGGCAAAAACAGAGGCAGGCTCTACAAGTTTTGCAAAACCACCTGCCTTTACCGTCGAAAGCCTTTTTCGTATGGTGTTCATTTCTGTTATATCCGCACCGCTTGCCAACAACTGTTTTGTTGTGTCCTGCAAATCTTCCAAAGACACCCCTTCTTTCAAATTCTCAAACAATGCCGAACCCCCGCCGGATACCAAAAATAAAACCAGATCCTCGGAAGTTAGGTTTTCTACAAGGGAAATCGCTTTTTTCGTCGCGGCAAGGGTATTTTCATCCGGTGTCGGGTGCCCCGCCTCGCATATCTCTATCCCTTCTATATCACCAAAACCATGGTCATATTTTGTTATACATATTCCGGATTCTATTTTGTTACCAAGATAGTCCACAGCCGCCTTTGTCATTTTCCACGCAGCTTTTCCGATTGCCACAACAAAAATCTTTCCCTCAACATCAAAGTTATACCTGGCCAGTGCCTTTTCAACAGACTTTTGCGGCATGTTTTCCTTCACAATTGTTTCTATTATTTGGGTTGCTTGTTTTTTTTGACTCATTTAGACCTCCTTCTTAGCCTAAGATTTTTATGTTTTTTGGTTATATTATTATACACCAATTATATCACAATATTGCAAACAAACAAACCCCCCGCCAACAAAATCCCAAGGGGGCTGTAACTGTTTGTACCATGGGTTTTAGGGCTAATCTTCTTCCCCGCCACCAGCAGAAGATACAATGGTGAACTATTGCACAGTCCAGTCATCCACGACTAAACCGTCTATTATTTCAAAATGTTTGGTGTTGGCGGTTACTAACGTGTAATCGTTCACCAGGCAAAAGGCAGCTATAAGTATGTCGGCATCGCCCGTCGTAGTCCCTTTTTTACGCAATCCCGACCAAATAAGGGCGGCACAATCCCAAACGGCTTCCGTCACCTCTATCAACGCAAACTCTTTACGCATATAGGCATACCCTGCCTGCTTTTTGGGAGCGGGTCGGTAATTAAACCCTTTTTTTATCTCATAATTTACAATTGAGAGGATAACCACGGCACTATTCGCTTTTTGGATTTCTCCTAACCGCTTACTCGGCAACGGCTCTAAATTTAGTAAGTCGATTATAACATTGGTATCTAGTGCATAAGTCACAACACTTCACCTCTCGATAGGTTGCTACGCGGGAAATCTGATATATTTAGCTGTTCGTCTTCGCTCCCGTTTAGTGTTGTTGCCAATTCAGATTCCCATGTGTTTTTTTCACTAATATCAGCAAGAGTTAAACTATCCCTTGCCATCGCTTCATCTACAGCCCTGTTCACAAACCTGTTCAAGCTCTCCCCCCTTGCTGCTGCGTGAGCCTTTAGTATCTCTTTTCGCCCTTTTTTTACCAAAGTGGTTACTCTATCATACGTTTTTTCTTCATATCTTTTTTTGACTATATAGCTAGTATGCGTTTTTCGTTTTACAACAGTTTTTTCCATTAATTGCACCTCTTTTCTTAAAGTAGAATTATCTTACCATACCATATAATGTATGTCAACAAGACATTACACAGAATAAAAAATGACCCTAAAGCTAGAGAAGCATCTCAAGCGTTCCGCCGAGAGTTTGAATTTCGCAGAAAGCTAGTATTAGCCCGTGAAGCCACTGGTCTTACACAAGAAGAAATTGAAAAGTATGTCGGACAAAATTGCTTGTTTTGCTGCCAAACATACTGTATAATGGGGTTAGCTTTAAAAACCCAAAAACAATGGGTTCAAGGGGCTAGCCTCTTGAACCCAGACGGTCTGGTGCCGGAGGCGTAGCACCCCACACGGTTTTATAACACAATCTCACATAAAGCGTGACATAGGGGGTGACATAAAGTGTGACATAGAGAGTACCCAATGTAAAATAACGATCGTTTTGGCAAGAAAGAAAACCTACGTTAACATAGTAATACTAAAAGCCCAATTTGTCAAGTAAATTTTTTGATAAAAAATTAAAGTGTACTTCAATTTTTTGTTCTCGCCTTTTTTTATTTTTTTTCGTTAAATCTTCCACGTACACTTTTTCGTGTATCACTATTTTTTCTGTTAGTTCTCTTAAAGATGTAGAATCTAATTTTTTTAACCCACTGTATTTTTTCGCTAGACTTATAAAATGTTTTATGTTGTCTAACTCGTTTTTTACAGGATGGGTTTCGTCTTGTAGTTCACCGAGTTTTCTTTTTATTTCTTCTCTTTGGATATCATAATTTTGTGCAAGTATTTCATAACGTTCTTTTGGCAAGTTTCCCAATGCTCTATCTTCATAAAGAGTAGCTATGATAGTTTCATTTTTTTCTAAACTTTTTTTAAGCTCTAATATTTGTGTTTCCTTATTTTTAAAACTTATTGTTTCTTCTAATAATTTAACTTGCGAAACGGCTTTTTGGAATCCTGCCCTATCTTTGTTCACTGTTTTTATCATTTTTAATACTTGCTTCGTAACTTCTTCTTCCAACTTTGATCTTGTAACGCTGTGAGGGCTGCAACCACCCCTATTCCTATAAGCACCACAATTATACCTGTCACCACCGCGATTATGTGATTTTCCACAAGTGGCACAAAAAACATGTCCGCTAAATATAGACTTCTCTTTATTAGATTTTGGTGTCCGTTTATTCGTCTTTAAAATGTTTTGACAAGTATCAAAAATTTGCTGACTTATTATTCCTTCGTGATGATTGTAAAAAACAGTTTGTTCGTTTTCAGACAACAGTATCCTTTTGTTATTTTTGTGAGATAAAGAATATGTTTCCTTGGCCACAAAATGGCCTGCGTATTCTTTTTTTTGTAACATTTTAGAAATTGTCCTACATGTCCACATTTTATTTTTTGCGACATTGGCACTTTTAATCTTTTCATTTTTTGCCGTCATTTTCCTACTAACTTTATATTCTCTTGGAGTGAGAAAATTTTCTTCCGTAAGAGTGTTGGCTATTTGGTACGGGCCCATGCCGCCCATACACATTGAAAAAATACGTTTGACTACAGGGGAAGTCACCGAATCTATAACCAACCTTTCTGTTTTTTCGCAATATCTATATCCATAAGGCGTGTTATTTGGGCTAGTTCTTTTCCCTGACTTTACTTTCATGTCATTTACTGCTCTAATTTTTTTACTAATATCACGCGGATACCAGTCATTGAAAAAGTTTTTAAAAATAGCTATCTCAGCGTTGTTGTCGTTTTTACGACTATCATAATTATCTGCTATTGCAATGAAATCCACGCCCCATTCCGGAAAAAACGTCTCCATATATTGACCCACTTTTATATAGTCACGACCAAATCGTGATAGGTCTTTTACTATGACCGCTGAAATTTCTCCTTCTTTTATCAGATTAACCATTTCCGAAAACGCCGGACGTTCAAATGTTGTGCCAGATATGCCGTCATCTACAAACTCTCTTACTTTGTAAAAACGGTTTTCCAGCGCAAATTTTTCACATATTGTTCTTTGATTTGCTATGCTTATACTTTCGTCACTAGCTTGGTCGTCATTAGAAAAACGCAAATATATAGCAGCAGTTTTTGTTTTGATATTATACATAATTAAATTCCTCCTAGTTATTGTTATTGTTTTTAAATTTCTCCAAGTGCAATAATACAGTATTTACAGCATTTTTTCAACGTCTATAACATTACTTTATCATTTTAATTCTATTACAAACCAAAAAATACTTGACTGAAAGAAAAACCGATGGAAGCGTTCAGTAACAACGACAACAATATTTGTGATGAAAATGTAACGAAAAAAACCAAAAAAACACTTGACAAAACAAAGAAAATAGTGTATAATATATTTGTGAAGTTAGAAAAATAAAACACGTCTAAATTATACTAGGAGGCATGAAATGTACAAATTAAAAAAAGAGAAATGAATTATAGTCACAAAAACATAAGCTATATTGTCGTAAAATCCGGCACATTGAGGAAAGGGTATTGGTTTAGCGAAGAGTTTATTATTCGCTATCCAAAATTTACGGAACACTTTAAAAAATATTACGATAGACTTTACAAGGTACTGAAAGATGAGGATATACTGTTTAAAAATGAATATAACATATTAGACTACCTAGAACAGAACAAAATACCTTGTAGAATTTATTCATGTTTCTATAATAAAGAGTTTGAAAATTCAAAAGAAGTAAGAAGGTACTTAGACAATACAGTTAAAAGTAGAACCATGGTAGAAGAAGATTGCAATGAAAATGGAAACGTATCTCTATTTTGTAATAACTATATAAAAATTTTACCTGATAACCTAAAAGTTAAAGGGTATTTAGATCTAAGTTACTCTCAAATAATAGCTTTGCCCAATAACTTAAGAGTTGATGGGGATTTATATCTACGCGGCACAGAAATAACAAGCCTACCCGATTGTCTAAAAGTTGGTGGGGAGTTAGTCCATGACATCTTAAAGCTACAACCGCACCACAAATTATAAAAGAAACAATAGGCCAAGGAGCGGTCACAGCTCGACCGCTCCAGTATGAGGAAATTAAACAATGACAACACAAAAATGCAAAAAAATTGATAATGGCACAATCGCAACTATAGATAAAGACAATACTCAATAGGTTATGAAGTGTTACTAGATTAGCAACAAAAAACTGTTAATCAATCGGAGAGGTTACAAAAAAACCGCTCCACTATCAATAAGGAGAAAAATTATGTATATCGAAACAAGATTTTACGACAAGGGAATATGTAAAGCAAGGTTGCACAAAACTCATACAGTTATAGAAACTAGCGATAAATACGACGCTTATCTTGAGAAATTCAACATTACATTAGAAGATTGGCTCTATTATGAACTGGTAGGTGTTGAAACGGACGATATTATCCCGTTTGTTTTGATCTTGGAAGCTGGTGAATGGCTTGATATTACAGCCTACTGTTGAGAACCAAACTTCAAACTTACACAAGTACAGCAAATTAATCGGAGCGGTTACAAAAAACCGCTCCACTATAAAAAGGAGAAGCTAAAATGAAAACAGTTAATTTAGGCGGTTACGAGTGGTATGTGTTAGAGGAGCAAGACGATGACGATAAGGTGTTATTGCTCTCTAAAGATATTATCACCAAACAACCGTATCATTACAAATATGAACGTACATCTTTGGAAAAATGTAGTTTAAGAAAATGGTTAAATAGTGATTTTTATGAAAGTTTAAAAGAAGGTCACGCTAACATACTAGATACTGAAACAGAGCAAGGTGTTACGGACAAAATATTTCTACTTAGTATAGAAGAATACGAAAAATATAACATCAAATATAACATCCCACCCGCAGAGGGTTGGTGGTGGCTGCGGTCGCTCGGCTTCGGCGGTTACGGTGCAAAGGGGGTCTGCGATTTTGGTAGTGCCTTCGTCTATGTTCACTCTGTCGACTACGACTCCGGTGGTGTTCGCCCCGCAATGTGGGTAGATACCACGGAACTTTAAAACCACAACCACACCATAAACTATAAAAAAGCTAACCAAGCGGAGCGGTTGCAACTCGACCGCTCCGGTATAAAGGAAATAAAACAATGACAACACAAGAATGCAAAAAATTTGATAATGGCACAATTGCAACTATAAATAAAGACAATAGTGTAACGGTAAAAGAAAAAAACCTTACTTATAAAATTTCCGGTTTTTCTTCACGAAAAAACGCAGAAACATTTTCACTTTTTGGGGACTTTGATTTAGGTAAAGACAATGACTATATTTTATGCACAAACTCAAAAGAAAAACTGGTCACGAAGGAAGTCTAAAAAAAGTTGCGAAAAAAGTTTATTTTTGCTAATATAAATATATGAGAGTGTAAAAATTTGAAAGAAATTATTTCATGACATTTTATACTTTAGAAAGGAACGGTTATAAAAATGGATAGAGAAAAGTGCCGTAAAGAAAATATGCAGATAGATGAAGCTATAAAAATCATTTTTATGGTTGACGACAAGGAACTTATAAAATTTTTAAATGAAATTTTGGGTTCGGTGCATGATCCGGAAAACACAAAAGTTGTTAGGTTAGCTTCTGAATTTATTTTCAAAAACAATGATGAAACAGGAAAAAAGGATTATGGTAAACTTGTTGCAGATACAGTTTTTAAAATTGGAGATACGCTCTACAATATAGAGTTCCAAACGAGCCATGATGGTAAAATGATAATAAGGATTGCAGAGTACCAGCTATTAGCTTTGTTGGATATGCTGAAATCTGTCGATTTAAGTGACAAATATAACATAGAAATTGATTTACCGCGTTCTATAGTTATACAGTTGGAGAAAAGTAGTGATGTTCCGGATTATTATAATATCACATATGTAAATTCCGGAACTAAAGAAAAATTAACGCAACAATTCCCTATAGTAAAAATGTGGGAATACAGTATTGAAGATTTAAGTACAAACGGTAGACATATGCTTTTACCTTTTAAAAGTTTGGAGCATAGGAAAAAGAATATAGACGTTAGTCAGTTTGTACGTGACGCATTAGAAGCGAGGAAAAAAATATTGGAGCTTTATGCCGAAAATACAATATCTGAAAAATTTTTAAGAGAAATGTGTTTAGCACAATACCATATCGTAAAAATGGTTGCACAAAATTATGTAAGAAAAAATCACCCCAAAAGAAAGGAAGTGGAAAATATGTTTGTGGAAGTAAAAGAAAGACCTAGTTTTGTTGATAAATATATTGAAATGGAGACTGAAA
>WRKF01000075.1 GCA_009778165.1 Defluviitaleaceae bacterium
ATTTAGCTTATCTTCTGCTACATAAGCCCATTCTTGCTTTTCTCTCAAATATAAAACCCCCTTTTTACTTGACTTCACCTAAGCAACAAAGTATAATGGTATCTGTAACGTTACAAATACTTAGGGTATTCGCCCTTTATTGATGGAGGTGTTATGGCTAAAAAATGTAACCCTAGCCCAAAAGTTAGCAAAGCAGGCAAAACGCTCTCAACCAGCAATTCTGCTAAAGCTAAATCCGAAGCAGGGACAGTATTGCAGAAACACCAAGCCAAAAAACATTAGGCTTTTTTCAACCCGCCTTATACTTTTAAGGCGGTTTTTCCCTCTCTCACACCGCTTCACCAACCTCCACAGCTTGCCCTTGTCGGGCTTCCAGTTCTTGAATTTTGGCGATTATTTTATCTTGCATTTTAATATCCACCCTACGTCCTTTTATGACGTTGCACATGTTTGTGTAGTTAACATTCAACATGCGAGCTAATTGAGTTTTGTGCATTCCCAATTTGTAAAGTGTGGTATTAACCTCAATCCCCCAATCGGGAGGTACTAAACTACCCATCAAAATCACTCCTTTCTTGATTTGACATTTTTACAATTATTTTGTATAATGTTGTGCATAAAGTTGTACATACTACTTACTAACACCCTGTTTTTAAAAAAACTTAAATTAAGTAGTGTAGTTACTATTTGCCAGCGTCCGACTAAAAACCTAGGCAAATAGTGCGTTCAAGGCTTTAATAAACCCTGCCGATATTTAGGGTTCAGCTTTTTGTTGCCTTGGTGCATATTATTATACCGCTATTCATAGCGGATGTCAATAGGATTTCAAACAAAATAACGCTATGTTTAGCGATTTGTATGATTGCACAAAAAAATAAATATATGAGAGGTGTTTATTGTTATGTTTGCTACTCGATTTGCACAGCTACTGATAAAAAATAATGAAAGCATGTACAAAGTATCTAAAAATACTGGTATTTCCGATTCATTGTTAGGGACATACAAGAGAGGCATTAGAAAACCGTCTCCTAAGAATTTAGAAATATTAGCTGAATATTTTAACGTTACTACCGATTACCTACTTACTGGTAAAGAAGAACCTTATCCAATACTGCACATTCCCGAAGAATTAAAAGATGTAAAAGTCGCTTTTAGCGGAGACGCATTTGATGATTTAACTCAAAGTGAAATAGACGCTTTAGCTGCAATTGCCAAAACATTGAAGGAGCAAAGAAAAATATAATTGTTAGCGGGGTACACTGTGATAACTTTAGAAAATTTGCACGATAAAATAGAACAGCAAGATATATCTTTAGTAAACGCACGTGTAAGCAATAATAAAAAAGCCGTTTGTATGGGGTCTAATTTTGGTGGAGTAATTATTTTAGATAAATCTTCAGTATTAAACACGGCAGAAGAAACCGTACTATTAGCCCATGAATTGGGGCATTTTAAGACTGGTTCTCTATATAATATAGAAACTACTGCCAATTCCCCATTGGCAAAAATGAACCGCCGAAAAGATGAAGCTAGAGCCGCAAAATGGGCGATAAAAGAATTGTTGCCAGTTGATAAACTTCAAGAAGTTATAAACAAACGCTATGACGAACATGAGATTGCGGAGCATTTTAGTGTTACCGTGGATTTTTTGCGTGAGGCTTTTGAGTTTTACAAGACCAAGGGGATTGTCTTTGGAAACGGAGAAACGGAATAAAAAATTACCATTGAAGACAATATTGAAACATAGAATTGAAAGTCTAAAAATAAACTGGAGGGTATGTAAACCATGGAGAACGAGATATTAAAACAAATTTTAAGAAAGTTAGACAAAATGGAAAACGACATGACAGAAATAAAAACAGACATACTATACATAAAAGAGGATATAGCAGATATAAAAGGAGATATAATCGAGATGAAGGAACACGCCGAAATCACAAGGAACGCCACCAATCAGCTCATAGAATGGGCAGACGATGTTACAAACAACGCAAAAGCACCGTTTATGGATTTGAGTGTAGTTAAATAACAAACCGCCGAAAAGATGAAGCTAGAACCGCAAAATGGGCGATAAAAGAATTGTTGCCAGTTGATAAACTTCAAAAAGTTATAAGCAAACGTTATAATGAACATGAGATTGCGGAGCATTTTAGTGTTACCGTGGATTTTTAGTTTATCGGTATGAAATTGATGTTCTTATTTTGGTTTTGCAACGAACTGGAACGCATAGTGATCTATTTTAGTGCTTTACTGTATAGAGTATAGTTATATTGTTTGAAAATACCCTTATGGAAGAGCCACCAAACAACCTAAACTGTAAAGGAGGATTTATAGTGAGCGAAAAGTACGAGCGTAATAATAACGAATTTTTTAAAACCGCACAACAAATGCAGAAAATGCTTCCCTCTAATAACGAATTTTTTGAGACCGCACAACAAATGCAGAAAATGCTTCCCTCTAATAACGAATTTTTTGAAACCGCACAACAAATGCAGAAAACGCAAATTTTGAAAGCGTACACTTTTCAAGATTTATATAAACAAAATTTCCCGAATTTAGCAACAACCCCTATCGTAAAAGACCTAGCACCTGTTTTTAAAGAGTGTGATAACTGTATTGATTATAGCATTAGACCCACTGAAAAACAGCGAAAATTATTTGAAGAAACAATATATAAAAATGTTAAAACCTTAGAGGAATATGATGCCCCGCACATAAAAGGGTACAATGTTAATGAAATTTTTGAGTTTCTTGATCGGTTGTGTTCTTCTGATTTGTTTGAAGATATGAAATTTTCCGATTGGCTTTTCGTTTTTTATTTTTTAGGAAACATTATGCACAATTTTTTTATTAGGTGAATAAAAACAAGCATATTTGAAGTAAAATGTAAATTTGAACTAATCGCCATACAAAAATAGGGATTATTTTCCGTTCCATAAAAAAGTTATGCAAAAACTTGATACATGTGTTTTTCATCAATTAGACCTCCATAACATTGCCACACAGCGAGTTTTATCGTTACTATTTATAATTATACCACAAAATTTCCATTCATTCAAGTTTATCACAACACTCAAATACATAATAATCCACAATAAACACAAAACTATTATCAACATTTGAGTTGTTTTTGAAGTTTATAACTTCAAAAACGGCTCTTTTTTTGTGCGTTTTGCACAAAACATTATTCTTATACGTTCGTTTTTTTGTGCAATCATACAAACCGCTAAACATAGCGTTATTTTGTTTAAAATCCTATTGACATTCGCTATGAATAGCGGTATAATAATATGCACAACACAGAACCACCATCACCACCAAGTCACCACCTGAACCTTGACAACTGAATAGCAAGACATTACAAGAAAAGAGATTGTAAATTTTGCTCTCTAGTGTTATAATTTCACTAGAGAGCAAGATTATAGTGCGTAATGGAAAAGAGGTGTCCGAAATGCCAAAAAAACAAAACCACACACCAAAAAGCCAAGTTAATACAATAGACTTTCGAGAGTATATTGACCGCTTGGAGCAAGACCGGAGAGATATGGAAAAGCGTTTGACAGAGGAAGCGAAGGAGCGTGAGCAACGCACTATTGCAATGGAACAACGGTTGATGGATGACGCAAGGGAGCGTGAACAACGTAGCCGTGAAGAACGTAAAGAATTAGAAAACAAAATTGACACATTTGTAGCAGAAACAAAGACGGCAAACAGATGGTTTATAGGTTTTAACATTGCCGCATTAATAGGGGTTGCAGGTATAATCATAACACTCATAAATATATTAATTAACGGCAACGGTATCTAAACAAAAACTGGGGCGAACCCCATCCCAACGGTGATTAATAGCAATAACCCTAAACAGTCTTTTCATGTAATGTAAAAACACATGAAAAGACTGTTTTTTTGTTTAAAAAGGAAAAGGACAGCATTAATGAAAACACACAAACAGCGAGTAAAGGTAATAGAAGATTTAAGAAGGTTAATAATCCAATATGAAGGATACGAGCTACACTTAAAAGAAATAGATAAAGGTAGAAACAATCTATACTGGCAACAGGCACAAAAAGAGTTACAAGATACACTTTGCGAAATAACAAACATAATAATAAAAATATCAAGCGGTGTATTGGATGAAAAAGGTGCAACAAAAATGTGGACAGAAAATAGGGAAACTATAAAAAAAGTAATACAAATTGCTTCCCTAAACTAAAAAACAGTTAGGAGCGGTGAAAATCCCACTCTACAAGTATAAGGAGATAAGACAATGACAAACTTACAGGCAAAAATAAAAGAGTACAAAGAGTACAAGCGTATGGTAGAAGAAATGCAAGCTATGATAGACGCAATCGCAGACGAACTAAAAGCAACAATGGTAGAAAAAGGTGAAAGCAAAATGATAGTAGGTGAGTACAAACTATCCTACACAGACGCAAAACGTGAAACACTGGACAAGAAAAGGTTAGAGCAAGACCTAGGCGACTTGTCAGACTACATGAAAGTTACAACTTACAAAAGGTTCGCAGTTGCTTAACAGTAAAAACCAATCGGAGCGGCAACAACGCCGCTCCACAATATAAGGAGATACCAAAATGAAAACAGTTAATTTATGCAATTACGAGTGGTATGTATTAGAGGAGCAAGTCAATAAGATGTTACTGCTCGCTAAAGATATTATCACCAAAAAAGCGTATCATGAAACCTTTGAAAATATAACTTGGGAATATTGTACTTTAAGAGGATGGTTAAATAATGACTTTTACAAAACTTTAAAAGAGTATCATGCTAACATACTTGAAACTAGAACAGACCTAGGTGTTAAGGATAAAATCTTTCTACTTAGTGTAGAGGAAGTTAAAAAATATAACATTCAATTTTTAGAAGGAGAGGGTTGGTGGTGGCTGCGGTCGCCCGGCTACAGTAGTAACATTGTTGCGAGTGTCTATGATGTCGGCGGTGTCTTCATCTTTGGTTTCGATGTCAACTGCGCTTCCGGTGGTGTTCGCCCCGCAATGTGGATAGATACCACGAAACTTTAAAACCACAACCACACCATAAACTATAAAAGCAGTAAGTAAAGGAGCAGTGAAAAATCCGCTCCACTATACAAGGAGAAAAAAATCATGTATGAAACAATACCAAACTATGACAGTTGGAAAATGACAGACGAAAGGGAATTTTTAACAATCCCCACATCAATAACTTGCGAAATTTGCGGTGAAAATGTAGACGAAAAAGACACATATTATTCAGACGCAAACATGGACTTGTGCGAGCCTTGTATTGACAATATAACAGTGTCAGAAGTATTGAAAATGCTAAATTTTAGAACACATGTTGCAGAAAGGAGCTACTAATGAAGCCGGAAATTTTAAAACCTATACTTGAGAATAAAGTAAAAATTCTTTTTGAACAGATAGAAAAAAACTTGCAAGAGATGAACGGCGATAACAAAAATCTGCAAGAGCTAGTAATAAAAAATTGCGAATATGTAGGTGAGATAGTAGGCTATCAATTCGTAATCGATAATTTATAAAAAAAAATAGTACGTCATGAGGGGATAAATTCCCCTCTATATACAACATAAGGAGATAAAAAAATGGCAATAATAAAACCGCAATACATGGATTTTACAGGCAAGAAGTTTTCGATGTTAATCAGTGGTAGTCCTGGTACAGGCAAAACCACACTGGCACTATCAGCCCCCAACCCGCTGTTGATAGACTTCGACAAGGGCATAAGCAGAGTAAAAGCACAGCACCGTGTACCGACAATACAAGCTACAAATTACGAAGAAGTGTTAAAAGACCTAGAAAGTCCGGAAATGGCTGAATTTAAAACAATAGTTATTGATACAGGCGGTAGCCTTGTAACCTTTTTGCAAGACTGGGCAATGCGTATAAATCCCACAACAAACCGCAAAAAAGACGGTGGGATAAGCCTTCAAGGCTTTGGAGCAGTAAAAAGCGAGTTTATAAGGTTTACGAGCCAGTTACAATACACTTCTAATAAGCATGTTATCTATGTTTTTCACACTGTAGAAGAAAAGGATAGGGACATAGTAAAGCAAAGGTTATTGTGTGAGGGAGCAGCAAGAAACATAGTGTGGCAGCCTTGTGATATTGGTTGTTTTTTGCAAGTAATTGGTACTAACCGCATAGCGGGCTTCACCCCAACAGAGGAGTATTTCGCAAAGGGAAGCTATGGTGTAGCAGGCGAAAGGAAAATTACAACCCTAACAGAGAGTACTCCTAACGACTACATAACACGCCTTTTTGAGCAAATGCAATTATCACTAAAAGCTGAAAGTGCCATATTTGGCGAACGAGAAAAGGAGTATAACGAAGCTATTGAAACAGGCAAGGAGTTAGTGGAATCTATAAATGATATAGAAAGTGCCAATGCCTTTGCGGACAATCTCAAAAAAATTGACCATGCACTAACCAGCGAAAAGGAGATAGGTAGAATGGCAAAAAAACGTATTAAAGAGCTTGGATATAGCTGGAACAGGAGCCTTAGGGTGTGGGAGGTTAATGGTGGGGAAGTATCTGATAACGCCGTCGCTACTGTCTAGCTGGCTTTATATTTACAAAGCCTACGAAAGCTATGAAGGTAAGGCATATGAAGGTTTTTTGCAAACTCTAAAACGAGAGCCTACCGAAAAAACACCTGCCATGCTTGCAGGGATAGAGTTTGAGGAAGTTGTAAACGAAATAACCCAAGGTGTATCCACCCCGAAAGCAACTCAAATACATACAAAAATAGCAAGTATTGTGCAAGGCGGTCAATCACAGGTCGCCTTGCACAAAAGAAAAAATATATCAAATATAGAGTTCTTGCTATACGGACGTTTGGATTGGCTAAAGGCTGGTACTATATACGACATAAAATTTACAAAAAGATACGATACAGGCAAATACTTTGACAGCATACAGCACCATTTTTATTTGGAGCTATGCCCGGAAGCGTTCCGTTTCAGTTATTTAATATCTGATGGAGAAGATTTTTACACCGAAAGTTATCGCCGTAGTAACGATGATATACTGACAAATACAATATCCAATTTTGTAGACTATTTAAAGGCAAATAACTTGCTAGAAATGTACTTTGAACATTGGAAAGCTAAATATTAAGTAGAGCCAAACACCACCTGAACATTGACAATTGAATAGTAAGGACATTACAGGAAAAGAGGAAAAGGAGTGGAAAGGAGAAAGTCATGCAAAGAGAATTACCAGACTGCACCATCTGTGGTGCAAATGTAGGTAAAGAAGATAGGGATGATACTTATTATTATTCAAATGCAGGTTGGGATAGTCATATATGTTTACCTGTGTATATTATGAAAATAAAGATGCAATACTGTTGTGTCTAGGGTTTGAAACTCACGAAATAGAAGATACACCTAAATCACCCTCTGAGTCTTAACAGTTAATGTAAGCAAGACATTACAGGAAAAGAGAAAAGATAGGAGATAAAATTATGTGGGTATACATCAGAACAGAGCCAAATTTATATACAGTAGGCTTCTACTCTCCTACTGGTAAATGGCACACAGACAGCGACTGGGGTACGAAAGAAGAAACCGCCGAACGTGTCCGCTGGTTGAACGGTGTTAGTGTTGAAAGTGAACAAGCATAGAAAAAGCTAATCGGAGCGGCAACAACGCCGCTCCCTTATAAAAAGGAAGGATGTGTAAATTGTTATGAACGTAATAATATATGTACTTTGGAACCATAGTTCTCCTTATTATGAGTCTAAGTATGGGGGATTCGTATGTGTTTTTGGCAGTAAAAAGGAAGTGCAAAAGTATATTGATGAAACTTATTCCGATTATACCAAAAAATATATTGAAGTTGAAGAATATCTCATTGTTGTACCTAAACCCGAAACAATGAAAGCACGACACGGGCGTAAACGCAAAAACAAAGTCTAGTGAATAGACAGTGGTAGGGAACATTAACCAATCGGGAGCGGTAATAGTTATCGCTCCAGTAGAAAAAGGAGACACAAAATGAAAGATAGGTATTTGTTTAGGGGTAAATCGGTAAACCATGGTGAATGGTTGTACGGCAACTTAGTAGAAAGGTGTGAAGGTGGTCGGGACGGAGTTCTAGCTTACTACATATCTATAAACGATACATCAAGCGAGGTATTTATGCGGAAAATTAATCCAGCGACCATAACTATTAGAAAGCGAGGTGTAACTTAATGAAAACAATTAATTTTTGCGATTATGAGTGGTATGTGTTAGAGGAGCGAGACGGTAAGGCGTTATTGCTCTCTAAAGATATTATCACTAGAAAAGCGTATCATGAAATACGTGAACTTACCTCTTGGGGAAAATGCACTTTGAGAAAATGGTTAAATGGTGACTTTTACCAAAG
>WRKF01000076.1 GCA_009778165.1 Defluviitaleaceae bacterium
TGACCCCATTATTTCAATAATCGAAATACTTTTACAAATTTGAAAATTTAACTCATGTAAAAAAAATAATGGGGTCTGGGGCCCGTGGCCCCAGCGGGGTGTGGGGCAGCGCCCCACGGTTTTTCGCTTCTTCGTAGGTTTTTGTAGGTTTAATAAACAAAAAAATCCCTCCGCTTTTTGGGGGGATTTTTGTTCAGAAAGGTTGTTTATAGATGGATTACGATATAATAATAATTGGAGCGGGTCCTGCCGGTGTTACTGCCGCCATTTATGCAGACCGAGCAGGACTAAAAACCCTGATTTTAGAAAAAATGTACGTTGGGGGGCAAATAGTAAACACATATGAAGTGGAAAACTATCCCGGTTTTACCCAAATACTCGGCACCGACCTTGCAATCAAATTCACGGAACACATTCGAGCTTTCCCCAACATTGATTTTAAGCGAGAAGACGCAAAAACACTGTCCCTATCCGGTGATGTAAAAACTGTTACAACAAAAAAGAACAGCTATACCGCAAAAACCCTGGTGCTTGCCATGGGTTCCTCGCCTCGCCGCCTGGGTGTGCCGGGAGAAGAAAGGTTGCGTGGCCGTGGTGTGTCCTATTGCGGCACTTGCGACGGTGCATTGTACAGAGATCAAACTGTGGCAGTGGTGGGCGGCGGCAACAGTGCGATAGAAGATGTTATATTTTTATCGCGCCTGTGCAAAAAAGTACACCTAATCCACAGGCGAGATGAGTTTAGAGCACACAAAAAAATGACAGAAAATATGCTCCAACTGCCAAATATAGAGGTTCATTATGATAGTGTAACGGAAGAAATATTGGGCGAAAACGCCGTGAACGAACTGAAAATTAAAAATGTGAAAACCGACGCAATATCAACTTTAAATGTTGCCTGTGTTTTTGTGACGATTGGACAAATACCTAGCAACGACTTGGTAAAAGGCACAATAACCCTGGATGAATTGGGTTATATAGTAACAGACAATACCCTGGCAACCAATATCCCCGGCGTGTTTGCCGCAGGGGACGGCCGCAACAATATACTAAAACAAATAGTAACCGCCGCCGCCGACGGAGCTATAGCCGCCTATGGTGCTTCCGTTTATATTGCAGGGCTATAGTGGTTTATTTTAACATTTTTTAACCTCTACCATATATATCGGTTGGCCTTGGGCGGCAAATTTTGTTTCATATTCCGTTGTTATATTTTCGCCCGACAAGTGGTAGGGGGTATTGTGCAAATCCCTTGTTTGAGATACTACAACAAAACCCTCTGCCTCAAACTCTTTTAAAGAGAAGTCAAAAAAGGGGGCTTGATCCGTTTTAAAGGATATGCCGCCCCCGTGAGCAAGTATCTGTTTGTATGTACACAAAAAATTGCGATGGGTCAGACGGCGTTTTGCGTAGCGGCTTTTTGGCCAAGGGTCGCTAAAATTGAGATAAATATGGGCTACTTCCCCCTGGGAAAAAAAATCTGACAGCCCCTCTCCTTTAGCAAGAGCCAAACCGACATTTTTGGGCTTGGTTTTTGCTAAAGAACGGGCAGCCATCACAATAATCTCTTTTTCTTTTTCTAGTCCCAAAAAATTGGTGTTTGCGTTACGGTTGGCTATTTCTGTAATAAAGCCGCCTTTGCCTGTTCCGATTTCTATCTTAATTTTATTGTCATTACCAAAATACCTAAGCCAGTTTCCTTTGTGTTCATCGGGTGTTTTTATGATATATGGGTTATTTTCTAATTCTTTTTGGGTGTATGGTTTTTTTCTGCTGCGCATTGTTTTTGATCCACTTGCTTGGGCTGTTTTCAGATATTTCAGCCGTCTAGCTAAACTTTTCCTTTGCCGTTTGAGCTAGCTTGCCAAAGGCGGCTGCGTCTGTAATGGCTAAGTCTGCCAACATTTTGCGGTTAATATCAATACCTGCCAATTTAAGCCCGTTCATTAGTTTGCTGTAGCTAATGCCGTTTAAACGGGCGGCAGCGTTTATGCGTGTTATCCAAAGTTTGCGGTAATCTCGCTTTGTTTGTTTGCGGCCGGCAAAAGAATGTGCCATTGAACGCATAACAGACTGTTTAGCAATACGATATTGTCTGCTACGTGCTCCTCTAAAGCCTTTTGCCATTTTTAGCACTTTTTTATGCTTTTTTCGGGTATTCATTGCCCCTTTTATCCTCGCCATGCTAAAACCTCCTATACTTATATGTATACTACACGTATGGTAACATTCTTTTCATTTGTGCTTCGTTTGTTTTGTCTACATATCCGGCTTGGCGCAGGCCTCTTTTACGCTTTGTGTTTTTCTTGCCGAGTATGTGGCGGCGGCCGGCTTTGTTACGTTTTAATTTTCCGCTGGCGGTCGCTTTAAAGCGTTTTGCCGCAGCTCTATTTGTTTTTAATTTAGGCATAACCTCTCCTCTTCTTTGTGTTTTTATGTTTTGTGTGGGTTTATAAATATACTCATTGTGCGAGCTTCACGCTTTGGGGTTTTGTCAATTGTGCCATATTCCTCCACGCTTTTGGCAAAATCGGCAAAAATTTTCAACGCATTGTCGGCATAGCCCATCTCACGCCCCCTAAAGCGTATACTTATTTTTACTTTGTCGCCGCTTTGCAAAAATTCCTTTGCTTTTTTGATTTTCACGTTTATATCGTGAGTGTCAATGTTTGGAGAAAGGCGAAGTTCTTTCATTGCGGCGGTTTTTTGCTTTTTGCGGGCTTCCTTTTCCCGTTTTTGCTTGTCAAAACGGTGCTTGCTATAATCCATAATTTTGCAAACGGGGGGCTTGGCAGTTGGCGAAATTTTGACTAGATCAAGTCGTTTTTGCAGAGCCATGTCTTGTGCGACTTTGTTGCTGACAATACCCATTTGGGTACCGGTTTCGTCTATAAGTCTAACCTCTCTGTCCCGTATTTGTTCGTTAATCATTAACCCTAAAATAAGGCACCTCCTGGGGTACAAAAAAAGTGGGTATGCAATTTTTGTCTGTTGCATAAACTATGACGCAAGGCAAACAAAAACCACTCTTTGCCATAAATCGGCAAGAGTACCCACTAATGTTAAAGAAAGGCTTTAAAATATACACCATTATCATTTATGTTGTAATTACGAACCCAGAGGCCAAAGGCAATAGGTGAGAGCAGGTACTCTACTTTTTCTACTTTTATAAACTGGATTGTATCACATGATAGGTGAGTTTGTCAAGTATAGTTTTTTTCTTTATTTCTTGTTTTCTTCTTGAATTTGAAAATTATCCAACCGAAAATTACCAAGAATAGAAAGAGGTTAGCGAGTAAAGTTTGAAGGGGAAAATGGCGTAATAAGGGCGTTTTGGTGTGAAAATAGAGCCGTTCTAATGCGAACTATGAAACTCTTTATGCGAGACTCTATGGCTGACTCTATGAATCACACATCGCTTCAGCCATAAAGTCTCACATAGAGTCTTCCATAGTTCGCATTAGAATAGCTATAATTTCACACCGAAACCCGCTTATAATGTCGCGTTGCCCTTCGCTATTTGCCTTTTCCCCTGCCCATTTTCAATCATAGCGGCATGGGTTTTTAGGGTGTCTTTTTTACCTTTCGGGAAACAAAAACAAGAGATTTGCTATGTGAATTTATCTATAAAAAATAAGCTATTATAAAACCAGCTATTACCAAAATAATAATGACATAATTTCCCAATAAATCTCCGTGATGCCCTAGGGCTGCTAAAGCTCCACAAAAGGCTCCTATTAAGAAACCTCGCTTAAAACCTTTTGGGTCATTTTCTACGAAGACCTTTTTAACATTTTTGTATATATTATATAACATACCATCTACCTCCGAATATATGCTTGTCCTTAGCTTATTATAGCACTTCTTGGAGGGTTGTGCAATGTGCCGATTCTTTTCCAATATTGATGTCGTGGGCGTTTGCTATAGATGCAGACATGGCTTGCTTTTGCCCTGCCGTTGCACTTCACGCACCAACATGGTATTATAGTGTTGGCAATCATGGATTAAAAACCGGAAAAGTGCTATATTTAAATCAAGTGAGCAGGGAAGGATACACACAAATGAAAAAGCTAAATATAGGAATAGTTGCCCATGTTGATGCAGGCAAAACAACTTTAACAGAAAATATACTGCACCTTGGTGGGGCAATACCCAGAGTTGGCAGGGTTGACAAGGGGGACACACAAACCGACTCCATGGAGATAGAACGCAAGCGTGGTATTAGTGTGCGGGCTGCTGTTGCATCATTTTTTCATAATCAGGTAAAATTTAACCTTATCGACACCCCCGGGCATGTAGATTTTGTGGCAGAAGTGGAACGCAGCCTAATGGTTTTGGATGGTGTAGTGTTAGTTATTTCGGCTGTGGAGGGGTTACAGTCCCATACAAAGTTGTTAATGGACATTATTATGGGCTTGGGCATACCGACGGTAATCTTTATCAACAAAATTGACCGATTGGGGGCGAACCCGGATAAAGTCGCCTCTCTTGCCAATACATATCTACATGAGCGGCTGATTATTACCGAAAGAATAGACTCAGATGGCGGTATAGTGTTATTGTCCGATAGAGAATTTGTGGAGTACAACAGCGAAGCCCTGTACAATGTTGATGATGCTTTGATGGAAAAGTTTGTCAATAATGAAACGAATGAAACGATTTCGTTAAATCCCGAAAATTTTTATTATCACACACGTCGGGGGAGATTGTACCCTGTATTTTTTGGTAGTGCATTGCACGGTGTTGGGGTTGATAAAATGTTAAGCAAACTGCCCCTTTTTCTGCCATTATCCCACGCCGATTGTGGCGAGGCATTGTCTGCTTTAGTTTTTAAAATTGAAAATACCGCCAGGGATCGTCATGTATATGTACGTTTATATAGGGGCAAGCTAAAAGTGCGAGAAATGGTACGGTATCGAGAACGAGAGGAAAAGATTGTTCGATTGGGGCGATTGGAGGGTAGCAAAATAATTGCTGCTGATTCCGTTGAAGCGGGAGATGTAGGGGTTTTGTATTCAAAAGATATGAGAGTGGGGGATGTTTTGGGAGAAGATTTTAAAGATATGCGTAAGGTAAACTTGGGTCGCCCTACTATAAATGTAGAAGTGCAACCCGTTTGCTCAAGCCAACGACGGCAATTGTATGAAGCCTTGGTGCAGTTAACAGACGAAGATCCAATGCTTGAGCTATCTTCCGGCAAGGGCCTAAACTTGCACATATTTGGTGAAATTCAAATGGAGATATTGCGTGAATTGCTGGCAGAGCGGTATGGCATAACTTCATGCTTTTCACAAGCAAGAACGATTTATATGGAATGCCCCACCGCAGCTACCGAAATTATTGCACCCCTCAATCGTAACGGCACTCCTTTTCGTGCAGGGGTAGGCTTTCGTATAGAGCCGTTACCGCAGGGGAGCGGTCTTTTTTATGAAACAAAAGTGTCTTTTGGTGAGCTAGAAAAAACATTTCAGACCGCTGTTGAGGAGGCAGTATTTGAAACATGCAAACGCGGCACATATGGATGGGAGATTACCGATACCAAAGTAACATTTATCTACGCCGACTATGACAGTGTAACCAGCACCCCATCTGCTTTCCGTGATTTAACGCCCCCTATCTTAATGGAGGCTTTTTCTGTTGCCGAAATGGGGTTGCTAGAACCGGTATTGGCATACGAATTGCACACACCGACGCTTTTTTCCGGCACGGCTATTTACGATCTTAGACGAATGAATGCCACCATAGATGAAACATTACAAAACAAAGACGATATAGTTATCACGGGGTTAATCCCTTCGGACTCATGCAAAGGTTACGGGGCAAAAGTGGCATCGTATACTCAAGGATTAGGTATCTTTACAACAAAATATCACAGCTACCAAAAAACGGATATAACACCCGAAAAAATTAATACAGAAGAAATCAACCTCGCAACTAATAAGTCTTTATATCTGCTACACAAATTTGGAGCAAGGTAGAGAGTACCTTTTAATTCAGCACTTTGTGATTTTTAAAGTCGGGACAACCATTAAGAAAAGTGCTATAATTGACAAAAAGCAAGTTTTTCTATAGAATAGCAAAGGGAATTTGTTGGGGAGTTACCGAAAAAATCGAGAAAGGAATTTATGTTAAATATAAATCAAAAACTAAAAAAAAGAGAAGAGCAAAACCAAATTATTAATACAGCAATAGTGGGTGCGGGGCAGATGGGACGCGGCCTGACAACTCAAATGTTCCTAATGAAGGGCATAAGACCGGCTATTGTATCCGATACCAGCATAGCAAGCGTTGTGGAATCTTACGAATACGCAGGTATAAAGAGGGATGACATAGTTATAGCAAAAACCTTAACCCAAGCAAATGATGGTATAAAAAACGGCAAATATGTAGCAACAGAGGACAGTTTACTCCTTACACAAGCACACAATATAGACTGTGTAATAGACGCTACGGGGATTCCGGATGTGGGAGCTCAAATAGCTACAGAATCTATAAAACACAAAAAGCATGTAGTAATGTTAAACGTGGAAACAGACGTGGTCATAGGCCCTTACCTTAAAGCGCAGGCAGACAAAGCGGGAGTAGTCTATACCGGCTCTGCCGGAGATGAGCCGGGAGCAGTCATGGAGCTATACACTTTTGCAGACGCAATGGGTTTTGATATAAAAGTGATAGGAAAGGGAAAAAACAACAAGCTGGACCGTAGCTCAACCCCCGCAACAGCAGAAGAAGAGGCAATCCGCAGAAAAATGAGTCCTAAAATGCTGTGCTCTTTTAAAGACGGTACAAAAACCATGGTAGAAATGGCGGCAATGAGCAATGCCACAGGCTTTGTGCCTGATATAACGGGAGGACACGGAATAAAGGCTACTCTAAATGAGTTAAACGAAAAATTTAAACTAAAAAAAGACGGCGGCATATTTAACAGGCACCAGGTAGTAGAGTTTGTAGACGGCGTAGCTCCCGGAGTTTTTGTAACAATCTCTACAACAAACGAAGAAATAGCTTATCAAATGGGATACCACAGTATGGGATCGGGACCTTTGTGGACACTCTACCGCCCCTATCATCTTTGCAACTTGGAAACTCCACTGACGGTCGCAAAGGCAGTTATAGAAAAAGAGGCAACAATAGTGCCAATAAGTGGACTCGTTAGCGAGTGCATTACAGTTGCAAAAGTCGATTTAAAAACCGGGCAGTTTTTGGACGGTATAGGGGGCTACACAGCATATGGCTCTATCGCAACCATACAAGAATCCAACAAAAATGGATATGTACCCTTTGGTTTGGTAAACAACAAAACAAAAATGAAAAAAGATGTTAAAAAAGGGCAAATATTAACACTGGAAGATTTAGAGTTAGACACAAACACACTTATATATAAACTGCGTCTGGAGCAGAACAAAACTGTGGATAATGCCTATGCTAATCCACACCTATAAATAATATTTCGTGATTTCTAACAAGCCCCAATTGTCTTGCAGCTAACTCTACGTACTCATCACTCAAAAGATGCTCCAGCTCGTGGGTTAGCTGTTCGTTTATAAGAGTTGCTTGGTATAATTGAGCTAGCAACTCTTGCTCTATTGCTCGTTCTTGGGTATATAATAAATATTGATTATATATGCCGGCAAAAACAAACAAAACACATATCATAAAAAACATTTTTGTAAGCAAGCGTATTAGTTTCATAATTATAACCATTCCTTTCCAAATTGCAAATTCCAGACTTTTTTAGCCCTGCTTTAGGTTGTGTTTGCAGCCATTTAACTTAAAAAATATTACGTTTTAAAGTTAAATGGCTATAATGTACCACGAGGGAGTTGAACCCACGACCTTTCGGTCCGGAGCCGAACGCTCTATCCTCTGAGCTAGTGGTACATAACACACTGTATCAACATTTGTACCAACATTGTATCATATGAGGTTATAATATGTCAATTATTTTTTTGGAAAATAAAGCAAAAAAACTTGACATATTTTCACATTGCATGATACAATATAGATAAGAAAATATTAGTTTTTTTTAATTTTTTATCTATCATTTTATTAATTTTTATTAATCAGGAGGACATTTATGAAACTGCAATTAGCTTTAGATCTTGTGGACACCAAAGGTGCAATCGAAGTTGTTAAGGAAATAGGAGAATTTGTTGATATTGTTGAAATTGGCACACCCGTTATTATCAACGAAGGACTCCACGCTGTAAAGGCTGTAAAAGACGCTTTTCCCGGTATTGATATTTTGGCAGACCTGAAAGTTATGGATGCGGGAGCTTATGAAGTGAGCGTAGCTGCAAAAGCAGGGGCAAGCATCATAACAATATTGGCAGCAGCAGAAGATGTGACAATAAAAGGCGCTGTAGCAGAAGCAAAAAAACTGGGCAAAGAAATTTTAGTTGACATGATAGCCATAAAAGACATTGCAACACGTGCCAAAGAGCTTGACGCAATGGGTGTAGACTATATATGTGTACACACAGGGTACGATGGTCAAGCCGAAGGCGAAAGCCCTATGGAAGCTCTTAAAACAATTAAAGCCAATGTTAAAAATGCCAAAACTGCTGTTGCGGGTGGCATCAAACTTGACACTGTAGCGGCAGTTGTAGCGGCAGGTCCTGATTTGGTAATTGTAGGTGGCGGTATTACGGGTGCTGACGACAAAGTAGCTGCTGCGAAAAAGTTTAGGGAA
>WRKF01000077.1 GCA_009778165.1 Defluviitaleaceae bacterium
TTAACATGGGCGGTTTGGACGGCTTGGGAGATTTGCTGATTATGAGCTTGAACTGGGCGGGTATTCCGCTAACCATGGGAGGAGTGCTGTTTTTAGGTGCCAGCACCAGTCTTGGAGAAAAAGCACCTACATTGCTATTTTTTCTAGGATTTCTGATAGCTTACATCATTAATTATCTGGCTGAGTGGATGTCAAATAACTGGGTATGGGCGATTGCAACGTTTCCAGTAATTGCCTTTCCGTTAATGGGGTTTGGTGCGGCGGTTGTCGTGTTTGTGGGTTCGTATTTTATCACGGCGCGGCTGTATGAGAAAATGGATTTTTAGAGATTTGAGCGGTTGGAATCTCCGAGAAAGGGGCTGAAATTTAGCCCTTTTTTTGAGCGAAAAATGCAAGGCTTAAAAAATTTTCGTTGACAGCCATAAAAATTTGCGATATTATTTAATTAGGATTTGAAAGGGGTTTGAAAAGTCCCAAAATAGCCGAAAAGGAGAATGAATTATGATACAAATGATTGAAAATGGACAGGAAATGCACTGCTGGCAGATAGTTGAAAAGTACCCTGACCATTATATTTTGATTAAAACGGTAGAAATGGATTACAAAACGGGGAAAGACACGGGTATCCCCTTGGCACTTAGCGATGACCGAAAGGAATTTTCAGGACGTTACGAGGGGGAAAAAGTCGTGCTGACAGGCGATAATTTAGCGATACGAATAGGGGGGGTTTTATGAACTCAATTATGAGAAAGGGATTTTTAAAGGGATTTTGGAAACTTTGAAGTTTTTCAAAAAAAAGTTTTTTAAAAGTGTTGGGTACTCAATACAAAGCCGTACCCAACACCCCAAAAAATTATTGACAAAACCCTAAATTTAATATATAATCCTTTTATACAGGCAGATAGGCTGTTTGTGCAAATGTGCAAAAATCTTTCCGAATATCTGGGTGTGGCGTAGCTTGGTAGCGCGCTAGACTGGGGGTCTAGAGGTCGTAAGTTCAAATCTTATCACCCAGAGAGATAAATTGCTGTAACCAAACATATGGCACAGCACAAAATAAATGGTGGCTTTTTCCTTGGTTTAGGGAAGCCACTATTTTTTTCCTTAAAATGGGGTTAAGGGACTAGCCCGGGATGCACAGGCGAGCAACAACCGCAGGTTGCAACCAGCCCCTTGCGGGACCACGGTTTTATAAGACAACTAATTTGCTATAAAAGATAAAAATCACAATAAAAACTGAATATACCAAAACAACGGGGAAAAATATTGCAACACGGCAATGCCCGGGGCGATTTCATAAAGATTTAACAACATCCCACCAAAGAAAATGTTACAAATGATTATAAAAATGCCGAAATTTTGTACAATCAATGAAGTTTTCAAAACATATACTGCTCCCACCATAATAAAAGAAAGGGATACGCTATAAAAAAACAAGGCAACAAAAGCATATACACCCCTAAAAATATTAGGGTCAAAAATTGCCAAAACCAAGTTGCCACAAGCACCAATACTGAACAGCACCAAAGCAACACTAAAAATAAGGGACAAATAATAGGTTCCTCTTACATTGTGGTGGGCAAGTGGCACAAGAACCCCTCTTGTCTTTTCTTCTATAAAAGCGGGAATAAGAAAGATTGCCACCGCAAGCAAATATATACCTATTATACCATGAACAATCCGAACCCGGCTCTCCAAGGCAACGTACTGCATCCCAATATAAGCATCTACCGAATGAAATATGGGGATCATAAATATATCTTGACAACGATAAAACTCCAACCGAGTATGTGCAAAATGAGCCAATTGTTCAGGTTGATAATTTGGAAAATGGGTAACGAGCGCCCCAGCTGTAATATCTTCCAATGACGCATATAGGGCTGATGCCGCTACTATTTCATTAATAATGGGTGCAGCGATTGTACGCGGAGATGTTAATTGGGTAATAATATATCCCTGCTGCCCAAATCCCAAATATTGAAAGCTCTCTGCCAACACATAACCAATAGTTACCACACCTGCCAAAATATCCTGCTCCAACAAATATCGGTCGGTATATGACACAAAGGTAACAAATGGGTTGTCCTGCACCCTGGCTTGGAGATCGGCAAAATGATGTGCCTCGTGATATAGCACACCAACATTAATGCTTACAATAGCCCCATCCTGCGCAAGGATAGCCCCAACCGCAAAACCGACCACCAAGGCAAAAACTGTAACTGTTACAACCTGCATTCCAAAAATTTTTTTGATATTTAGCCAAGTAGAAAACATTAAAAACATTATGCCCCCCCTTTTTTTGCATAGCCAAAATATAATTTAAAATAAGGCAATAGAAAAAACAACAACCCAAACAGTAGCAAAATCCCTAAATAAGCAAAGCTAAACTGTCCAAGATAAGCATTTTGCAAAACCCTTGACCCCCAATAGTTAAAAGTTACAAAGGACCAATAGGTACTTATTGCCAAAAATTCTAACGGAATAATTCCACCGGATAACAGCAAAGAAATAGCTACAAAAAAAACCATAAACACACCGCGGCCACCGGAGGTTTTAAACAAAAAAGTAACGGTTGTTCCAAATATGCTTATTATGAAATTTATCACAAAAAGCCCAACAAAAATTGGCAAAGTAATATTTAACACACCCAGCCCGACCAATACCCCAAAAAGTAAAATGTTAACAATGCCAAGTAGTGCAAAATAAACTAAAGCACAGCCGAAAATAATGTTAATGAGCCGCTCTCCATGATGTACCAAAGATATTATATTATGTTTTGTGAAATTTGACGCTATTATATCGCTTAGCACAAAAAAAGCACTTAGCATTAGAGCGATATAAGCGGCTATAAAAAAGGACACCACCAATGGAACTTGGTTTGGTGTCAGCATCTCTTCGTGAAAAATATTGTGACGCTCCAAAACCATTCCCAAAAATTGCAAATTTATCCCCCAAAACACCAGATTGTATTGCTCCGGTGTGATATTTGCCTCGGCTGCATAATCCAGTACGGTATATACGCCCATTTGGCTATACATCAGCATATCCGCAAATGCGTCTGCCACAATACGGACCATTGCGGTTGTAAGGGGGGCGTTTTGGTTATAGTTAACAAAAAACGGCATGTTTTGACCTACCGTCATTGCGTGACCAAAACCAGGAGGGAAAGTTACAAGGGCAGTAACATAACCATCGTTAAGTGATGCGTAAGCATCAATCTCGCTCATAACAACGAACTCTATCAGATCCGCATATTCCTCGGCAGCTTGCATAGATGTTAATATTAACATGGTTTCAAGGCTGTTATCTTGATCTACTATTGCCACGTATATGGGGGGGAGGTTTTGCCCATGCCAAAAATAGCCGGCTACAACGGCACTTCCTACACTAAGCACAGCCACAAAAGCCACAAACACCAAAATACGCCACTTGTATACCAATGCAGTCTTTAAATTTATCGTTATTATATTTCCCATGACAACTCCCCTTGGACCATGTGGTTTAGCTTACCCTTATCCAACACATATATTTCACTGTTTAACGCTTTTATTTCATCCAAGCTGTGGCTTGTGTATATTATCGTTTTATCCATCTTTTTTAGTTTGTCGAGGGCCTGTATCAAGTTTTTTTTGTAAAACATATCTAAGCTCACAAACGGTTCATCCAATATTAGCACATCCGGTTGATGCACCATGGCACAGCATATAGCCACACTTTTTTTCATTCCTCCGGAAAGGGTTTTAACTTTTTTGTTTATATATTCATCCACACCAAAAAGCTGCATAAAATCTTTGGGAAGACTTTTAGCTTTTGCCGCTTTTGTCCAAAATGCAATATTGTCCCCAACATTCAGCTCTTCAAAAAAATTGTCTTGTTGGGGCAAAAAACCGATTTTTTCACTTTCCACCGTGCCGGTATCTGCTTGCAAATACCCGGCAAAAATGGAAAGCAAAGTAGACTTTCCCACTCCATTGCTGCCCACAACAACAACAGAATGTCCTTTGTCTAAAGACAGGCTAATATCGTCTAATATTAGCCGATTGCCATACGATTTTGATATATTGCTTGCTTTAAACATAATTTTTTATCCCCTTGTCACATCAAAGTCTAGGTTGCGGAAATCTTGGGAAGGAGCTTTTTGGGATTGTTCCTGTGCTTGCTCTTGTGCCGTTTCTTCTTCTGTCGGAGTTAAATTAGGTTCATCGAACCTTACTGTTTTCACCAACAAACTAACTTCTTCGATGTACCTTTGTATTATGAAATCAATAACCTTGCTTTTTTTGTCTTCTTCGTTTAGCAGTACCAAATCGTTCCAAATGGCGTTATGTTGCTCTTCCAAATTTTTGTTCAGGTCCTCTAAACGCTTTTGCTCTTTTTTTAACTCCCAAAAATATCGCTGTTTGTCCTCTATACTAACAGTTTTTGCAAAACTTTCTATCGTCCCACCCATATAGTGTATGCCGTGTTGTCTTATAAAAAAGTCTATCAACTCCTCTGTGCTGCGAAGAGTGTTGCCGATTGTGTCAAAACGAGCCAATATATGTTTGTAATGGGAGTAATCTTTTATATTTTGCATAAGTTTTTCTGAGTTGGTTACGTTGTACTTTTTATAAACAAATTTAAGAAAGTTGGTGTAATGGGCATACACAACACTTTTTTTGTTGAAAAGTTCTACTGCCCTGCGGTGTTTTCTAAGGTTAAGCCTAAGCTCAGCTACAAGCCTGTCACGCATGTAGTGCATACCGGGTACAATAATAAAAAGCATAATGCATAATATAAGCAAAGGCACAAAAATGTCAGCATTGGTTATTATCCCAAACAAAGTCATACCAATGGAAGCCAAGCCGAAAAGAACAACGAGGGCAAAGGAAAACTTGTGTATGAAATTTTTGGCATTTAGTAAATTTTCTCTTTCATAAGAAAGAGCTATACGCTCTCCATTTATATGCATAAGGTCGTGCTTAAAGTAGCGTTGCTTTCTTTCTGCATCTTGCACATTTGCGAGTATAAACTTTGCATCTTCTTCTAAGGCTCCCATTTTTTCTAATGTTTTATCAAAACCAACAATCTGGTATCGCATTGCCGTACGATCCTTAGACAAAGACATGTACCTATCCAAAAGGTCCCGCAGGTGCTCTATATCTTCATTTGTTAAATTTTCATAATAAGCAATTTCTTGTATTTCAGCACCTAGCACTTGTAACTTACTTTCTATAAGCAGTTTTTCTTTTGCTATTACTATGGCTTTATCACAAAGAGATGCCACCGTTTTTACTGTTTCGTATATAGGGTCTTTTGGGCTTACGGCCTTAACAAACTCCTCAAACTTGGACACCCTCTCTGGCAAGCGCCGTTTTCTTTTAAATGTTTGCCCCAAAAAAACTACTATGCGATTAAAAAAAGATAGCTTTTTTTCTTTTTTTTCTTGTATAAGCTCTTTAACTTCATTTGGCTCCATAATTATCTCCGGTTATATAGCGGTTCCACATTAGTAACAATAGTAGCATTAGTAACAATATGAAACCGCTATAATCAACTATATTTTCCCAAAATCTTTGTATAACATACTTGGTTGTATGCCTTTGTTTGCTTGATATTTACCTTTGTTGTAAGGTGTGTAATCACCGCATATTGTGTGGTAGTAAATTTGACACACTTCCACAAATGGGTAAATTACAATAGGTTGGATACACTGTAGCTCCAGTGTCCAGTAGCCTTCAAATCCTACATCGCCAAAACCGGCGGTAACGTGTATGTACAGCCCTAACCTGCCAACAGAGGAGCGACCCTCAAGCATTGGTATAAATTTGTCTGTTTTTGTGTACTCTACCGTACGCCCCAAATATAGGATTCCCGGGGTTATCAATAGCCCCTCTTTCGGTATGGTTATGGTTTTTGTTGAGTGGTCTTTTTTCATGTCTAGCTGTGGGTCTGTATAAACAACAAGCTCGTTATAAAGCCGCAGATTATAGCTGTTAGGGTTCAGGCGGCTTTCACAAAAATCTTCTATTACTATACCTTTATTGATGTGCTTTTTAATTTCCAAGCCCGAAAGTATCATAAAATTAAAATTCTCCTAACTTTATTCATTAGCCTATTTTACATCTTTTTCGGAAAAATTTCAAATATAGCAAACAAAGCAAACAAAAAACACGAGGCAAACCCCATGTTTTTTGTTTGCTTATAGCTATATAATTAGATTTAAAACAAATCCGTTACTTTGTCAAGAACGAAAACTTCTACATCTTTTCGCCCAAAATTGAGAGCTTCTCTTATTGTTGCAAAGGAAAGGTCCACTTTGTAGCCTTGTATGGCACTTCCAATATCTGCTGCCAAAAAGAGACCGTAATCGGTAACGTATATATATGTGCCCAAGGGGATAACTCTTGGATCTACTGCCACAATGCCTACCGTAAACCTAATGCCGGTAAAAGTGTAGTTGGAAAGGTTTGGTTGCTCGGGAGAGTACGCTGTAGCTTCCGCTATAAAATGGTTTATCACTCTAAACCGCCCCTGGGGTATGTCTATATATTTTGGCTCGCCGGAACCCATCTCCACTACAGCCATAAGTGGGTAACGTATTACCTCTTTTTCTTTTGTGAAAGTGCTAATTTCTTCGTTGTTGTGAAAAATCGTGACATTGTACAAAATTTCGAGCCCTTCTTGACCAAAAATTGTAACAATTTCATCATCGTTGAGTATATTTGGGTTTATAACCACCATAGTTTCATAAGGTATTGCTTTTTCTTCGCGAAAAATTTGGAGAGTTAGATGCGGTAAATTAACGGAATCGCCAGGGTTAAGCACCCTTGCAAGATTCCCATTAAAGTGGTAAATTCCTACACCTAGTGTTTCTAATATATCTTCTACCGTTGCTCCGTATACAAAAGGTATTGTGAAATGGCTACCCCCTACAGATATGTTTACGGTTTCGATTTCAGTTTCAGAGGCATAGACCCTATAACCCCCTTGAGCTAAGGCTAAAAAAATTATCGATAAAAAAGCTATTGCTAAAAGAGCCGTTGTGCGGTTTCTCATATAATTCCTCCTAAATTCCAAATATCTTTTATCTTTATCTTTTTCAAGTTATTCTATTGTAACATAACTTATTTTTTTTTGCAAATTTCCTCCAAAAAGTCTCAAAAAAAGCCGGAAAAATCAAGGCAAATCAAGAGGAGCCAAAAAAGATTAAAACAAAATAAAAAATTTAGACAATAAATAGTTTACAATTGGATTAATATATTGTATAATATCCTAACGAATTTTTATGATTTTTGATTTTTTAACGATTTTTGACGAGAATTATTTTACGATATTCTGAAGAGGTATTAACTTGGACGCTACTACATCCGTAAACGAAAAAATAACGGTGGAAATTACTCCCGACAAAATGTATGCTTATGTAATTTTTGATGCTCCCGTACAAGAGGGACGTAGGTTAACTCATCAAGAAATTATTAAAGAGATAGAACGGCATAACATTAAAAAAGGTCTTAACAAGAAAACTTTAGCTACCATTCTGCAAGATAGGCAAGCCGGGCACAGGTATCTTCTTGCATCCGGTTTGGAGGCAAAAGTAGGAGAAGCAGGAAAAGTGGTGCCTACTTTTGATATTTCAAAACAATCCTTTAAACCTATATTGCAAAATGATGGTACCGTAGACTACAAAAACCTGGACAACGTTACACTTACTAAGGCAGGTGAGGTTATTGCGGAACTTATACCCCCTTCCGTAGGTGACGACGGATACAATATCCCCGGTGATGTGCTTCCCGGCAAAGAAGGCAAAGCTGTCCTGCTACCCAAGGGGAAAGGCACCCGAGTTTCTGAAGATGGTATGCAGTTAATTGCGGAAACAAACGGACGTATTATTTATGTTGATGGCAAAATAACCGTATCTGATCTATATGAAGTATCGGAAGATGTTGGGCCGGGTACCGGTAACATAAATTTTAACGGCTCTGTTGTTGTGCGAGGCAATATTGTAACGGGGTTTTCTGTAAAAGCCACCGGTAATGTAGAAGTTTTTGGAGTTGTGGAAGGAGCTGAAGTCTTTAGCGGCGGCAACATTTTGATAAGCAAGGGTGTGGCCGGTCTGGACAAAGCCTTTTTGCAAGCTAGCGGCAATATTACTTGTAAAATAATACAAAATGCTACAGTAGAGGCTAGGGGCGATATTTTTGCTGAAGCTATAATGCATAGCAAAGCAAAAGCACAGGGCCGCATAGAAATTTCCGGCAAAAAAGGGTTGCTTGTTGGCGGGCGAACCCATGCTGTGTCAGGTATAAAAGCAAAAACAATCGGTAGCTATATGGGTACAAAAACTGATGTACACATTGGCGGAGATACAGACTATCTTGCCGAATATAATCTAAAACTAAGTGAATACACTAAAACAAAGACTCTGTACGAGGAAAACTTGCAATACCTGGATGCCATGTTGAAACAAAAAGAAGCGGGTGTGAACATGGCGGGTATGCGTAACTCGTTGCTTAACACCATTAATACAACAAAAACTCTAAAATCTAAAATGGAAGAGCTGAAAGCGGAGGTTGACGAGTTGGCGGAAGTTGCCGAAACCGATCGTTCTACAGCAAATCTTGTTGTGGAAAATGTAATTTATCACGGTGTACACGTTCGTATTGGTGGTGCAAAGATAGAGATTGACAGAGACGAATACAAGTGTAAACTAAGAAATAGCGAGGGAGTTATAACAATATCTCCGGATTAATAACAAAATGTTATGGGAAAACTGAAGAATCGGTATGTCCTCATGTGCATTAAAGTTGTGTTGAAATGAGTACTAACACAAAAAAAGCAATTTTCACAAAAGACACAACGGTTACACACCGATTACATACTGTTCTTCTTCATGGAGTGTACAATATCCACAAAAAAACAATGGTTGCACGCATAAATATTGTGCAAAAATACCATTGTTTTTTTTTTTTTTTTGTGGTATAATGGCAAGAACCTTGGTGTTTGAATAACCCGAAAATATTGGTAA
>WRKF01000078.1 GCA_009778165.1 Defluviitaleaceae bacterium
CAAACAGCCCATACATGTACAGAAACGGGGAGCGGCTGCCGATATTAAACGTGGACGGAGAACAAGTATACTCTGTCATAAAAGACAACCGCCTGTTCATACCCCTGCGGGGGACAGGCACAGCCCTGGGGTTGCGTCCCGCCTGGAGTCCGAATGTGGCGATGTTGTATATAGAGTAAAAATAAGAAATAAAAAAATTATTCAGTTTTTGGTTGCCTTAAAACCCGTACACCGCAAGGCTTTGTGCTGGGTTGTTTGACGTACTTTGGAGAAATTCAACCAAAAAGTAACTTGACATTATAAGATCTTGTGGGTATAATATGGGTTAGCGAAACCATATAGTTGTTTAATGAGGATAATATAGATATGGTCTTTGAAAGTTTATCTTCCAAACTACAGGAAACTTTTAAAAGTTTGAAAAGCAAAGGGAAGCTCACTGAAAAAGATGTGAAAGCTGCTTTGAGAGAGGTGCGATTAGCTCTTTTAGAGGCCGATGTTAATTTCAAAATTGTGAAAGAATTTGTTAATACAGTTACCGAAAAAGCCATCGGCGACGAGTTGTTTTCTAGCTTAACCCCCGGTCAACACGTAATAAAAATAGTAAACGAGGAACTTGTTAATTTGTTGGGGGTAACCCACAGCAAGCTGACTTTTTCCAACAAACCGCCAACTGTTTATATGATGGTAGGCTTGCAGGGTGCCGGCAAAACCACAACATGCGGAAAATTGGCAGGGCATTTGCGTAAAAGCGGCAAAACTCCGTTGTTGGTAGCATGTGACACTTATCGACCGGCTGCTGTTAAACAATTACAAGTTGTTGGGGCAACATATAATATACCGGTTTTTTTTAAAGAAGGTGCAACACCGGTAGAAATTGCAAAAGAGGCCTTGGAAAAGCATCAACACCAAAACGATATAATAATACTGGACACCGCCGGTCGCCTTCACATTAATGAAGAGCTAATGGAGGAACTTGGCGAGATCAAAAAAATAACAAAACCCCAGGAGATTTTACTCGTAATTGATGCGATGACAGGGCAAGATGCAGTTACTACAGCCGAAGGCTTCGGGCAACAGCTAGGTGTGGACGGTATCATTATTACCAAGTTGGACGGCGACACTCGCGGTGGTGCCGCTCTTTCTGTGCGGCAGATAACTGGCAAACCCATAAAATACATTGGTATGGGAGAAAAGCTAGAGGATTTGGAACTGTTTTATCCGGAGCGGATGGCATCTCGCATTTTAGGTATGGGCGATGTTATGTCTTTGATAGAAAAAGCACAGCAAAACTTTGACGAAAAGGAAGCTCTGGAGTTAGAAAACAAAATAAGAAATCAAGAATTTACCATGGAGGATTTTCTTGCCCAAATGCAGCAAATGAAAAAAATGGGTCCCATTAAAAATGTAATAAGTATGATGCCCGGTTTCGGGAACCAGGCGAAACTGGCTGAATCTGTAGACGACAAAGCTCTTTTGCATGCAGAAGCTATTATGCAATCCATGACAAGAAAAGAAAGGCTAAACCCTACGTTGCTAAATGCCAGTCGCAAGCGACGCATAGCAAGTGGCAGTGGTCGCACAGTATCAGAAGTAAATCGCTTGATTAAACAATTTGGAGAAATGAAAAAAATAATAAAACAGTTTATGGGAGCAGGAACAAAAAAACCAAAACTACCTTTTATGCGTTAAAAGGTTATCGTTAGAGAGGAGAAAACAAACATGGCAGTAAGGATAAGACTAAAAAGAATGGGGCGAAAAAAATCCCCTTTTTACAGGATAGTAGTTGCGGATGCGAGAACAGCAAGAGATGGCAAAGCCATAGCAGAATTGGGATATTATGACCCGAGAAAAGAGCCGGCAGATATTAAGCTGAACCTGGAAGAAGCAAAAAGATGGATGAGCAACGGTGCACAACCTTCCGATACTGTACGCAATATTTTGAAGAAACAGGGTGCCATACAATAAGGGGAATGGTTTTTAAAATGAAAGAATTGTTGGAAGTTATTATTAGAAATTTGGCATCTGACCAAGACGAGATAAAAATATCTCAAGAAGAGGACAACAACAACATAATTTTAAAATTGCAAGTTAGCAAAAACGACATAGGCAAAATAATTGGCAAAAATGGAAAAATAATTCGGTCTATACGTACAATTATAAAAGCCGGTGCTTTTGACACAAGAAAGCGTGTAACGGTAGAAATATTAGAATAAAACAAAAAGAGGGTTTTTACCGAAAGGATAGCCCTCTTTTTGTTTTATTCTATTATTATTTATTTCTGTGAGTTAAACAGATTCACCAACTTACCCTTTAACTCTATCTCGTCTTGTAATGTATCTATTTTGTTTACGTATTGCTCCAATTGGTTTATTTTTTCGGGAAAGTTATTTTTTTTGTAAACTTTCAACAAAATAGTGTAAGACTTGGTTACATTACTTTTCATCTCATACACGCAATGTTCCATAACTCTCTCACTTTGGTCAATCATATTATATTTTATTAACATTTCTCCATATACGTTCAAAACGTGAATGTAACTATAATAGTTTTCTTCAGCGTTTATAATAATATCCAAATTTGCGACACCAAACTGCTCTTTTAACCCCTTATTCGTTAATAAGGAGTCTACCTTCATCATTGTTTTGGTGCTTTTTTCTAAAATATTGCTCTTTAGTTTTTCGAATATCTCCACTGTAGTTTTGTTTATATCCTGCGGATACTCGTCAAACTCCGGATTTCTCAAAAAATCTATATTGGGATATATTAGTGCGTCATGAGGTATATCTCTGGCTCTGGTAAAATTGGATTCTTGCTCTTCTTCCAACATTTGTATAAAAGATTGCTTGCGTTTTGCACTTTCTTTTGCTAACGCCATTTTGAAAGCCAGTGCAAAAAAGAAAAATATTGTTATTGGCAAAAATATACCCATAACCAAACCTCCCATAAAGACATAAGGAATCTATACAATTTATACAAAAAAAGCCCCAAACAAGGACAATTTAATTTGTATTTTAAGTGGAATGCCCACAACAAGCGGATGATGGGAATCGAACCCACACTATTAGCTTGGAAGGCTAAAGTTCTACCATTGAACTACATCCGCACAAAGCAACAAAAGACGTGCCCAAGGACGGAATTGAACCGCCGACACGAGGATTTTCAGTCCTCTGCTCGTACCAACTGAGCTACTTGGGCTAACTAGAGAATATTGTATCATATTAGTTTGAAGTTGTCAATAGGCAATTTTTTTGAGTTCCGGAAAAAGCATGAAGCGTTACTCGAAAAAAAGTAAATATGATTAGTATAGTCATACTATTAGCACTTAGCACTTAGGCATTTTATACAGAATAAAGCGAAAAAGCAACACAAAACGAGTATATATTCCGAAATTAGAGGGAAATCAGTTTTTAAAATGTATATCGTTTATATTTCAACCAAACACCTCCTGATAGTTAAATTAATTTGTAATGATAATAATCGCATCATTTGTCATTTCACGCCACAATCCGTCTGAATTATCTATAATAACTTCCCATTCGTCGTTAATAAAATCCATAATATACTTGTACTTCAACTTAGGTTTTGTGTACAGTACCCATTTTAGCTGATTCAAGGAGTAGCGTGCAAATGCAATCCATTGGGGATAGTTTATGTCCATCGGGTTTTCAGTCAGTATGACTTTGCCCGCATTAATCGCAGAACTTGTTGAGTGTGCAATAAATAACATTGTCGCGAGCTTGGGCTTTTCTTCGTGATTTATACCTACAGGCAGTGCTTCTTTGAATGAATATCCCTCACTAAGCCTTTTAATGAAATATGAAATTCTCACAACAACCTCAGTTATCATTGTAGGCAGAGCCATAGAAGAAAAATGTCTAAAATTATACCCCTCAGCGTACATTGATTTTACTAATTCGGATACATTGAGTTTTTCCGTACCGAATGAACCTATTTGCAACTTATTAAATAACGCCATGAATGGTACAGGCAATCCCCTAGGAGTGTTAACATCAGAGAGCATATGAATAAAAACCTTACTTATTGCTTCAAACAAGCCTTGTGCTTTTCTATCACTATAAATTTCCACAGTTTGAACGACAAAATTTCCCTTGAAGTCAAGGGTTGTCATTGTGCCTCGCAGCATATCTAAAACTCCAAAAATAAAGCCAAGTATGGGGTCATGTCCGAGAGATACCAGCCTATGAAAGTAAGACGATAAGCCATCAACATCAACCGTAGTATTTGCATTATTAGCGGCATCATAAGTAACCTTAGCGAGTTTTTCCAATTCTTTGATTTTATCCGGTGGCAATGCCTTATCGAATATTCCATTAACCCACTTTGAAAGAGACCCCGGAACACTTTTTCCGTTTTCCAATCGGATAAAACCGCCAAAAGCACAGTCGATTGCACCACCTAAAATGCCGGCGATTACAGGGATCAGCACATCTATTTTATCAAGTCTGTAAACAGAATTAAACTCCATTTGAAGCTGATGTAACCGCTCCTTGTTTGCATCAATCTCTTGTTGGGTAAAAATATCCAAGAAATTGACTTCATATGGTATGTTGTTATTTGCATCTTCGAGTAGTGATTCAAACGAACGCATCTCTAAGATACGCTTTGCTTTTGGACGTACCGGCTCATAAGGAATTTCATTCGGTAAGCCTTTTCCAAGCGATTCCAACAGCTTTTCGCTTTCAGAAATGTTAACGCTTATACCGCTCGCAATATCGGCATTGCGTTGGCGTACTGAAGCGGTAAATTCGGTTTCGTTTTTTATAACCTTCAGAATATCTTTTTCGCTATCCGTTAAATTATATTTCGGCACAACAACACTCCTTTCTTATATTGTAGAAGTTAAGCCGCAATCAAATCAGATTTAAGTTCTTCTATTGCTTTGCGAAGCATGATGTTGAGAGCGTTAAGGTAGTCCGCTCTGTCTTTTGTCGCATCAACTTCCTCTTTGAGTGCCCTTGTGATGGCATGATGTTTTTCAATTGCCTCTTGCAGCAATCTTTCCTTTTCTTGTTTAAGTCGTTTTCGTTTTTTATTTGCTACCAGAAGACCGCCTCCGACTGCCAATCCAGCTATCGGAGCCGCCAATACTCCTACCCCCGCAGCCATTCCGCCACCAACAAGTTTTCCTGCGGCAGCTAACCCTGAAGTAATGCCCGCAGCACTCAACCCCACCACTTTACCGCCAAAAAACAATGCAGCAAATGATATTCCTGCACCTGCTCCGCCGCCTACGACAGCACCTAGCACATCTGAAATTTCACTGTCTAAAATTACTCTTCTTTTGTCTTGCAACGCCATGCTAGCATCGTTAATAACTGATGAAACACCCTTTAACGAATCCATTGACTTGAAGTTCGTACCTTTAGCCATCGCTTAACCTCCAAAAGTTTTCATGAAATTATAAACAATATCCACCCACACAAAAAAATGTCGCTAATACTCCCGTAGAATCATCACAACCCACACGGGAGTATTAGTGTAAGGTACGGAGAAGGGGGGATTTGAACCCCCGCGCCGCGTTAACGACCTATACCCTTAGCAGGGGCACCTCTTCAGCCACTTGAGTACTTCTCCTGATTTATTTTGCTTACTGGATAATAATAAACTAATTCATATTAGTTTGTCAAGCCCCAATAATTTTTGAGTACGGTCATTTCATAAATGGTTTAAAACGGCTTTAAACCAGAGCTTTAGGTTATAGGGTTAGTATTTGTTAAGCTCGAGGCACAAGTAATAGGTTTAAAAAAATTTATGAAACGACTGTGTATCCTAGATTCAAATGAGGCACGGAGGTATTTTCATCTCTGATTCACATTCCAAAAATCCAAAGCTGCCATCATACTAAGTCTAATCTGGTGACTTCTGCGTTCTGCCTCGACTTGGGATGGGTCGGTACCAACTTTACTCCTCACATTCCCAAAAGAATTTTCAAGGTATGCTTGTTGCTGAATTGCTCTTTGTATCCAGATCATGTGTTCGTTAAATTTTTGTTCACATTCTGCCATTTCTGCTAAAATGTTTTGCGTAATCAAGAATGGTGGGCGTGTGCTATTTTCAGGGGTAGGCCAAAAACCTGTTTCCGCAAGTGTAAAGCCGCTCTCGTTTTGCACTCCTAAATTCAACTTAACCGGGCTTCCTATCATATTGCGGATTTTTCCCAGCATTTCCCTCTCTCTGTAGGTTAACCCTGTTTCATCTTTTGTTGTATTCCGTTGCATTTGGTGCGAGAGATGGGTGTTTCCGGTGCCTCTGGTGTTGATTCCGTTCATCATTTTTAATCCTCCATTCGGTCTACTTGTTATTATATTCTCATTCTCGTTCACATAAGATATATCGACTAAATTTGAAAATTCATTAATCATTGCTAAAAATGTTTAAATATGTTATTATTGTGGCAACAAGGGGATAAGTAAGTTTGAAGAATGTCTTTTATGACGTTTTGTGCCTTGGTTAAGGAATGGATATAATAAATATCAATGGGACACCAATATGTGGATAGTCCCATACCACGGAGGTAAAAAAATGAATATCAACATTGGTTATAACGCATTACCTAACAACAGCGGCAGAGCAACGGGTTTTGGTAGGAGAAGTTCTTCGATTTACGGAAGCGGCAATAATATTGAGTTAAGTAATAAACTTACAATTGCCAAACAAATACATGAAGCTAAACACGCTGTTGTTGATATAAGCGAAGAAGCAAAATGGCTCTTTTTGGCTGACTTTCTTCCTGGTGAAGAGGACTTAACTATGGGCAACTACTTTAATGATTTTCTTAAAGAGCTTGCACAGTCTGAAAATGGCATAACCGGTGCTTTAGAAGAAATTGATGAAAGTTGGTTTCTGAAGGATTTTGAAGGACGTTTGTTTTCTAGCCCACGCTTATTTGTGGATTTGAAGAGTGATTTAACTGGTCATTTTACCTCAATGATGTGGCTTGCCGCAGCTGGTCCTTCAGGTCCACTTTATTATCAACGCGATAACATAAGTATTTCACAGTCTTTTTCTAATATAGCCTCTAAGTTTACAGAAATTAGAGATTTGCTTCAAAGAAATTTTACGGGTGCTGAGTTGGATGAACTTTTATATAAGTTAGACTTAGCCAAAGAGCAGGCTATTCATCGGCATTCCAACTCTCGTTCTTTCTCTTATTTTATGGCTATGCGGGGTGAACTGACTATGCTTTATATGTCGTCACCGGATCTTTGGGGTAGATGGTCGCAACTTAGGGATAAACTCGACGAAATGCGAGAACAACTTAAAGAGGTTTTGATGCACTTTGGGCAGCTAATTGTATCATTTGCTATAGCAAACGGTGGATTTGATCCAAGCAGAGATGCCGGGAGGATAGGGTTAAACAACGACCTTGATAACATAGCAAATGACTTCCGGAATAGCTTTTTTGCTAACTTGTAGAGCTTCTTTAATATGAGGATTGTAAACTAGACAAAGCAATAGCATTTTTAGTTTATATAGCAATTCCACTTGGTGTAGTCCTTTTTTGAAATATTACTAAGTGGAATTGCTTTCTTGATTGGGTAGTTTCAAAAAAAATACGGAACCGCTATACCTTGAATTCCTTACTGCAAGCCGCTTCGTTTTTTATAGACAACCAACGCCACAACAAACACAACAACAAGACCTAGCAGACTATACAGCAAATCTTCTGCAAACGGAAAGTATACACCCGGGGTTGTCAGTAACCTAATCACTACAAAAGGGGCGGTGCGTATAACTATCTCCCAAGCAATATCGGGCAAAGGAATTACATAAACTATATCGGTTATAAGTAGCATAAAAAAACCAACAGCTGCCGCAAGCGAGGACGCTATTATTTGCGATTTTGTGGCTATGCCAATAATAAAGCCAATTGTGAGAGCTATTGCGCAATGTATAATTGCTATAACCAAAAACATAGGTATACTCATGATGACATAGCCGCTCATTATAAAGTAGGAAATCATGCTAGTTACAAGCAGAATTGTACCGGAAGATACGATTTTGCTAATCATTATTTGTGTCGGCTTTATATTTGCCAGTTTTAGAGTGTTCAGAGTTTTCATTTCTTTTTCTTCTGCGATTAGGCAGGCTGTGGTGTTTGCGCCTGCCACATAGATATTAAGAACAATAAGCACCGCAAACATGCCTGCTAGCTGCTGTGGATCCATACCCGGGTTTAAGCTAAATATAAAACCGAGTATTGGAACAGTAATAACGCTACTAAACACAAATAGGTTTTTAAAAGAAGTTTTAAAGTCCTTTAGTAAAAGTATAGAAATCATGTTCATGTTACGCCCCCTCCTCGTGTTTGGCTAATTTTCCGTTTTTTAGGCTGTAAATTTGGTCAGAAACCGTAGCGGCATCTTCGGCGCTGTGAGTTACGATTAGCACCGTTTTGTTGGCTTTTTTAAAATCCAAAATAAGGTTGTTTACCAATGTTCTGTTGTCTTCGTCTAGCCCTGTGTGTGGTTCGTCCAATATAAGAAGGTCAGGGTCTTTTAGCATTGCCATAGCAAGAGAAAGTCTTTGTTTCATACCCTTAGAGAATTTTTTCACCTTTTTGTTTTTGTCTTTTTCTAGACCAAATGTTTTTAACCATTTTGTTGCGGTCTCTCTGTTTGCATTAAAAATTTTAGCGAAAAATGTTAGGTTATCCAAAGCGGTAAAGTTTGTATAAATTCCCAACTCATCCATAGATACCCCGGTTTTTGTGTAAATTTCTTCCCTGCCCTCTTTTACGTCTTTGCCAAAAATCTGCACCGAACCGTCAAACTCCTCTATCAATCCGGTTAAAATTTTTAGTAAAGTAGTTTTTCCACTACCAGAATAGCCCATAATGCTTGTTATACTGCCCTTTTCCACTTCTAACGATAGATTGTCCAATATCTTTTTGTCCTCAAACGCTTTGTTTAGGTTTGAGATTTTTAAGACCGATTCTGCCATTTTACTCTCCTTTTTTCCGAGTACATATTGATTTGATTTCAAGTTAACATTATATCAAAAAAAAAAAAAAAAAAAAA
>WRKF01000079.1 GCA_009778165.1 Defluviitaleaceae bacterium
CATATGGGTGCATTGTGCCAAAAAAATGCGTAATAATAAACCATTATTTTGTTGTTTTTCACTTACTAGTTTAAAAATAAACATCTAATCAATTTGATAATGGCTAAATTTTTCGTATTTTGGAATTTTTTTTTGTTATATTTTCACGAAATTTTGGTCCGAAAGATGAAAGGTGCATGTTTAAAGGGATCCGGTTAGAAAGGGTACGGATTAAATGAAATAGATATATGACCGATTAACCTTGTGGAGTTGGGGCAGTAAGATTCGCCCCAACTCCTATGTCTTGTGTGTTGGCACCCCTTTTTTTGATAAGCTACTTTATGCTTTCAAGCAATGCCTTTATTTTTTCTATCGCTTCTTCTTTGTCCTTACTTTTTTCTACTATTTCCAGAATTTTTCTGATTTCATTTTCTCTTGCTAGCTGTATTGCTATTTCTCCAATGTTTGGCATGTGTAAATTCTCCTCTCATCAAAAAGTCACCGAAAAACGTATTACTCTGATTATATTCGATTAACTTAATTTTCGTTGGTGTGAGCGTTGTACCCACATTTATAATTTGGCACTTAATTTAAAAATCGCTAATAAAAAGATTATATCACACTTGCCCATGTACCGGTCAAGTCTTTTTTTGAAAATATCACGGTCGTTTCATTTTTTTGACTACACACACAAGTTGCAAATTCTCCGATAACGTGATACAATATGTCTATGAAAAAATTTATTGGAAAAATCAAAAAAACCAGAATAATAACGCACGCCCTTATTTTCGCTATTTTTACTACTTTTGCAGTTGTATCTGCACAGGAGGTTTGGGCAAGAGAATTTACCCTAACTGTAGAAGAAGCGGCGTTTCGTGCCACACAGCGTAGCAGAGAGCTTCGCACTCTTGCAGAAGATGCACACTTGGCACGACTTAACCTCGATTTTTTGCGAAACCAGCAGTCACACTCCCACTTTAATACAATAACGGAGTTTGTTACCGCTCAAGCCAATGTAATGGCTGTCGCCGCAACAAGGGCATCATATTTGCACAGTGCAAACGCCCACAGAGATACACTTTCATTTTTGGTGGCCAATTATTTTGCAAGCATACTGGCAGCAGAAATGGAACTGATACTATACGATTATCAGTTAGCGATAATGGTGCAAGAACAAGCCATTTTGGAAACAATGGTTACTATTGGGGTAGCGAGCCCGCTAGAATACCAAATGGCTCTATTAGCGTTAGAAAACGCCACACTTAACCGCCAATCCTTGGTAAATGCCGTAAACAACGCCCACACAGAGCTAAACCGCATAATAGGCACTCCCCAAAACAGGGTACACAGGCTTATTTTTGAAGTGGAGTACGCACCGTTGGCAGTTGTTAATCTTACACCCCACATTCATCACCAAAGGCTAGGTCACGCTCTAGTTTTGGAGGCTCAAGCCAACGTAAACGTTTATCGTTACAGATTAGACCACCACAGAGTAGAGTTGGATCCTCACACGGGGCTTCCTGCGATTGGGCAGATTACTCGTGAAGAGTTAACAATCTTTGTGAACCAAGCAGCTCGAGATTTGGCAGATACTCGTAACAGGGTAGAAGCTCATGTTGTGGATACTTACCACCAAATCCGATTGTTGGAGCAAAACATAGAAACAATGTATTTACAACTACAAGATATGTACATTAATAGAGAAGTGCTAAAAGCTCAGCTCGTAGCGGGCGAAGTTGTCCCGCTGGACATAGAAAGGCAAGATCTGGACATTCGCAGATTAGAGGAGAATCTGCGCCGAATAAAAACGGATCATTACCTGCTTCTTATGCAGTTTAACAACCCAAATATTGCTTTTTAATCAAAATCATATGATCGTTTATAGCAATTCCGCTTAGTAATATTTAAAAAGAGGACTATACTAAGCGGAATTGCTATATCCTAAATCTACTAAAATTGCAAATCATAGATTTCATCAAACATCACACACTCTAACCCCATTGTCTGCAAATAGTCTATCAAAGCAGGTAGGGTTGTTTTTGGCAAATAAGCCCGCTCTATCGTAGATATACCATCCAAAGAAACATATGGGCTAAAAATCCTTTCTAAATTAGTATAATCACAATCAATCACCGACGTTGGCAAGCCCTTTTCCATAAACTGCAACACCACCTCGCCCCCTTTAATAGTAGCTAGCACAATATTTCCCTTGTCGTAATTGCCAATATATGTACTCGCAAAATTTTGGTAAAGGTCTACTCTCTGTACAGAAACCCCTGCACGGTTTATGTATTCCTCTATTGCATCTGTTTTTACTGCAACCAACATAGTTGTTCCGTTTCCTAAAATACGATAATCTGTTGTATATTCATAGAGATTTACAGAAAAATAATCTTGAATAGAATTTTGTATAAGTTTATGCAAGTGGGTTTCTTTTAAATCAGGATAAGTGGCAAAACGCACAAGAGCAGGAGGGTTTATTATTAAATTTGCCTTGCGTATTTTTTTTGTTTCGGTAATAATCGTTATCTTGTAGTTTTTGTATGTGAAATGTATAGTGCGGCTATCATTAATATCTATGTATAGCATATTTAATCTCCTATATTTGTGGTATCGCCATACTGGGGCATCCCCCACCGGGGGGATACTCCCCCCGGCGGAAATGCGTGAGATTTTCCTCTTATCCTTTATCCTATAGAACCTTCCATTTCCAACTTTAGCAATTGGTTAAGCTCCACTGCATATTCCATTGGCAACTCTCTTGCAAATGGCTCTATAAAGCCCATTATTATCATCTCTGTTGCCTGTTCTTGGGAAAGCCCTCGGCTCATAAGATAGAACAACTGCTCCTCAGAAACCTTAGAAACCTTGGCTTCGTGTTGCACTGTTATATCACCGTTTTTTGTAACATTGTATGGTATAGTGTCCGATTTAGAAATACCATCCAAGATAATTGTGTCGCACTCTATGTTTGTTTTGGCTCCATTGGCATTTTCCCTGTGTTCCACCAACCCCAAATATGTAACATTACCGCCATGGCGGGAAAGGGACTTGGATATAATGGAAGATGATGTATCTTTGCCCAAATGGGTCATTTTTGCTCCGGCGTTTTGTGTTTGCCCTTTTCCTGCAAAAGCAATAGAAACAGTCGTTCCCTTGCTCCGATCCCCTTTTAATATACAGGCGGGGTATTTCATTGTTATTTTTGAACCAATATTACCGTCTATCCACTCCATGTGAGCATCGTCATCGCAAATGGCACGTTTTGTAACAAGGTTCAAAATGTTGTTGGACCAGTTTTGTATTGTGGTGTAGCGGCATTTTCCGCCCTTTTTCACAAAAATTTCCACAACGGCAGAGTGTAGAGAGTTTGCGGTATATATAGGGGCTGTACAGCCTTCTATGTAGTGTACGTCCGCACCTTCGTCCACTATTATTAGTGTACGCTCAAACTGACCCATACTTTCAGAGTTTATGCGGAAATAGGATTGCAAAGGCTTTTCCAACTTTACTCCCTTAGGCACATATATAAAAGATCCCCCTGACCAAACAGAAGTATTTAATGCGGAAAATTTGTTGTCTGCAAATGGTACAACCTTTCCAAAGTATTCCCTAAAAATATCCGGATGTTGTTTTAGCGCACTGTCTGTGTCAAGGAAAATAACTCCCGCTTCTTCCAGTTCTTTTTGGTTATTGTGGTAAACAACTTCGCTTTCATATTGGGTAGATACGCCGTTTAGATATTTCGCCTCCGCTTCCGGTATGCCCAACTTTTCAAACGTTTCTTTTATGCTTTCGGGAACATCGTCCCAACTGCTTGCGGTTCTGTCGCTAGGTTTAATATAGTATGTGTAGCTGTCAAAATCTAGCTCTTGTGTAAGATCGGGCCCCCAACCGGGCAGGGGCATTTTTATAAACTGCCTATAGGCATTTAGCCTAATATCCAACATCCAGCTCGGTTCGTTTTTTTCTTTGGAAATTTCTTTTATAACTTCCTCAGAAAGCCCTTTCCCTGTGTCTTTTAAGTTTTTGTGGTCGGTCGTAAAACCATATTTATAATCAATGGGGACGGCGTTCATCTCCTCGTCCCTGGATATAATTTCTTCTCTCATATAGGTTTATCTCCTCTTGTTTTTTGGGTTTTTTATTTCCCCAGTTCCTCTAGCCCTGTTTCCAGTGCTTTCCAAGGTATGGTGGCACACTTTATCCTTGCGGGAAAATTGGACACACCGGAATAAGCTATAGCATCTCCCATGTCTATAGTTTCGTCAATTTCTGAGCCTTTCACGATTTCATAAAAATTGTGTGTAACACGACGGGCAAGCACAATATCTTTGCCGCACAGCTCCTCGCACATAACAGAGGCGGACGAGCAGCAAATAGAGCAACCAACGCCTTCGTGTCGTATATCTTCTATTGTATCGCCTTCCAGTTTAATAGCCACTGTAATATCGTCGCCACAAGAGGGGTTTTTAAGATGAACATGATGGTAACTCTCATCTGTTGGTAACCCTTTGTTTCGTGGGTCTTTGTAGTGGTCCATTATAACCTGTCGGTAAAGTCCTTCCAAATTAGAAAAAGCCATTTATGAATGCATCCTTTCCGGAAACAGTGGTGCTTACCAATGTATCAATTTCTTCTTTTGTTGTGTATAAATAAACACTTGCCCTAAGCGTTGCCGGCTGTTTTAGCCATTTCATGAGAAGCTGTGTGCAGTGATGCCCCGCCCTAACACATATCCCCCGAGAATCGTACACGGTCGCCATATCATGGGGATGTACTCCATCCACATTAAAGGATACAATACCCGTGTCGCCATCCGGGTTAAACACTGTTACCCCTTCCACTTTTTGCAATTGCTTCAGAGCATAGTTTTTCATTTCTATTTCATGGGCGTGTATATTACTTAGCCCTATTTGTTGTAAATACTTTATTGCTGCCCCCAAGCCAATAGCTCCCGCAATAACGGGGGTCCCTGCCTCAAACTTATACGGGGCATTTTTAAATGTAGAAGAGTGTAAATCCACAATATCTATCATTTCTCCACCAAACATAAACGGAGGCATTTTTTGAAGCAAATCATATTTGCCGTAAAGAACTCCAACCCCTGTCGGACCCAACATCTTGTGGCCGGTAAATGATAAAAAATCACAGTCCAGCTCTTTTACATCTATCGGCAAATGGGGGGCAGCTTGTGCCGCATCCACACTCACAACTGCATTATGCTCATGTGCCACTCGACAAATTTCTTTTATTGGGGCAATATATCCCATAACGTTGGAAACATAGTTAACTGCCACAACTTTTGTTTTTTGGGACAATACACTCCTAACATTTTCTATTGTAATGCGGCCGTCTGCTGTAAGGGGGATAAGTTTCAAAACCGCTCCCGTAACTTTTGCAACGTGTTGCCAAGGCAAAAAGCTACTGTGGTGTTCCAACTCAGTCGTTAAAATTTCGTCCCCTTCTTTTAAGTTTTGCAGACCATAGCTCATTGCAACAATGTTTAATGACTCCGTGGCACTTTTCGTAAACACGATCTCTTTTCTAAAAGCACCAATAAAATCTGCAACAGTTTGCCGTGCCTCTTCATAAAGCTCTGTTGCATCGTTGCCAAGTTTGTACACACCACGGTGTACATTGGCGCTTTTTTTTGCATTATAGTGTTCCAATGCCTGTATTACCTGTTTCGGTTTAAGGGCAGTAGCCCCATTATCTAAATAGATAAGGGGCTTGCCGTTCATCGTTTCTTCCAGTATCGGAAAATCTTTGCGGATTTTTTTTGTGTCCAGCATAATAGTTAACCCAACTTTTCTTCTATACTTTCCAACAGCTCTTCTTTTAGACTCTCGTTTGTAACTTTGTTTGCAAATGGAGCCAGAAAGCCAAAAACAATGAGTTTTTCAGACTCTTGCTTTGACAACCCGCGGCTCATAAGGTAATATACTTGTTCCTCGTCTATTTGCCCAATACTTGCAGCATGACCTGCCGTTATATCCCCTTCATCTATAAGCAAAAAGGGGTTGGCTATAGCCTGTGCCACTTTGGAAAGGTTAAGCAACCGAGTTTCTTGTTGGTTGTCCCCTCCGTTCATGCCTTTGTGTATTTTTCCAACGCCGTTAAATGCCAAATGGGCAGTGTCTTTCACAACACCGTAGTTTACAATATTACCATTGCTATGGGGCGCAAAATTTTCTACCCGTACGGTTATATTTCGCTTTTGGCTTTTGTCTGCAATTGCCATGGTGGCAACATTTGCCTCGCTTCCCTTCCCTACCAAGTGGGCAAAATCCTCAAAAACCATATCGCTATAGTCCAATATAAAGTTTGTTCCGTTAAAACGTCCGTTTTCATGCACTTCTGTTAAACGTGTTTGATATACTAAACCATGGTGAGCTAATTTGATAACAGAAGAGTTAAGGCTAGCATTGGAACCGACATCTACTTTTGTCACAATATTAGCATTGTAACTTTCTGTTGATTCGGCAGATCCTACTAGCATAAATGTTTCTATAAGTTCCAGTTCAGCTCCGGTTTCCAAACGGATATGGCTTTGATGTACAAGGGAGCGTTCGTCACTAAAATGTACTATATACAATGTAGCTTTTGTGTTTTTTTCTACAACAACTGACAATGCACTATTTCTTTTTTCGTTGTTTAAAGCAATCAGTCTGTTGCTTTCTTCCACGGGTTCTACTGTTTGTGATATTGTGATACCTTCTGCTTCTATTTCTTCTACCATTATGAAGCCATCTTCTAACAATAGTTTGTTTTCTGCATCTTCCGGAAAAAAATTGGAAAACTCCGTTTTAAACTTTTTTGGTATGTCTTTTAGGAGCAGGTTTTCAAAATCCCAGTCTTTTATATTTGTTTTTTCAGCCAAAGGCAGGGCTAAATTTGTTTGGTTCATAATTTCTCCTTTTTTATCCAGTCGTAGCCTTCGCTGTCTACTTTTTTCATAAGGCTAACATCGCCGCTTTTTACAATACGCCCATCCATCATTACATGAACAAAGTCCGGGGTAATATAGTCCAGTATGCGTTGGTAGTGAGTAATTATAAGGCAGCCAAAACTGTCGCTTCGCATAGAGTTTACAGCATCACCGACTATTTTTAACGCATCCACGTCAAGGCCGGAGTCCACCTCGTCCAAAACTGCTATTTTAGGTTTAAGCATAAGCAGTTGCAATATTTCGTTGCGCTTTTTTTCCCCACCGGAAAAGCCCTCGTTCAAATATCTAGCTGCCATGTCGTCTTGCATTTTTAAATCGCCGATTTTCCCTTTTAGCTCTTTCATAAATGCTCCCAGGTTAAGGCGTTTGTCTTCTTGTTGCATTTTTGTACGCACTGCCATACGCAAAAAATCAGAGTTTGTAACGCCGGGGATTTCTGATGGGTACTGCATAGCCAAAAACAGGCCGGCCTTGGCTCTTTCGTCAACTTCCATTTCAAGAACATCCTCGTCGTTCATTGTAATCTTACCCGCTAACACCTCATATTTTGGGTGTCCCATGATAACTTGAGCAAGGGTAGATTTTCCGGTGCCATTGGGTCCCATAACAGCGTGAAATTCACCGCTTTTAACTTCCAAATTCACGCCTTTTAAAATTTCCTTATCTTCAATAGCGGCACGCAAACCGCTAATATGTAAAACATCCATAACTATTTTTTACCTCCAAAAAAGTGAGTTTTTATGTGACTCAAGCATTAATGCTCTTCAAATTTTAATAACTTGTAAGCCACGTCTTACATTTTAACACAATAAAAGAAAAAAATAAATAGCTTTTACAAAAAAAATTTCCGCTTACGCATAGCTTTTGCTATACAATCTCCTAATACCCGGCTTTTTTGTCAACTATCCGTTCAAACTGCTCCCCCGCAATATATGCCTTCAAATATTTAACGAATTTTTCTACGATTAAATCGCCTGTTATATCTAAGGATTCACCGCCACTCACGTGCGGCGTTATAATAACATTTTCCATTTGCCAAAGCACAGAATCGGCTCCCAAGGGTTCCGGGTTTGTTACGTCCAGCCCGGCACCACCAAGATGCCCGGTTTTTAAGGCATTTATCAAAGCATCGGTTTCAATAGCACTCCCGCGTCCGATATTTAAAAGCAATGCACCTTTTTTCATTTTGCTGATACGGTCGCTGTCGAACAACCCCGCTGTTTCATTGGTGCCGGGAAGACAAAGAGCTACTACATCTGCGGTAAGGATAGCTCGGTCCAAATCGTTTATTGTGTATAGTTCGTCCACGCATTGCGGTTTTTGCAATCGTGCAGTTCGCACCACCCCTTTTACCACTGCGCCCAATGCTTTGCATCTTTTCGCAAAATTTTCTCCAATATCCCCTAACCCCACAATACAAATTTCACTTTCATAGATACTCTTCACTTTTCCTAAAGGTTGCCATTTGCTTTCAAATTGCAATTTTGCGTAGCCCATTTTTTTTCGCATAAGCATTAATGTTATTGTCAGCAAGTATTCAGAAATCCCTATACCATATGCTCCGGCAGAATTTGTCAGCTGTACATGGGGCGGAAAATTTACACCCGCCCTAAAAAGATGGTCCACCCCCGCACTTTGTGTGTGAAGCCATTTTAGCTGGTCGGCTTTTGGCAACAAAGCTGTGCTTATGGGACCAAAAACAATCTCGCACCCGGTTATTTGCGGGTCATTTGCTTTCATTGGGAGAACGTCGTATCCCTCGGCAACATTTTTAATTTTTTCCAACCTCAAATCTGTTAACGGAGAAAAAGTTACTGCTAATTTTTTCATATTAGTTACTCCTATCAAAAATATTTGTAAATATCACAAAAAAAGTTAATTTGCTTTCCTTGATTTAGCACGATTTAACACTTTTATCGTATTTGAAATGGGCAACCACAGATAAAAATGTTATACAATTTAACATACTACATTTTTCTTTGTTTTGTCAATACCGATTCTACGCTCCACTTTCAATCCGTAAAAAAATTATCGCAAAAAGATTGCAGATTTTTTTATTTGTCGCAAATACAAACAAACTCGATTTATAAACATATTATAACTGTGCAATATTCACGAAATTATCTCAATAATAAGCAATAATTTTATACAAAAATACTATTGTTTTTTTTTTTTTTTTTTTT
>WRKF01000080.1 GCA_009778165.1 Defluviitaleaceae bacterium
TTACCTTGTAGGCTAAGAGCAACAAGCCTTCTTTTCTTATAGTTACGAAAGGAGGTGAAGAAATGGCTTTGTTAAGTAGTGCAATCATACTACTTGTTCATAACCAAGAGTACATACTATTCGTGTACCACTGGCTTATGTCCAAAGTAGCCCTATAAGGCTAACCGCAATAAACCCCCCAAGATACCCGGTCTTGGGGGGTTTTTTAGAAATGGCTTTTTATTTCTAAGTAGTGTTTTAAATCGTTTGGAAATTTGATTTAAATCCTCAAAATTCCCAACATGCTCTCATTGTACCAAACTTTAAATATTTTGTCAACTACATTAAAAAAAATTAAAAATCAAAAAACCAAACCCTTCTACCCTACTCTCCGTGTATATGTACCAGTTTAGAATACGTCCCTTTATTTTTCAAAAGCTCATCATGTGTCCCCATTTCCTCTATGCTACCATGGTTAAGCACCACTATTTTATCTGCCCGTTTAACAGTAGATAATCTGTGTGCTATTAGTATGGTGGTACGGTTTTCCATCACTTCGTCCATGGCTTGGTGTATCAGCTTTTCTGTTTCCACATCTACAGATGCTGTCGCCTCGTCCAATATAAGGATGGGGGTGTTTCGCAAGACGGCTCGTGCAATAGAAATCCGCTGCTTTTGCCCACCGGAAAGACGCACACCGCGCTCCCCGATCTTTGTGTAATATCCCTCTTCAAAAGTTTCCACAAACTCGTGTGCGCGGGCGGTTTTTGCCGCATTTATTATCTCCTCTATCGTTGCATTTTTGTGACCATATGCAATATTTTCTGCCACCGTTCCGGAAAACAAAAACACATCTTGCAAAACAACCGTTAAATTATCTCGTAGGCTCTTTAGTGTTATATTTGCCACGTTTTTATCGTCCAAAAATATTTTGCCCGTAATTGGGTCGTAAAACCGAGATATTAAATTTATCAGTGTAGTTTTCCCTGCCCCTGTCGGTCCAACAAGAGCAACTATCTCTCCGGGGTTTATCTTCAAATTAATATCTTTCAAAATTTGTATTCCGTTTTCGTAAGCAAAATTCACATTTTCAAATGTTATTTTCCCTTGAGCCCTGTCAATACTTACAGCGTTGCCCTTTTCTTTTACATCAATCTCTGTGTCAAGAACTTCAAAAATACGCTGGGCACTTGCCAGTGCCGTTTGCACATCTTCATTTGCCCTAGCCATTACAGTAATCGGTTGGTAAAAAATCCCCAAATACAGCACAAAAGCTATTATGTCCTCTACCGGCATTGTTCCGCCCGCGGCAAAATAACCCCCAAAAACAATAACCAGCACCGTTCCCATAAATGTAACAAACTGCACAAAAGGATGGTAAATAGCGTTCAGGCGCAGAGCTTCTATATTTTTTGCAGAAAATTCATGAGAAAGGCTCCCCACTTTTTTTGACTCAGGCTTTTGTTGGTTAAAAATTTGTATCTCTCTTATCCCGGATAGGTTATCTTGTAGCGTCCCGCTCAAAGCCCCCATTATTGCCTGGCGCTTTTGGAACCGAGGAAGCACCACACGAGAATAAAACAAGCTACCAAGCCCCATAAACGGCAGTGTGGCGAGGCAAATAGCGGCAAGCACAGGGTTAATTATAAACAGCATAACAGAAACACTAACAAATATCATTACGTTTACAATTAGATCCGGTGCAGCGTGTGCTATAAGCAATTCAACATAGTGTGCATCGCTAATGAGCCGGCTCATAAGATCCCCCGTCTGTTTGTCGTGATAAAATTTTAGGGACAACTCCTGCATTTTGTCGTAAAGCTCGTTACGCAGGTCCGCAACAAAGTTCCAAGCTGCCACGTGAACATAGTGCATACGCAAAAATGTGCAAACAGCCTGCACAGCATACACCCCAAGCAAAGTTAGCCCCATAGTGATAGAACGCTCGGCAAGGTTTGGGTAACCGATTGTGATGAGCCGAGTAAGCTCCCGCACAACCCAGGGGGCGTACAGCTGGCTAAGCGTTATACCCACCAACGCAACCATAGCTATCGCCAGGTATTTCCAATATTTTTTTGACTTCATAAGCAAACGCATAGATATTTTCATTTTATATCCTTCTACAATCCTTCAATCGACTTGATATAGCAAATTAACTTTCTTCATAACATTGATGATTGTACCACAAATTAACGCCATTCGCAAACATATTTTTAAATGTCGTTTGCTGTGTCTATTGACAATCCCCCAACCCATGCTATAATATCCACATACCAAAAAATGGACAGGGGGCAAAAATGGAAAATTCAGCATTTATGTTGAAAAGTATGCCGACTGAATTGTTAAAATACCGAATTGCAAAAGGGATGCACATGGAAATCAGATATTCAAAGGATGCAATAAAATTCTTGAAAAAACTGCCTCAAAACTCGTCTACACAGATACGGCAGGCTATACGAAAACTAACGTTAAATCCACCACAAGGTGATATAAAAAATATGAAAGGTGTACCATATGATAGTCAACGCTTGCGAGTGGGCAGTTGGCGTGTAATATTTAGATACACAACAGAAGATAAACTGGAAATATTGCTTGTCTTGGAAATAGGCAACAGAGGCGATATTTACAAATAGGAGGGCTTAAAATGACCGATTTTCCGCAAAGCATAGCAAATATGGTAAACATGCTACCCAAAAGCGACCAAAAACTAGCTTATGAACTGGTAAAAAAGTTAGTCTTAGCATGGGATCCCGATTATACAAAATTAACGCCACAAGAGACAGCCCAGCTAAAAGCTGCTGAAGAGAGCGGATTTGTCAACGAAGAAGATATAAATTGGCTAGAAGTATAGCCGCAAATCTCAAATGTGTTGACAGCATAGTACAAAATAGGATAAAATATATAAAAAGGAGGTGCCGATGAAACCTAATGACAATAACCAAAAAAAGCCTAACAAAAACAATGAACCAGGTACGGGCTTTAACATTTTTCATTTTTTATTTATTGGGTTAGTGTTAACTGTGCTGATAAACATGTTTACCACAAATACTGCTCCCACCACACTCCACAACATTACCTACGACCAGTTTTTACGCTTGCTTAGCATTGGCAGTGTTTCTGACGTGGAAATACAACCAACCAGGCTTTTAATATCTTTGCGAGATGATCTTTCCAGCGAAACAGTTACAGAGGTTATTTTGGCATTGGAAAATATTAATATAGCCTACGAAGACATCGCAAACCGGGAAGCCGGGGATACATATACATACCCCCCTGCCCCGCCGGAGCCTGCGGAACCGATTGCTACATCTCCCCTCGCACAAGCCCAAACAAATTTGTTTGGCCCTGCAACCGCAGCAGCAGCTCAACCGATAGAGCGGTTGTTTTACACCGGCAACGTAAACGACCCAAACCTGGTGGAGCGGCTCATCGAAGCCCAGGTTAGCTATCATGCCCCCATTGTGGAAAACAATTTTCTACTGCAATTTGTGTTAAGTTGGGTACTACCCTTGGCTTTTTTCTATCTTATCATAACCCTTTTCATGCGTAGAATGTCGAAAGGGTTGGGGGGCGGTTTTGGCAAATCTAACGCCAAAATGTACGATATGGAAAAGAAAACCGGTATAACTTTTGAAGATGTAGCAGGGCAAGAGGAAGCAAAAGAAAGCCTACAAGAAATCGTAGACTTTTTGCACGGTCCCGAAAAATACACAAGGATAGGGGCAGTACAGCCAAAAGGAGCACTCCTTGTAGGTCCCCCAGGCACAGGAAAAACTCTGCTTGCAAAAGCCGTAGCCGGCGAGGCAAATGTAGCCTTTTTCTCCCTTTCCGGTTCGGAGTTTGTGGAAATGTATGTAGGTGTTGGTGCCAGCCGTGTTAGAGATTTGTTCAAACAAGCTCATAGCAATGCCCCCTGCATTATTTTTATAGACGAGATAGACGCAATCGGCAAAAGCCGCGACAGCAAAATGGGCGGCGGTAACGACGAACGAGAGCAGACCCTTAACCAACTACTAGCAGAGATGGACGGTTTTGACACATCCAGGGGTATAATGATATTGGCGGCAACTAACCGCCCAGAAATTTTAGATAAAGCCCTGTTGCGCCCCGGCCGTTTTGACAGACGAATAATAGTAGAAAAACCTGATCTGCCCGGCAGGGAGTCTATCCTTACAGTTCACGCAAAAAAAGTTAAAATGGACTCAGACGTGGATATTAAAAAAATTGCTCTAGCAACAAGCGGAGCGGCAGGAGCCGATTTGGCAAATATGATAAACGAAGCCGCTCTCCGTGCTGTACGCCTCGGCCGCAAGGTTGTAAAGCAAGAAGATTTAATGGAAGCGGTAGAAGTTGTTATAGCGGGAAAAGAAAAGAAAGACCGAATACTTTCCCCAAAAGAAAAACGACTGGTAGCTTTTCACGAGATAGGCCACGCGCTGGCGGCAGCATTACAAAAAAATGCCCAACCCGTGCAAAAAATAACAATAGTGCCGCGAACCATGGGTTCCCTCGGCTATGTTATGCAAATGCCGGAAGAAGAAAAATATCTGATGGAAAAAGACGAGCTAATAGCCCAAATAGTTGTTATGCTTAGCGGACGAGCCGCAGAGGAAGTTGTGTTTAACACTCAAACAACAGGGGCAAGCAACGACATAGAACGTGCCACAAAAATGGCGCGCAGCATGGTAACCCAGTACGGCATGAGCGAAAAATTTGGTATGATGGGTTTGGAAAGTATAGAAAACCGCTATTTGGATGGACGAGCAGTGCTAAACGCGAGCGACCCCACCGGAGCAGAGGTAGACAAAGAAGTACAAAATATAATAGAATCCTGTTATGCTAAAGCCAAGGAGCTGTTGGAGCAAAACCGAATAGCACTGGACAGCATATCAGAATTTCTTATCAAAAAAGAAACCGTTACGGGAGAAGAGTTTATGGATATATTAAGAAAATATGTTCATATCCCAACCCAAGCAGAAAAAGAAATGGCTATAGCTATTTAACCTAAGGAGATTAATATGAAATCATACTACAACGCAACAAAAACTTTCGACACTTCCACAACGACCAGAGCTATAGATGTGGATCCAATAGCCCTTAACCGTTATATTACAAAAGTCTTTGGTTGGACTTTTTTGGGCTTGTTAGCCACTAGTGCTACTGTGCTTTTCTTTATTATGGGGCTTGCAGCTCAACCGGACATTTTTGTGCCATTTATATCTGCCGCCCTAAACTGGTTTTTGTTTATAGCTATCGGCCAGCTAATTTTTGTTTTTATTTTTACAAGGAAAATAGAAACCATGCGCCCTGCCACAGCAAAGCTAATGTACATGATATACGCCATTAGCATGGGGCTTTTGTTTACCTGGGTTGCCCTCGTTTATAACTTACAAACAATCGGCACCGCCTTTTTGCTAACATCTGTATCTTTTGGTTTTATGGCAGTATATGGCGTAGTAACAAAGCAGGATCTCACACGGTGGGGAAATATACTAATGTTTGCATTAATTGGCCTTGTTTTGGCAATTGTGGTTAACATGTTTTTAGGAAACACCATGCTAGACACTGTAATAACAATAGCAGGTATATTTATATTTTTGGCACTTACCGTATACGACGCAAATCGTATAAAATCCTTTTACAGCAACAGCCTGGATTCCGATGGAGAAGCTACTGCCGTAACGGAAAACCTAGCCATATTTTCAGCCTTGGGATTGTACCTAAACTTTATTAATTTGTTTTTGTTTATGCTTAGGTTTTTGAGAGATTAAGTCAATCGAACATACACATAGAGTCAGCTATAGAGTCAGCCATAGCTTCAGCCATAGAGTCACTCATTGGGAGTTCAATAGTTCGCATTAGAAAATCAACAAAAAGATTAAAAAAACCCCCTTTCGGGGGATTTTTTTGTGAAAATTACACTTCGTTGGTGGGGGTAGGCGATGGCGATGCAGGAACATCTTCAGAGTATGACCGCATAAACTCGTTTAGAACTTTAGATTGCGGAACTCCATTTCTAATACATGCCTCCCTAAAGGCTTCTGCATACTCTCGCTTCAATTTGTAACTTTTTGTAGCAAGCCCCATCTTTTCATCATAACGAGCAGAGGCAGCAATCTGTGACATCAAAACAGCCCTCGCTCTCTTTTTTCCAATAACTTTCTTCTTGCTCATTACTTTCTCCAATAATATATAATTATAATTTAACCAAGTCTAATTTACGGTCTCGCAAAATTCATTCGCAAAACCTTAATATAATTATAACAAATTCTGAAAAAAATTCAATAGAAATATAAAAAAAATTTTTAAAAATTTTTAAAAAAAGCAAAAAAAATCCCCTTAGCCAAATAAACACCTGACCAAAGGGCAAAATATCTCGTGGATCCTCAGGGACTCGAACCCCGGACCGTCCGGTTATGAGCCGGATGCTCTAACCAACTGAGCTAAGGATCCAAAAAAGAGATGTTCAAGTAAAATACGCAAGCCGATGACCGGACTTGAACCGGTAACCTGCTGATTACAAGTCAGCTGCTCTGCCAATTGAGCCACATCGGCATTTGTTACTTTTCTTCCCATTCTTTTCCAAAATAAAATTCCTTAGTTTTTTAAAAAATGACCCGTACGGGAATCGAACCCGTGTTACAGCCGTGAAAGGGCCGTGTCTTAACCGCTTGACCAACGGGCCAAAAAACTGTTCCCAAAAAATGGGGGTAATGGGAGGTTTGGGAACAGTACACTCCCCGAGTAGGATTTGAACCTACGACCCTTCGGTTAACAGCCGAATGCTCTACCGCTGAGCTATCGAGGATTACTCATTATTTATTAACCACCCAAAAAAATTTAAAAAATCCGGCAACCATCTATTCTCCCGGGCAGTCACCCGCCAAGTACCTTCGACCGTTTGTGTCTTAACCGACCTGTTCGGGATGGGAAGGGGTGTTTCTCACAAACGCATTACCACCGGAAAAATTTATCTAATATAATTATATTCGCTTATATAGTTACAAAATTTTACAGAACCATCGACTTAGACAGCACTTCTTCCACTCTTTGTACATCTTCTTCGTCCATTTTGATTTTTAAGTCTTCTATCGCACGATCTAATGTTGATAGTGGTGTCTCTTTTGCTTCGTTTTTTACTCTTAATAGCAAAGTCAACAGTTCTCTTTGTGCAATGCTATGATCTCTAATTGTTGGCATAACCACCTCCATCATTTTTCTTTCTTTATAGAACACTTTCCTGCTTCACTATATTTTTTGGATTTATAACTCTAATTCCAACATCATAGCCCGCCAAACAGTATCATGAACACTACACATACATGTACCCGTAACCTACCAACTTTACCAACTAATAATTTCTGAAGTAGTTATAACGTTACCGGAGCTTGGGGTAAAAGATATATAAAATATATCCAACGTCACACCGATTGGCGTGTTATTAAATGCAGACCTATCATGAGCGTAAGAAATCATTATCTGACGATCATTTAGATCTCCATTCGGTACCCTTCTAGCGTACATAACGGCAGTACCCTCAAACTGTGTATTATTTATACCAGTCAAAAATGTATAGCTCTGTCCGAAAAAAGAAGAAGCAGAAGGTCTATCAATATGAAAAGTTTGGGAAACATTAGAAAACCGTCCGGTTATATTCATGTGAACACTGCCTACAGCCCCGGTTATGGTTACCCAATTGTTCCCATTGAGCGTAAATGCAAACCTATCATTTTGAATATTTGCATTTCTATGCCATCTAAAAGAAGGGAAAATCATATATACGCCCGGATCAGATGCCACCGCACCTCTAAAACCACTAGCCGACAACGTCAAATCAGCTCTTGGAATAAAGTGCATATCTCTTTCATCATCGAAGTATATATCCTCCTGCGAGAAAAACCCGAATACTGCATTCGGATAATTCCTCAACGCATAGTAAATAGTATTCCTCTTACTACCGTGCATGGAATCAATGACATACTGTGGAACGCTCCGACTTAACAAAAAGCCATCTACATCCAAATTTCCCTCTAACTCCAAATAATTGGAATTTGAGTTCTCGAAAAAAGCAAATTCTTCATATATTCCGCCAACAAATGCACTTACAACAATAGTCGTCAAAATACTTGAAATCAAAAAAATTATAACCAAACTTTTCTTCACAACACAATCCAAAAAGACTTAACAAACCATTTTATTTAGCATAACAAAATGACTCACCAAACGCTTTTTTGTTTCCTTCTTTAATTCAGTTGTCAATGTGCAGTGAGGCACTCATTTTAACAACGAATCCCCGACATTTGCATTATTTGTATTATACAATACAGTGAATCCGGCAACCATCTATTCTCCCGGGCAGTCACCCACCAAGTACCTTCGACCGTTTGTGTCTTAACCGACCTGTTCGGGATGGGAAGGGGTGTTTCTCACAAACGCATTATCACCGGAAAAGTTTATTACTACTGTCAAAAATATACTAAAAACATTAAAAACGCTAAAAAGCTATCTATAAAGATATTTCATCAGATAGTATTTTTTCTACCCTTTGCACATCTTCTTCGTCCATTTTAATTTCAAGATCCTTTATGGCACGATTCAAAGTAGGCAAGGTTTCCTTTGCTTCACTTTTTATCCTTAACAGCAAAGTCAAAAGCTCCCTTTGTGCAATACTATGGTCTCTAACAGTTGGCATAAATATCACCATTAACCAAAATACATTCATAATTCATTTCAAATTTCCACAACAAGGACAACGAATAGAGAAGAAATGTTTCAAATTTCAAATCACAAGCACTATATAAACCAAAGCCTCGACCAATTAGTATTACTAAGCTAAACATGTTACCATGCGTACACCTGTAACCTATCAACCTTGTGTTCTTCAAGGGGTCTTACTAGCTTATGCTATGGGAAATCTTATCTTGAGGGGGGCTTCACGCTTAGATGCTTTCAGCGTTTATCCCGTCCGAACTTGGCTACTCTGCCGTGGCATTGGTTGCCAACAGATGCACCAGCGGTTCGTCCATCCCGGTCCTCTCGTACTAAGGACAGCTCCTCTCAAATTTCCTGCGCCTGCGACGGATAGGGACCGAACTGTCTCACGACGTTCTGAACCCAGCTCGCGTACCGCTTTAATGGGCGAACAGCCCAACCC
>WRKF01000081.1 GCA_009778165.1 Defluviitaleaceae bacterium
TGTTAGCTAGTCCCTATGAATTTAAAAACGGCTTAACATCCCCGCCCCACAAACGCCCAAGGGCGGGGGTGTTAGCTAGTCCCTATGAATTTAAAAATGGAAGAACAACAAACGATACAGGCATCCAAAATAGCGTCCAAAATAGCAAACCCACATGGTATACTGCCAAAAATTCTAAACAGTGTTTCCTTTTAAATGTTTTTAACCACTCAATTCTTATACCGTTACGTCTATTTACTCCTGTTACGATAACAAAAGCCGTTATAATAGCAGATACCCAAATAATAAGTAACGTAAGTTCTAAACCCATAATAAAACCTCCATACTATTTTCCGATGTTTTTTGACATTTTATAGCCATTTTTTAAAAAATACTCGACCTACACTTTACACACACATTTATATTTCTTGCACTCACAGCAACAACTATGTTATAATTGTTGCTGTGAGATATTTTATGAATTTTAAGGAAGCTACCTAACAAAAAGGAGTATTTATATGTTAAAAAACTTAACAGATTTTTTTAAAACTACGGGTAACGAAAGGCAACCTGAAAGATTGTTTACAAATTTCCTTTTTTTGTTCATATTTGCTACCATTTTTTTCAGTAAAAAAATTGACTTACCATACGCATCTTTGGCAGTTTCTACATTTTTATATGAAAATGCGAGTATACTAAATATCCTTTTATCTATATGGGTGGTTATACTATCGTTAACGCCTTTCTTTTTCTTTGCGGAATACATTTTAAACGAGTTCCACACAAAATTTTTTGTGGCAGTATATTCTCGGCTTTTCTTTTTTAGAGAAACAGTTTACGGTTCCTTATTCCATACGCACTTTGCTATTGCTACAGTCATTTTTGTTACTTACACCACTTTAGATATAACTTCCCCTATAGCTCTTAGCGAAACCTTTAATTTTGTATCTTTAGTTATGCTCTCTGTATCTCTATTTTTTGGATTTCATCAATCAAGATTAGGGCAAGTTATAACTCTTATTATGCAATATAGACATGAAGAAGGTAGGGAAATTGAGCTTATCTTTCTAAAATATATCAAACTCAGATTTAAAACAGACTGTCACGTAGCTACTGTAAAAGCAATATTTTTCCTAACCACAATCACTCTAATGGTAGCCGCTATTGTAATAACCTATGAAATTAACAACATCGGCTATTACCCTCAATATTAACCATCTTGCCCCAAACGCCACAAACAAGCTGAAAGCAAGTCTATCAAAAGAAAGCGCAAATACATATAATCCAACAGAAATTTTTTGGTCAGTTCCTTCGATAAAACCAACCTTATCCTTAACAGGCTCAAAAAGCTGTAAACTGTAAAAAAAATAAAGTGGCACAAAAGCAAACAACCCAAACCAATATATCCCTGCAGAAAATATATCACCAAAAGGACTTGAGTATCTTATTAGCCAAACAAAAAATCTATAAAACAAGAAGACACCCCACATGCCTAACAAAAAACCAAAATGCTCTTTTTCAACCTTTTCTACAGCCTTTTTATCATCCTCGGTTAGATTGTTTTTTGTGACTTGCTTATCTTGCTCGATTCCTTTTATTTCTACAATTTTCATAAACCAATACCTCCATAATTAATAAAATAGTAAGTTTCTAAAAAAGGTACGCATTATGTTCACTTCTAAGATAACGCTCAATTTAAAAGTTTGCTACAATCTCATTAATATGCTATCTCCTTTTTTATTCTACGTCATACTGATGTGTTTCCAACATCTCCAACACTTGGGACAACCGACTATTCCATCGCATTGCGTTTTCACCTCGTGCCCTACTCTTTCTTTCAACGATTTCGAGCGCTAGAATATATAAGGGTTCTAAATTCTCGGCTCTTACTATGTCTATTTGTGCTTGGTTGTAATATCGCTCAATATCTGCTTGTGACTGATAGTAAACACGTCTCGTCATATGTTCTTGCCTTGTTTCATGAGTTTTAAGAAAATATGCGAAAATAAGCACTATAGCCACCAACGCAATAATAAGCACACACAAAAGACAAAGTAACTTGTATTCTGTTGATAATTTCATTTTTCATCTCCTAGTAGAATAATTACTGGTGACATACCCGACGCATTGTTCGTCAACGTCTACATATTTCATACCGTCTAAACAGCCGTCGCATGGGTAAGGGCGCACGCCGATAAGCTCTTGCCCTGCGGGTGCGTCGCAACACTTGTCAATATTTGCGCAAGTATTACATAAGCAAGCGGCGCAATCTTCATGTTGGATCTTTTTACCCGCTCCGTCGCCCTCTGTGATAGTTTCGGTCACAATTTCGCCGTCGGGCATAAGCTCCGAAAGCATTTCAAAAGCTACCGTCATGGTTTCAAAGGCTGCCGTCATAGTATTAAAAGCCGCCTGTAATGTCTTTAGTGCGGCGGTCGTTGTTGCTATTTTCTCATGTTCCCGCATTGTATAAGCTCCCTTCGGTTAATATTTACCCTTGTAATTGCGTATTTTGTATTTACGTCCCTGCGCTCTCTTTTTGAAAGTCGCTTGCGCTCCATAGCGTCGCCCCCTAGTATAATAATTACTGGTCATCTTACATATGGTTATAATACACATATTACTGGTACTTATTTACAAATTTTGTTAAGTACGCCATTCTTTTATTCTATTTTTTCAAAATAAAATTTAATTTTATGCGGATTAGCTAATATCACACCAAAACGAATGGCGTTTCTATACGTAACACTATCCCGTTGTAAGACTTTTGGAAAATTGCAAATACTTTCTCTAAATTGTTCAATATCTAAAGTGCTTTTTCTATGATTGCAAGGACGGCAAGCAGGAAACATATTATCTAGCGTGTCGCTACCGCCATTGTGCAGAGGTTTTACGTGGTCAACTTGCATATCTTTTATTGCAAGGTCACAGCCGCAGTAGGCACAACGCTTGTTAAAACTTTCGTGAATCTGCTGGCGTTCTTTTTTTGTTAGCTTTTTTCTTTTTTTTGTCACTGACATTACTTGACTGTTCACAGCTCCACCCCTATAAACTCTGTTATTATAAAACACTAACCCCCTAAAAGGCACGTATTACATATGATTATGATACATATATTACTGGTACTTATTCACAAATTTTGTTAAGTACGCTATAACAGTTTTTATGTTGTCTATAAGTGTTTTAGATTTCCAACTGTTAAATAAAAACTTTTGTAAAAAACAAACCATCTCGTTATAGTCTCTATGTGATATGCCATTTGTATATGTAGTACTTTCACCAATTTTTCCAAACCTAATGTTTAGATTATTTTTATATTTTTCAGAGTCCAGTTTCATAATTTTTACCTCGCAGGGGGGTCGCCTTATCATTACTAGTTACAATTAAAATAACAAACTCCTAATAAAAGCACGTATTGGAGACGTAACATTTGTAATTACAAAATAATTAACTATGGTAGATATTGAAATCATATACAAGCTACGATAAACAACACCTTCTACAAAGAAACTGATCCTTCCACTTTCGACTGCTTCTTTTTCCTTACTAAAAGTATCAAGCGATACGACAAAAAAAGAAAGTGCAACGCAAAGCCCCACTACCGCTACAAAGTACCCACCAAAATGCCCTACGATACCATAAATAAACCAAAAAATACCATTTGCACTTAAACATGCTATAAAGTGTTCTTTTCTTTTTTTATCTGACATTTTCTTCTTCTCCGCTGTGTTCGTTTCCTTTTGTTTCCTCTTCCTCTTTAGCTTCTAATTTCGGTAACGGCAATATATCTTCCTCCGCTATTAACTGTGCGGCTTTTGCTATCAGTATATTTTTTTGGTCACTGGACAGAGTTTTAGCTTCTGACATTTTAAACAGTAATTCTGATTGCTTTGTTAGGGCATTCTTATACATTACCGTACTTATGTCTATTATTGGTCCACCTTTTTTATCAGCTATGTATCGCTGCTCTTGCCTGATGTTAAAATAGCTGTCCACTAATTGGTCATAGACTTCCCACGCCTTGTCGGTATTTAGTGATTTTGCATGTAGTAATGCTCCTTTTTCTGTCCAAAGATAAAGAAATTGAGCGTTCTTTGAACTTAAATCAATTTGATTTAGGTCTATGAACTCCCGTTTTTCTGAATCTTCTAGGCAATAATAATGTTTACCAACTGTATATCGCTCTTTGTTTCTGTTAAAATTGTTTGTGATTGTCTGTGTTTCTGTTCCATACGCTTGAGATAATTGTTGTGTAGTTAATGTTCTTTTGTTTTGATACTCAATTACTTGTATTTCTTTCACAACTTTATCCTCTATAATGGGTTGCTCTTCTGTTTTGTCGCTTAAAAGCAACTGTTCTTGTTCTACTACCATTGTGTGTGGCTGTTCTTCACTATTTTCGCTAATATTAAAATAGTTATCCACAAGGTATTTGTATATTTCACGTGCGTTGTCTGTATTGAGAATTTTAGTAAATAGAAATACACCTTCTTTTGTAAAAATGTATATTCTGCCATGGGTTTGTTGCAACAAACCATCTGTTTTGTTGTTGAATTTAAAAATGTCTAACTCCACACCTTTTAGAAGGTAATAATGGTCAAACATTGTATATTTATCTCTATTTTTAGAAAAAATAGAATATATAGAATTTCTACTCACCTTAAAAACTTTTGCCAGCTGCGTTAGAGTTAATACCCTTCTTTCTCTATATTCCAAAAATTTCGGGATTTCTACCCCTTTATATTTTTGCTCCATACCGCTTTCCTCCTTGCATAATAATAAGACTAGTTACTTTGCTTAGAAATTTGACAATATGTACTAATAACATAATAAGTGTCGCTTGAGCGATTATTATAGTTCCTATTTTCAAATTCTTTTTCTACCTTTCTGACTTGGCCTAACAGACCTTTTAGTTCATTTATAACTTTCTTGTTTTTTTCCGCCCAATTTTTTATAGGGAATAAATTTGCCATCTTATCCTTTGCACAACGGCGTTCTTCCCTAATAAATTTCAATAAGTGTGCTGCTTTCATTAATTCTTCATGGTCATCATAACTTATATCAATTTCTATTTTGTGCAAGACATCTTGTTGTTTCTTATCGGCTTCCCTTTGGTTTTCTTGTGCTTGGGTATACTCTACCTCAATGCTGCTAAACCAGTTAAGGAAATCGCTTAAACTTTCGCTAGTTTTGGCCATTAACCTTCCTCTTTCTTAAAATAACCTTAATTGTATATTTATAATTTGCTCTTCATATGATGACGAATCCTCATAAAAGAAACTTTCGGGGTAGTTTAAAACGCTTATTAACCTTTTAAAAGTGTGAAAAGCCGGTTTTATTATCCCGAGTTCATACTGAGAGATTGCCTGTCTACTTACACCTATTTTATTTCCTAAAACTTCACAACTATAACCTCTCTCACTTCTTGCTTCTTTTATCCTTATAGGAATAATGTTTTTTCTTATTCTCGGTTTTTTCATAATACCTACCTCATTTTCTTTTCTCGTTTCTAAAGAAAAATCTATTGATTTTATGTCTAACGCCTGCTGCTGTTAGCCCTACGGCAACCATTTTATTTTCGCTATTTTCATAAGATTGTGTCGCAATTTCATTAAAAGTTTGCCCTTTAAAGTAGCGTAGTTCTAAAATTTTTCTTAGCTGCTCATTTTTAATACGAGATACTTTCAGCCTTGTTTTTTCCATTTGGTACAAATAGGATTCCCTTTCAGCCACTTTGTTGTTGAGCTCTTTCGTGTACCTTTCTCGGTCGTTTTCTATTTTAATTATTGCGTTACCTACTTTGTCGCGGTTAATATTTTCGCTTTTCGGCATATCTGACAAAACCGGACTTATGTTTACATAATATTCTTCCACCAAAGTCAGTTGTTCTTTTATTTCTTCTATTTCTGTGTCAATTAGTGCAACTTTTTCTTTGTATAAACTATAAGATTCAAGCTCTTTTTCTTTTATGTGTAACGGAAATTTAGACATTTCAGCACCTCCATGCTATTTACTGGTACCTAGTTCATTCTTTTGACTAGTACCAGTGCTGTTATTTGACTTTTTGGGTGATACTAGACTAGACTCAATTGCATATTTAAACTAGCCTACAGCAGTTTTTTCCTTGCTACTTTTAAGTGAAAGCTGTCTTTTCGCCTACTTTTAGGGAATTTTTTAAAAGTTTTAACTCTACCCTTTCTAGCAATTCGTAGTCTATAGTGTTTTGAGCATAGTTTGCGAATTTGCTAGTCTTTTTGGGGCTGTCTTTAAACCGTGCTTCGTTAGTTACGATTTGCTCTTTTGTAGTTATATTGCTTCCTTTCCTTATTGCACCGTCAGCTATTACGGCATTATGGTAATATGTATTAAGTTCAAGCTGTGAATTATACAGCATTGTAAGTAAATACTCTTTTTTCTTGATTATCCTTTCTTGGACTTTTCCTAGCCTATCTATTACGTACTCTATATGAGAGTTATCTAGCTTCAGCAAAGCACTTTTTACTACTGCCGCAGGCTTATCAGTTTTTTGCACACGAATATAAGGCTCGTTGCTCATCTGTGTGTCAATTATTATTTCTACCATCTCATCAACTAAACCCATATCTTGCGAGTTACTTACTTTTAAGCTATCGTAATAGATATTATTGCGTATTTGTTGCTTTATGGCATCGTATTTTTGTAATACTTTTTCCTTATCGTCGCTTTCCTTTTCTTCTGTTTCAGTCAGAACAGCTAATTTATCAACATATTTACCAACATTGGTGTTGTATTTTTTGGCATTACTCGGCATGAGTAATTCTTTTAGTTCCGATAGAAGCAGACTTTGCTCTATTATTTGGCTTTTCATTTGCTTTTGTTGACTACTTAGCATTTTTATTTGCTCTTTAATCGTTTGTACCTTATGTTGTCTTATCTTATCTATTTTGTCTGTTTGTGTTATGGGGTCTGACGTATTTACGCAAGGGGGGCTATTACCTATTTGTGCAACAGGGTCTAGTCTAGTCTTGTCATTTGAATTGTTAGTAGTAGACAAGACAGACGAGACGGGATTTACAACATTATTTGCAGTACTCTCTGTGGTAATCTTTGTATCTGTCATACCCATTTGCGTAGGAGGGTCTAACGTATTTACGTAGGAGGGGCTATTACTTATTTGCGTAACAGGGTCTGACGTATTTGCGGGGGTGGCTTTAACTGTGCTAGGCGTAAAACGAATAACATTGTTAGTGTTTTCGTCTTCTTTTTTTATAATTTCGCCATCAGAATCTTGACATTCTAAGCTAGGTTGTTGTATAATGTCTACAGAGAGGTTTGAGTCTATAAAATCTGTAGTTTTTGTTTCGGATGTGTTTCCGGAGTTACCGTCTTCTTTAGGAAGTAGATTTATAGACTCTTTTCCTGTTGTGTGCGTTATCCTCATAAGACCATCTACTAAAAGTTCTATAAATAAGACGTTGTTCTGCATTCTTCCTGCAATTTCTAAAGTTCGCCAATGTTTTCTTATTAACCCTAATTCTTCCAAACGTTCTACCGCTTCTTTAACTTCCCGTTTACTAAAACCCGTTGAGTCTGATAATTGCTCATAATTGCGTTGCAGTAAATCTGCCTTGAATTTCTTTTGTATACTTACAATATTACCTGTACTTTCATCCCTCTTTTCGGACGGTCTGTACCAGTATACTATGTCTGCCAATATATGCACCGCCAATAAGTAGGGTTTCCCTGTTTTCCTTGTTATATATTTGTTCCATACCATCGGCACGATGTTTCCTGTTATATTTATACGAGCTACTTTGTCTACTATTTCATTACCCGTTGTCATAACTTTAGTCACCTTTCTTTGCAAAATATTTTAAATGCTAGAAAGCATTTCTTCTTCCGTATAGTGATACTTTACCAAATAACCGCATGATCCTCATATAGAGTTTGTTTCGGTCTTCAGCAGATTTTATAGAGTTTATAATTTTTACGTCCATCCACATTGCGGGGCGTACTCCACCGAAAGCGTCGTTGACATCAATACCATAGATGAAGATACCGCCGTCACCACAGACCCCCGCAGCATAGCCATTAATGAAGCCGGGCAACCGCAACCACCACCAACCCTCTGCGAGCGGGATGTTATATTTTTTGGTTTCCTCTATACTAAGTAGAAATATTTTGTCCATAACGCCTGACTCTGTTTCAGTTTCCAATATATTGGCGTGATACTTCTCTAAATTTCGGTAAAACTCACCATTTAACCATTGACGCAAAGTGCAATCTTCCCAAGATGTAAGTTCACGTATTTCATGATACGCTTTTCTAGTGATAATATCTTTAGCGAGCAATAACGCCTTATCGTCTTGCTTCTCTAGCACATACCACTCATAATTGCATAAATTAACTGTTTTCATTGGTTAGACCTCGCTTTCTAAATGTTTTAGCCTTTTTTTCATTTTGTATCTACCCACATTGCGGGGCGAACACCACCGAAAGCATTGTAGACACCGCTACCATAGATGAGGATACCGCCTTCACCACCGACATCCGCGACACCGGTACCAAAGTTGTCGGGCGACCGCAGCCACCACCAACCCTCTGCGGGTGGGATGTCATATTGTTCAACTTCCTCTACACTAAGTAAAAAGATTTTGTCCATAACGTCTAACTCTGTTTCAGTTTCCAATATATTGGCGTGACACTTCTCTAAAGTTTGGTAAAAATCACTATTTAACCATTTTCTTAAAGTGCATTTTTCCCAAGATGTACCTTCATATTTTTCATGATACGTTTTTTTGGTGATAATATCTTTAACGAGCAATAACATCTTATTGCCTTGCTCCTCTAATACATACCACTCATAATCGCAAAAATTAATTGTTTTCATTAAGTCACACCTCGCTTTTTAATAGTTTTAGCCCCTTTTTCATTTTTATATCTACCCACATTGCAGGGCGAACACCACCGGAGGCGAAGTTGATATAGCTATCAAGTATGTAGGCGCTGCCGACATCATAGACACCCGCAACACAGTAACTTTTGAGGCCGGGCGACCGCAGCCACCACCAATTTACTGGTAGAGGAATATTATATTTTTCAAATTCCTCTACACTAAGCAAAAATATTTTGTCCGTAACACCTTGCTCTGTTTCAGTATCCAGTATGTTAGCGTGACACTTCTCTAAAGTTTGGTAAAACTCGCTATT
>WRKF01000082.1 GCA_009778165.1 Defluviitaleaceae bacterium
CGTTTCCGTCAAACTGTAAAAATATCCATGATAATCCTCTATGGTCTCTACTTCTTCAAAATATTGCTCCAAATTTTCTGTTATTTTTATCATGCTTGTAGTATACCATATATACCTACCTTTTGTCTTGATAAAACTAAATTTCCGTGACTCAGCAAAAACACAGCAGACAAAAATAAAAATCTGTGGTATAATATCCTCAAAGGTGACTAGGCAATCATATAGTGCTTTTCTTAACGGTTGTCCCAACTTTGAAAATCACAAAGTTGCGGAATTGCCATATTACATAGATTGCATAAATCACATAAATCACAAAAGGAGAAACTCCAATGTGGCTCACAAATCTAAAAAAAACCAATATAAATCTAAAAATAGGTTGCACAATCATAGGTCTACTGTTAGCCATCATGATTTTAAGCCTTTTTTGGACACCCCACGACCCAATGTATATCCCCCTTGTTCCAGGTCAGCGCATGCTTCCCCCTAGCCTTCTGTTTCCCTTGGGTACAGATCACCTTGGTCGTTGCATACTCTCCAGGGCAATGGTAGCTTCTCAAACCGCCTTCATGATAGGTTTTTTAACTTTGTTGGTAGCAGGGGCATTGGGAATAACTATCGGTCTTGTTAGTGGCTTTTTTGGCGGCATAACAGACGAAATCCTTATGCGAGTTGTAGACATCCTTTTAGCTATACCCAACTTGCTTGTATTATTAATGTTTATCTCCGTTTTCGGTGGCGGCACACTACAAACAGTTCTTGCTCTTTCTTTTGTAAACTTTGTGACATTCACAAAAGTGGTGCGTAACAGAGTTGTGTCTATAAAAGAAAAAGACCATATCCTTTGGGCAAAAAATATTGGTGCAAAAAAGCACCGCATAATGTTCTCCCATATTTTGGCGGAGCTTGCACCCATTTTGTTGGTTGTTGGTGCAATGATGTTTTCCGGGGCCGTTATGGCAGAAGCGGTTCTAAGCTACCTTGGTCTTGGCGTGCAACAACCCTATCCCAGTTGGGGGAATATGTTGACAAGAGCTCAAATGTCACTTACCACAAATATTTTTTACGCAGCAGTACCCGGCACCTTAATAACATTGTTGGTAATAGGTGCTAACCTTATTAGCGACGGAATAAAAAACACATTGGGAGTGGGAAATTTTTCACAGTAGAAATATAAGTTAGAAAGGTTTATAAAAAAGGTCAAGCAATGCTGTTGGAATTAAAAAATTTAAAAGTTGAGATAGATAACCGCACGGTAATAGATGACATAAGTTTTGGTGTAGAGCCGGGACAGGGTATTGGACTTGTTGGAGAAAGCGGCAGTGGCAAAACCATAACAAGCCTGGCTATTATGGGGCTTTTGCCCAAATCTGCCAAAATAGCCGACGGCGAAATTTTGTTTGAAGGACAAGATTTGCTTAAAAAAAGCAAACAAGATCACCGCAAGTTATTGGGTAATGATATTGCAATGATATTCCAAAACCCTATGACAGCTCTAGATCCTCTAATGAGAGTAGGAAAACAAATTGCTGAGGTCATACAGGTTCATAACCCAAAAATCTCAAAAATAGAGCTAAAGAGCCGTGTGCTAGAAATTATAAAACAATCCAAACTGCCCGATCCCGAACAAACAGCAAAAAAATATCCTCACGAAATGAGCGGTGGTCAGCGGCAACGAATCGTTATTGCAATGGCAATAGCAAACGAGCCCAAGCTCCTTATTGCAGACGAATGCACTACCGCACTGGATGCCACGGTACAATTTCAAATTATAAATTTATTGCAAGAGCTAAAGGGGAAAATGGCACTAATCTTTATTAGCCACAGCCCGGGCGTTGTAAAAACCATAGCAGACAATATCGGAGTTATGCACAAGGGCAGTATTGTAGAATATGGAAAAAGCGAGGAATTGTTAAGCAACCCAACTCATCCTCACACAAAAATGCTGCTTTCTAGCTTACCGGAAAGAGCAGTAAAGGGCCAACCATTTTTGTTGTAGATAACCGAATATAGCAGTCCCATTTCAAACTAACCCTTTATAGCAAATTAGCTTTTCGTTGCCCCTTTTAGTTGTCCCTTTTATAATGAGAAAAGTTAATTTGCAATAGCGAAAGGAATATTTAACAAACATGACTCAAACACCAATTTTGCAAATTACAGCCCTTTCCAAAACCTACAAAAAGAGCGGGCTGTTCATAAGCTCAAAAAAAAAGAACGCTGGCTTTACCGCAGTAAAAGATATAGATTTAACACTATATCAAGGAGAGGTGCTAGGTCTTGTAGGAGAAAGCGGAAGCGGAAAGTCTACACTTGGACGTGCCATTTTGCAGCTTATACGCCCAACAAAAGGCAGTGTAATCTTTGAAGGAACTGAGCTAACAACTCTGCCACAAAAAGAGCTACGCAAAAAACGCCTTCACATGCAATACATTTTTCAAGATCCAAAAAACTGTTTGAACCCCACAAAAACAATAGGTTGGCTGCTGAAAGAGCCTCTCATTGCCCACGGAATAACAAATAAAAATCAAAGGCAAAAAAAAGTAATGGAAATGCTTGAAATGGCAAATTTAGATTCTTCCTATCTAACGAAATACCCTAGCCAACTTTCCGGAGGGCAGGCACAACGGATAGCACTTATGACTGCTCTAATCCTTAAACCAAAGTTTGTTGTGGCAGATGAACCCGTGTCCTCTTTGGACACCGGTGTACAGGCAAGGATTCTCAATTTTATAAACGAGCTTAAAAAGGAAATGAATCTAACCATTCTCTTTATTACCCACGATTTGGCTCTTTGCCATTACATGAGTGACAGAATAGCTGTAATGTATTTGGGTAACATTGTAGAGCTTGGAGAGGCGGTAGAACTGTACAAAACCCCTATGCACCCATACACGCAAATGTTGTTTGCATCAATCATCAGCGTAGATGATCACAAAGAAATTTCGGGTTCTTCAGAATTTTTACAAACAGATCCAAAAAACACCCATGTTGGTTGCTCTTTCTATGATAACTGCCCAAAAGCCATGCCCAAATGCAAAGAAAGTACACCGCAATTTTACCAAATACCATCCCAAAAAAGGCAAGTACGATGCTTTTTGTATGAAAGGAATTTTTCCGACAATGATTGAATTAGTTTTAGTGCGTCACGGATTTTCCGAAGGCAACAAAAGAGGGGTGCTTTCCGGTTGGTCAAACGTACCTTTAGCAAAGGAAGGTATAGAGGATCTACAAGAGTTTAAACGCACCCTTTATTATCCCCCTACCCAAATATACTACTCTTCCGATTTGCACCGTTGCATACATACATTTGATATTTTGTTTGGCGACAAGGTAAAGCTAACGGGAACACGACCGGAGTTTAGGGAAATAAATTTTGGCATTTACGAGGATATGGGTTTCCCTGAATTAGATATTGGAGCATTTTCCAAAAGATGGGTAAACGATGAGATAATAGGCGATGCAGAACAGTACAGCAAATTTACTCACCGTATAGTGAGTGGGGTAGAAAATCTGTGCAAAGAAATGAAAGAAACGGGGTACAGTAGCTGTACGCTTGTGTGTCATTCGGGGGTAATACGTGCCGTGTATTCCCACATAAATAGTGTGCCCCCTCCCCGATTTTGGTGGATAGACGTTCCAAACGGCAGGGGGTTACACATAACTTTGCCCAACGGAGCAAGGGAAACAGACATTTTTGCGGGAGCAACCATAAATGAGCTGTAGCACCCCTGTGAAACATTACCCAAAAGAGCAAGATATACCAAAAAGAATGCACTGCATAATAAAAGAGATACAGCACAAAACGATAGCAGATATTGGTACAGATCATGGTTATATTCCGATATATGCCTGTTTGTTTGGATATGCCCATAATGCCATAGCTTGCGATATTCGCCCGGAACCATTGATAGCTGCAAAAAAAAATATCACAGCCCACAATTTAGCGGACAGGATACAGATTCGTTTAGGGAATGGGCTTGCCCCAATCTATCCAAAAGAGGTGGAAAGTGTGATAATAACAGGGATGGGAGGGGACAGTATAATCAACATACTTTCCGACGGAGGCAAAGTGGTTCAAAGTTTGGAGCAATTGGTGCTTTCGCCCCAGTCAAATGTGCCAAAGGTGCGGCGGTTTTTGCATGGTATCGACTGGAAAATAACCAACGAGGAGTTCATATATACCGAGAAAAAGCACTATACAATAATAGTGGCTACACAAGGCAGTGAACCGCCATACACCACAGGTGAGTACGAACTGGGCAAAATATTAATCCAAAAAAAAGAACCCGACTTTTTGGCGTATGCAGATCAGCAAATAGGGATTTATGAAAAAATCAGAGCAAAGGTAAAAGGGCGAAGGCTAGAGGAAATAGAAAAATTGCTTGAAATATATAAGGAGTTGCTATGATGAAAAAATTTGAATCGAGCGTCCCTAAGCTATGCCCAAAAGTTTTATCTAAAATTGTGATTGCAGCTGCAATATTTTTGGTGGCATGTGATATAATAGAGCAACCGGGGCAGCTTGCTCCCATCGCCCCAAACGAGGTAGTTTATCTACTCCATTCCGAACCACCAACATTAGATTCGGCAGGAGCAAACAGCCCCATGACTGCCCGTATAGCAATGCAAATTTTTGAAGGTCTCACATCCTTTGACAGTGATCGAAATGTTGTACCAAACTTGGCAGAAAATTTTCGTATGACAAGCGACGGTAACTGGGAGTTCACCTTGCGTCAAAACATATACTTTCACGACGGGGAACCCTTTAACGCAGAGGCGGTACGTCTTAATATAGAACGCATCCTTAATCCCATCAGTGCTTTACCCACCGCTTTTATGATAGATATGATAAAAGATGTCGTTGTAATAGATGACTATACCTTGCTTTTTATTACCGACTCTCCTTTTGTACCCCTGCCTGCACATTTTACTCATTTTGGTACGTTCATGCATTCTCCGGCAGCTATAGCTCAAGCTCAAGAACAGGGTATAACCCTTATAGAAACCCCTATCGGCACCGGTCCTTTCTTGTTTGTTAGCAGAAACTATGGGGTGGATGTACGGATGAAACGCAACCCTTATCACTGGCGAACAGTGCCAAAAATAGATTACCTAACCTTTTTGCATATACCGGAACCGGGAACTCGTCTGCTTATGATGGAAGCAGGAAACGCCCATGCCACCCTTGCGATGCCCGCAAATGTGGCGATAGTTGAAAACAATCCCGATATAGACATCCATCTTATAGACACAAACACCATGAACTATATTGGTTTTAACACCACTCGTGTGCCGTTTAACGACCAGCGGGTTCGCCAAGCCGTAGCGATGTCTATAAACAGAAACGACATTATAGACGCAGCAGTGGAGGGGTTGGGTCGCCCCGGTGCATCTCCTATTCCTCCCGGAGTGCAAGGCTTTCCCGCAGACCAGCAACCCCTGCCCCATAACATAAACGCCGCAATGGCAAAGCTCCAAAGTGCTGGGTTAGCAACCGGTTTTGAAACAACAATACACTCCTTTGGCGGCAATACAGCAAACATCATAAAAGCCGAATACTTGCAATCTGCACTTAAAGGATTGGGAATAATCTCAAACATACAAATTCACGAACAGGGGGCTTTTTTTGATATGGTAAGCACAGGAGCATACGACGGGATAATAATTGCTTCTTGGACAACAGTGTCGTGGGATGCAGACTATTCTCTATACCCCCTTTTCCATAGCGGGCAGATGGGGGATCCGGGCAACCGAACGTTTTTTAGTGACCCAAAAATAGACGCACTTCTTGAGCGAGCTCGTCAAAACCCTGTTCAACAGGAGCGTAACGCCCTTTACGCAGAGGCATCTCGCTTGTTAATAGAAAAAGCCCCGATAATAGTAACCTATTATACTGTCTCCCCTTTTATAACCCGAGATATATATGGCGTTATAATATACAATGGTGTTTTGCCGTATTTTCACAGTGTCGTACTAAATTAGGAGGATATTTATGAATATAAAAGAAATAATATCTGTGATGGAAACTTTAGCTCCACCGCAATTGGCTTTAGATTGGGACAACACCGGGCTTTTGATAGGAGATGAGAATAATCCCGTAAACAATATACTATTGGCTCTGGATATAAGTGACGAAACAATAAACGAAGCAATAGCCAAAAACGCTCAACTTATTATTACCCATCATCCCATTATTTTCAAGGGAATAAAAAGCATAACAACAAAAACCGCTTATGGCAGACAAATGATAAAACTGATTCAAAACAACATTGCAGTTTTCACATCACACACAAATCTGGACATAACAGAACCGGGAGTAAACGATAGTCTTTTTAACGCTTTGGAGCTACAAAACAAAGGGCATTTGAAAGAAACTCAAGAGGGTTATTTTTTGGGCAGGATAGGAGACACAATCAAGCCCTACACGCTGTCAGAATATGCGGCCTTTGTTGCTAAAAAACTAAATATAGATATTGTGCGATATGTAGGAGATGACGACGCAAAAATAACAAGGGTTGCTATTTGCGGCGGTGCCGCAAGTGATATGGATATGTTTGCCCTGGCGGTTAAAAAAGGGGCTCAAGTGTACATAACGGGAGATATACGCTACCACGAAACGCAAAAGGCTCAAGGGATAGGCCTTAACTTAATAGATGCAACCCATTATGCAACAGAAAATCTCGCTCTACCGGACGTAGCCAGCTATTTAACAGAAAAGTTACAGGGGGGCGGAATTTGTGTAAGTGTATCCCAAGTAAACCTACAACCATTTAAAAGGGGATGCATTTAGTTGCTACCAAAAAATAATCAAGTGGTTTTTTGATTCTGATTGGATCGGTAGGTGGAAACAAAAATACTGTATTGACAAAATCCCATCTATAGTTTAGTATATTTGTAGTGCGATACAGCAATCTCATATTGCGGTATTTTTGTAGTGCGTGTTTTACTTATTACTTTTTTTACCAGGAAGGAGAATAGTTCAATGAAAAGAAATTTTTTAGAAAGCTCATTCGCTTTTGCTTCAAGGGTGTTTGCGACATTGCTGGTTGCGTTGTTGTTGGTATCTTGCATGGGGGATGGTAACGGAACAGAAAACACACAAGTGCGGCTCGTTGTGGATGATCTCGTAATGATAGTCCAGGTGGAACAGTTTACACCAGGTACATTTACAGCTGTTGGAACCGGTGGTTACGGTGGCGACATTACTTTGGCTGTTGAATTCGATGCTTACAGCATACTAAGTATAGATGTTGTAGAACATAACGAATCACCTGGTCTTGCTGATATAGCATTCAACCAGCTTATCCCTAACATCATTGAGGCACAGTCTACTAACATAGACGTAATAACGGGAGCTACTTACACTTCCTCTGCGATTTTGGATGGGGTTAATGGTGCTATAGTACAAGCGGGTGCTGATCCTGCGGCATTGTTGCCGATAGGCGACGGAGCTCCAGCGGCACCACCGGACGTAACCCAAGCGGATCTTATTGTTGTTGGTGGTGGCATGGGCGGACTTACTACCGCTATATCTGCTGCTCAGCACGGCGCTTCTGTTATCGTAATTGAAAAAATGGCTATACTGGGCGGCTCAACTATGTTTGGTGGCGGGCTTTCTGTGGCTGGCTCTCGCTGGCAAGCAGAAAACTTGCAAGGTGGCGGACCAACTCACGACAACTTATACGAAGGTTGGGTAAATCTGCAAATAAACGACCCAAGGCAAGTGGGCTTTCACGACCCCTCTTTGATACGTAACATGGTAGACCGTTCCGGCGAAAGATTTAACTGGCTGTTAGATCTTGGCCATCAGGTTAATACCGGCGGGCGTATGCTTACACCGCAGCCACCTCCCGGCTGGCCAGGCGGATGGACAGGACCCGTTCTTGTAGAACTTTTAGAAAACCAAGCGATAGAACACGGCGTTATTATTCACACTTTAACTCGTGGCACAGAACTCATCACCAATGCTGATGGTGCCGTAACCGGTGTAATTGCAACCGGTCCTTCCGGTCAGGTTATATACACCGCAAACAATGCAGTTGTGCTTGCTACCGGTGGATATTCCCACAATGCAGAGCTTGTGCAAAGGTTTATACCGGAACTTGTAAATTACGTACCTTTTTCTACAGCTGCACCGGGTCATATGGGTGACGGCATGATAATGGCAGAAGCTGTAGGAGCCGTACCTTACCCAAACCAGTGGATGATAGGGCTAGGCCTTTCTAACGAATTTGCCGGTATGATTATGGGTAGTGCTGCACCGGGCATATTAGTAAACAACGACGGTGAGCGTTTTGTAAAAGAGGTACGAGTGCCTGCCTTTACCGGTGACCCAAGGTTAGTACAATACACATTTACATTGGACCATTACACTTATCTTTACAATTACACCATACACTATTCCCCCGGTGGTGCATTCCTTGTATTCGACAGTAGCACTCCATTCACAAATAGGATAAACCAAGTTGAAAACAATTTGGACCACCCGGATGCCTTTAGAGGCAATACAATAGCTGAACTTGCAAATGAAATGGGCGTTCCGGCAGCTGCTCTGCGAAGGGAAATAAGCCAAATTAATGCTGTAGCAGCAGGCCTTGCTTATGACAGACTGGGCAGAACCGCAAACGTTGTACCCATAGGTCAATGGCCGTTTTATGCCATCCGCTTCTTCCCGATGGATATGGGAACCATTGGTGGCGTGGTTGTAAATGACTACTACCAAGTGCTTGATGCACAAGGAGAGATTATTCCCGGCTTGTTTGCCGTTGGTGAAATGTCTAACCGTAGATATATTGCACCAATGTATTTTAGCGGCTTGTCCCTTATGCTTACTTTACAACAAGGAATAGTTGCCGGTGAAGCTGCTGCCAATTAAGAGTACGGCACCAAAAATACTGTTTTGATAAAAAATGCACACGCACATTGCACTATATTATAGTCGATTAGCTTAATTTCCTTGATTTCTTTAACTTATGTTATATGTTAAAAAAATTTTAAAAATTGGACTAATCGACCACCCTTAATTTAAGGAGATATTTATGAGTGTTAAAAAAAGGTTAGAAGAACTGAACATACAACTGACTGCACCGGCAACACCATTGGCAAATTATATACCGGTAAAACAAGCCGGCAATCTTGTGTATGTTTCCGGACAATTGCCAAGTAAAAGCGGAGAACTGCTTTATGCCGGCAAACTTGGAAAAGATATTACGTTGGAACAAGGAAAACAAGCGGCTCGCCAATGTGCAATAAACGCAGTAGCTGCTCTAAACAGCCAAATTGACTTGGACGATA
>WRKF01000083.1 GCA_009778165.1 Defluviitaleaceae bacterium
TCTGCCGTTATCTTTTTTTCATTATCGGATTCCAGTTTGACCACCTCTCTTCCCTACAAGTATACCACAGAACCACGGATTTTTCCAATATAAATTTGCTTTCACTATTTCTGTTTTTCATCCGTTTTTTTTTCAAACAGATTCCATGTTTTGTTGATGTTACGGCAATGCTCCGCTATGTCTTGGGAATTGAGAAAGCTGTAAATGTCCATAATGATTATCCTTTCTTTTTGAAATTTTCTAATAGCCCCTGAATATCAGGACTTATAGTGTTGCCGGGAAAATTATCGATCTGCTCCGTCCTAATCTTGTCTGCCAACAGGAACTTCTGTGCAGCCAATAGCTCACAGAGGCAGATTTTATCTTGTACAAACAAGCTAACATACTTTAATATACTCTCGTCCCCTACAAGTTCACGTTTACAATACCGTAGATTGGGGTAGAAGTGCATACATTCACAATTCACTTGTCCATCACTTTGATAATATACCCAAGCGATCATATCGTTTGTGTCTGACCTCATGATACTGCTTTCGTGACGAGGGGAGTCGTGGCTTAGTTCTTGGATCACAAAGACATTCCCCATAGAACTATCATAAAGATCATACTCAACCAAATCTCCTTTTTTAAAGGGTGTCGGTACGTGGATGTAGCAATCAAGTATATCTAAAGGCTCTCTTTCGTCATGCGAACCACGGCGGCAATAGCCAATATCAATAGTCATGATAGACCCTGATTTTGAAATCATGGCTGTAATGCAGTCGTCACTATCAAGGTATCTTTTTTGAATAGTAACATTAAGAATTTTTGGGTGAATACGAAGCCCTTCATCCGCCTCTTCTTCGCCCTTTATTTCTTCAAGAACATCATTCAAAGCCTTTTCGTATACGGTATAGACCGTATTTTCGTAATCGTCATGGGGAGTATTACGATTGAATCTTACCCGATAGACTGCACCTGTCTCATGTTCCAAAAACTTCTCCAGCGTACGTTCCTCACAGGAGATTATTTGTTCCAACACTTTATGGAAACTCTCTGTATGTTTTTCATAATGGAAAACAGGAGGCACTTCCATGTCGGGGTATTCGGAAATAATATCCCTATAAGCTGAAATCCGCTCATCAAAAGACTTTGTATAGCATTGGTTAATTATAACCGCACTCTCAAAAGCGTTAAATGTGTGGCCTATGTTTTTGCAATGTTCGGCTACATCGGGTGAGTTGAAGAAACTGTATATGTCCATGTTACTGACTCCTTTCATTGTTACTTTTTTCCTTCATTAACAAAAACAACTATTTTGTAATTATTTTGCGAAGATTACGATATGTCATAACTTAGAATCAGGATGGCACTTGTTGAAAGTGATTTTAAACAGTTGCCACGCTACCCGATCTCGCTCGATTACGCCGTTTATGTCAGGAATAGGAACCTGACTTTTCTTTGAGGTTTGATAGGTGTCCTCATATTTTTGCTCAATAACGGCACAAATATCAAACAGCCTATCGTAATCTCTATTGTTTATTAGATTGCCAATAATACGATTTGCGTTATATTTAACGCTTTCGTTTTTAATGATGCCGGCCTCTCTTAATATGGACGGGCCTTCTAAGCCATTCAATTCACTGATTAGAAATTCCATCTGATAACGCTTAAACATCGGAACACCTCCATCAATGTCGTCAATCTGCAATTTTTACATTAGTTTGCAATTCTTTCGCTATCGGTCGTTATAAAATAAGAATGGATTTACCTGCCTATCACGGCAGGTAAGCCCACTAATTCAGCTATTCACTGTTTTACGTTTGTTTAATATAAAAGCAATCCCCATACCCGCCCTCGAAAGATAAAATCCGGCACTGGTTTTAACATTACACATTTAGCTGATGTACTCATGTAACAATCTGGCTATTTTCTTAATTGTGGTGCCGACAAAGCCCGTTCACCGTGCTGCGTTTAACCGCTTCTTATGCTAGGCTATTTTACTATATATAAGTAAAATTTCGCAGGCCCATGCTACGTTGTGCCACGCTCTTTATCTTTCTACCAACTGCTTATAAGATTTCAACATTTTGTTTTAAATATCAGTCCCCATACCCGCCCTCGAAGAATAAAACCGGCGTTGGTTTTAACAATACGCATTTATTTACCCGCATCCGCCGACAGTAAATACACATGTAACAGTTTGACTACCACTTTTATTTTGTACAAGCGGAGTCCGCTGCCTGCAATTTAACGTTCAGATATAACCCTCTGAGGTTTCGCCACGCATCTTATTCTTCTACCGACTGTTTACAACAAGTCAACCGTCCAATTCAAACCTTGGAGCTTTGTATCAAGCTCTCGGTATTCCTTGGAGAGTCGGTCAATTTTGCCTTGAAGTTCCTTAGCGTCAATACAGCACACAAATTTGATTTCATTACGGTTATATCTGTCCACCTTGATTGTAGCCGACTCATAAATATCTCGGTAAGAACCAATTTTTGCACCTAAGTAGTCCCGGTATGCGATAGCATCGGCAATACTTATTTCTTCATCAAATGCTGTTTTGCTGTTTGTCAGGTTAATCTGCTTAACCAACTCCAGAAAACGCTCCATGTTTTTCTCGTATTCGGCTATCAGTTCCTCCGGTTTTTCTGATGGCAAATCGCCCTCCTGAACCTTGGTGTTGCTTTTTATACGGTTCATTAGCTGCCCATTTTTCTTTTTAATCTCCGCTCTTTCAATAAGTGCTTCTGCTAGTTTCATTTTGAGTCCTCCTCACTATTTTTTACTCCACCGCCTTAAAGCTATAAAGTGGCTTTACGGTTTTAAGGATGTCCACCGTCTCACCGATATTAGCAACAATCTCCCCCATAGACTTATATACAAACGGTGCCTCATCAAGTGTTCCGGCTTTAATGGTGGTTGAGTAAATACCCTCCATCGCTTCTTTGAATTGATGGACGGTGAAGTTATGTTTAACATCAGACCGATTCATTAAGCGGCCGGCACCATGCGGAGCAGAATAATTCCAGTCTGCGTTGCCTTTACCTACGCAGATTAAGCTGCCATCGCGCATATTCATAGGGATTAAAACCCGTTCGCCATCTTGTGCGGATACTGCACCTTTGCGTAGTATCATTGAATCAAGGTCAATGTAGTTATGGACAGTGGTGAAGCTGTCAATTGTTTTCAGCTTCTTTTGTTTCACTATTTCCTTAACAATGGTGCGGCGGTTTAAGTCGGCATAATCTTGAACAATAGCCATATCGTGGAGATAGTCTTTAAGAGGTTCACCCTCCAAATAAGCCAAAACTCTATCGGCACCTTTCCCCTTTCTACCCAATGAATCTGCCGCAATGTTTTGATAATATTCACAAACTTGCTTCCCAAGGTTTCGGCTGCCGGAATGGACAACGAGATACTTCATTTCATCCTCATCTACTCCTAACTCAATAAAGTGGTTCCCGCCACCGAGCGTGCCTATAGAAAGAGTGGCACGTTGCAAATCAACATGCTTGGCACAGCGCAGCATATTCAAGTCAATTTCATCAGCCATGTGATGTGGGTCTTTTCTAACGCCCATACCCGCAGGAATATACTTGTGTACAAGTTTATCAAGCTGTTGCAAATTAACACGTTTGTCCTTGAGCAAGACAGTCTCCATGCCGCAGCCAATGTCTAAGCCTACAAGATTAGGTACAACTTTATCGGCTATGGTCATAGTTGTGCCGATTGGGCAGCCCATCCCAGCGTGTACATCAGGCATGATGCGGATTTTACTGCCTGATATAAACTCTTGGTCTAATAAATGCTCAATCTGTTGGACGGAAGATTGCTCAATGTTATCGGTGAATACTTTTGCGGAGTTGTATTTGCCTTTAAGTTCGGTCATCTTGAATCCTCCCATTTTATACCATTGCCATTTTTATTCACTGCCCAAAAGGAATACTAAAGTCCAAATTGTTCCTTAAACTCATCCCATGAGCAGCCGATCGAATCTTTGTGTCTTTTGTAGTTGTGGCTATAAAAGAAATCATCAAACTTGTCTGCAAGCTCATGATTCCGCCATATGCTTCCATCTTTTTCCGTCTTTTCAGTTGAGGGAATTTTCTTAATCGCTTCTGAGATAATCGCCAGTACCTTTTCGTTTTCCGGCAGATCACCTTTAAAAACTTCCGCCCTGTATAATGGGGATACTTTTGTAAGAGTTCCGCTCAAATTATGTTTTAGCGTACTACAGTGAAGAAAACCGTCTTCGTCACAATATATGCAGGCAACGGAACAGCAGTCACAATTATCGCCAAGCCTGACAACTACAGCACGATATTCTTCATAAAATGGGCGCATGTCTATTGTAATTATATCTCCGAAGTCAAAAGGTACAGGGACATAGGCTAACTCCTCGTTACCCTCCCAATGAAACCATGCGAGGCTGTCGCTGTCTTCATCGTCAACACATCCACTAATTTTATATTTTTTATCATAAGCATAGTCAATTTCAAAGAACATAATCTCGGCTTGGGCGTTTAGCGTCCAGGTGATTTTTAGCTCCAGCTCACCGTTTTCGTCAGGGACAAATTTCTCGACTTCATACCATATCCGGTTTGCACATTGCTCCAATGTTTCGCTGTACAATTCACAATTTTTCTTTGTTTCCTTGTGAATCCACTTTATCGCTGACTCATATGTGAGGAAGGGTACGCGCTCATACCAAGCATTGCTGTTCTTATCGGCGACATCAATAGGGAAGTGCAACGAAACCAAGAACACATTATCCTTGACAGATGCTCTTTCTGATAATGCAAATTCAGCAGTATTGATTAAATCAGTGGTTTCTTTACACGACGGCAGTTTTCGCAGAGCCGCCAGTTTATCCCCAATACCAGCACGAGAGCCGACAACAAAATCACAGCAATAGCTGATGGGGTTGTATGAGAGTCTTGGACTAATGTTCCCCGCAAACAGAGTATTGCGGAAATACTCCCGCATTTCTTTGGATTCGATAAAGCTGAGTGACGATTCATATATATCAAGTTTGTTTATGATGCACCTCCTTTGAGCATGAGTTGGTGATGGTGTTCTGTGACTAAAAAGAAAATCCCCTTGGTCTGATAAGCAGCTCTTTCACATACAAGCATTTTATCAAACCAGGGGGACATAGGAGTGTCTGAGTAAAACAGAACGTTCGCTTATTCCGTTTACCACCCTATAATTTAATACCATGTTCCATTAGTTCGCTGCCATGTTTTGATACTATATGGCTGTGAAATCAGTAGAACTATTTAGATAAATCAACATTCTTATTGCTCTTCATAAAGTCTTTGACCTTCTCTTTGAAAATCTTTGACCCTTCTTGCGATGAGAAAATCTCTGCATCAAGTTTTCCTCTTCTAACATCTTTGCAAATATCTATAAATACCATCCCCATTGCTGTAGTTAATGTAGAGGCTATGGGTGCCGCAATAATAGCACCGACTACGCTACCCTTACCCGGGATAAATTTTGCCAAATTTGAAAGTGCCGCTCTACCGAGTGCGACAGCACCACCCACACTCACTGCCCCTACAACGAGTGGCTTTAGGCTATTTTTTACTTCAATTTTGAAAATTTTTGCGATTGATGCCATCATTGCTACTTGTGCCGATACAAGCATTGGTGCATCAGCGAAGGGTATAGGAACCGCAGCTAATGCTGCTGCACTGGCCGCTGCACCAACTACTACTTTTTTGGCTTTTTTGGACATGTCTTTAATGTCTTCAACAGTAGTCTCTGTTATAGGCATGGTGTTATCCTTAAACGCCTCGTTCAGCTCCCCCTTCATAAACTTCTCTAACCATCTTTTCGCGAACTCATGAAAAACCATTGCATATTGTGCCCCTTGTATTTCGGCATATTCGTGAGGCACTAGGATAGCATCGTTTTCATGCGATAAGATTTCGCAATGTTTACGAAAAGCATCATGTTTTTCACGGTTGAAATTGGAGTTGTATACAGAGATTACACACTTATTGTCGGTGAATCCTATGCGACAACCAAATTCATCATACTCCCAACTTGTGATACGAGGAATATCAGTATTACTAGAGGTACCCAAGCCTAAGAATACAAATTGATAGTTCTTCACACGTTCATTATATTTTAGGCTTGCTAAGCCGTCCTCTTTGAATTTGTCATAGCTATATGTTGTAAGAGTATCAAAGCCATGTTCTTTTGTAAGTGATTTCAGCTTTTTCGAAAATTCCTGAATGCCGGCTTGTGTTTCAACTATGATTAATTTTCTACTCATTATAAATCCTCCCTTTTTTTACCCAACCTTAAAATCTCACTATTAATTTGTAGCTTTTTTAATTTTGTCAATTAGATCAGCCACTTTTTCAGGCTCCAGTGGGAACTGCGTTTGTTTCAGTTCATTACTAACTTGGTCCGCTAGGATTTGTAGAGATAATATTCTATCTTCCTTAACACCGCCAACAACATTAATGCAGGCTTCATGAAGCTCCTTAATCATTTCGTTATTGAGTTGGATAAGGTTGTTGTTTTGAGAGCAATAGCGATTCATTTCATCAACAACATTTTTGACTTTTTTGTGAATTTCCGGGCTGTAGCCACGCAAATTAAGTAAAAAGAATATGTCACGGAGCATTTTATTAAACTCGTATGTTAAGTCTTTTGTCCGTTTTTCCAAAAACTTTTTCTCGGCCTTCTCGGCCTGAGCCTTGTCCAATTTAGGGGTATTATCTGAACCCACAACATAACGGGGAGTATCGAGACCGCTCCGGTTGTCGTTATTAAATTTAGGGATATTATCTCGACCCACAATATGACGAAGTGTATCGTAACCACTCCGGTTGCCGTTATTAATGTAAATTCGTCCTAAAATAAGAGAATTCAGCCCGACATTATATCCGTTTGCAATCATCTCCCTAAGTGGAATAATAACCGCATCTGTGTTTTTGAGCCGGATGTTCACCAGTACGCTTTGTTGCAAAACATCATAATTATCTCTCGCAAATTTAAGTGCCTGTTGCAGAAGTTTTTCCACATTATGATCGTTTTTGTCAAGCAGTGAGAGGTGTTCCAGACAACACGCCGCTGCGGTAACGTCCTCTCTAAGAAACTCAAAGTGTCTTTTACGGAACTGAGTATATGCACCAATAGCTGTGTTTTTATAATTGGCTGAAATGTCCGCATACTTCTTATTTTTGAAAATTTCCATTGCAGCGTTGCCCTTGTAGTACCAAAACGGAGGAAAAGCCGCAAAGTTTTCCGACATAACGTCCAAACGCTCATATCTTTTAAGCGGGTCCGGCTCTAATAATGCCGCACTGTAACGAGATAACTGCCGCTCGGTGAGCCTGTACTTATCATCAAAATCATAGTCGGAGGAAAGCTTCCATGCAGTTTCAAACAACTGTGCCCTAAGCCCCTGCAACTGTTCAATTTCATGCTTCATCAAAGCCCATTCGCTTCTGTCTTTATCAAATTTATACTCATTTTTATTTCTGCGGTAATTCATGTATCCAATACCAATTTGAGTTGCAATCCCAATAGCTAAAGTTATCGGCTCCCCGCCCGCAACTAAGATGCCGGGGTTTGGGACGGCTGCCCAAATCGCATTTTTAAGTTTTTGCTGGTATTCCCTTTCAATGAAACTCAAATCACCGGCCTGAATCTCAAGAAAGGTAATGGTGTCGAGAATCCGCTTCAAAACATCAAACAGTGCCGGATGCTTCACAAAGTTTTGCAGATTAAGATTGTTGAGAATGGATTCGCGTTCTTGTTTTAGAACTACCATATCCCTGCTGTCAATAATCTGCGAAATAGAAACGGCACAAAGGTTAAGTGCGTAAGCAACTTTTATCTTTTCCTCTTGTGGTAATTGGTTTGTTAATTCCATATTGATTATCTCCTTTATCTTAATAGTTCAATTTTAACAGGAACATGGTCAGACACTTCATCCCAGTAACTTTGAAAATCACCCTCAAAGTACCTTACACTGTTCACAGCATCTATACGAGAGGGTTTTTGTGGAATACTTGAATCTTTGTCATAGCTGAAATGGTCGTAACTATTCTTGTATCCCAATTCCGAGTTGTTGTATTCCGGTTTTGGAGTTCTTAGGGTTGTATTTTCGTCTTGAAACGTATGGACATTTTCAAGCCCAATGCTGTTGCAAGTAATGCAGTCGAGATTATAGTCACCCATAACCATTGTAAATATGGTGTTAAAATTACCATCTTTTCCTTGCGGCGGCTTATCAATTGTTTTGTATATTTTTCCATTTACTATATCGCACTCTTCTTTGCGTCTGTCAATAGACTGCCCCGAATCATCCCCACCATGATACAAGTGGACATTTACAAAGCGAAATTCAATGTTTTGATTGTCTACCGGTCGAAATCTTCCGTAGACAGGTGGTCGTTCCATATGCTCCGCTCCTGCGTTAAAGTATCTTTTAAATTCATCTAACGCTATCGGATTTTTTCTTCGGGAACATTCCTCAACACGGTATTTGTTCCATATGAATGCAAGCTCATTATTATATATGGCTTCACCTTCCCATGCGCCGGGCTGGAGGTTTCTTTTTAAATTTCTTATGAAATTAATATTTTTCGCTTCTTGGAAAGCAAATATATCAATGCCTTCGTAACGAATCATTTTATTTATAAAAGCATAAAACATACGGTCTTTTTCATCACCGCGAATACTTCTTCTTACGTTCAGAGAGCATATTCGATACCCCATATCAGTTACCTCCTATAGCACTTTCCTTAACGGTTGTCCCAACTTTAAAAATCACAAAGTGCTGAATTAAGGAAAGCAAATTAACTTTTGTGATTTAAAAAGGACAACGAAAAGTTAATTTGCTATAACACTTGATCCGAATACATATCTGCTATCTTTCTGGCTGTTTCGCCCATCTCTTTCACAAACTCCTCCGGTGCAACTACCTTTACCCAAATCCCCTGGCTAAGCAGGAACATCTTTATACCATCTCCATAGACCTCTGCTTCCAGTAGATATTTTTCCCGCTTGCGCTCAATAATCTTGGCGGTGGGCAGCTTGTCCAATATCGCCTGCACCGAAGGCCCGGTGTACCAGAACCGTATCTGCCGCAACTTGCCGTAAAACATGAACTGGCTACGTTTGCGAAGCTCTCCTTCATCAAACCCCGGAACCAGATTTACATCAAACCGCTTGCGGTGTTCTACGATGCCTGTTATCCTGTCCAGCCGAAAATATCGCGGCTCGTCGTATTGGTCGGGATAGTATGCGATCAAGTAAAAGTAGTACTCCGAAAACATCAGCGAAATAGGCTGTATCCGTTTTTCTGACAGACTGCGGTCTTTTCGGTAGTAGTTGATGGAGATTTCCTTTTGGTTGGTAATTG
>WRKF01000084.1 GCA_009778165.1 Defluviitaleaceae bacterium
TAGCTACGGTAGCCCGGAATCTTTTGAGTGCTGGTGACTCAATAGAAAAAGTTATCGACGTAACTGGGCTTACCCGTAAAGAAGTAGAAGACCTGCTCGTAACAAAGTAATAACGCAGACGCAGGTTGAACAATCAACTTAACATGCAACAACGTAGACAAAATATGAGTACGCAGGTTAAAGCAACGCAGTAGGGAGAGACAGCACAGAATAGAGCGTCGTATGCAAGATATGCACCGTAGGCTAGATTGGCATTTAATATAATTCAGTAAAGGAGATTCTATGTATGGCTACTATTGTTACATCAATCAAAATTGATAAAAATTTAATGGATAATGCTTTAAAACTATCTCAAGAAAAAACTAAAAAAGGTACGATAGAAATTGCATTAAGAGAGTTTGTGCAGAAACGACAACAAAAAGATTTAAGAGATTTACGTGGTCAAATAAAATTTGCTGATGGCTACGATAAAGAACTAATGTCAGATTACAATCATGATGGCGAAGAAGTTAAAGAAGTGTGCAACGCAAAATATTGATAAGGTGACTTTATGGTTCTTGTAGACACATCAGTTTTAATAGATTTTTTTAAAGGGACAACAAACGAAAGTGTAGAGTTATTTGAAAAAATTTTAGACAAAAAAATACCTTTTGCTATTTCTATTCTCACATACCAGGAAATTTTGCAAGGTGCGAGAAACGAAAAAGAATTTGACATGCTTAAGTCTTATTTGTCTACACAAAACATTTTAATGCTTCCCAATAATAATCTGGATTTTTTTAATAAAGCTTCTTGGATTAGGTATTCTTTGCGTGAGAAAGGCATTACTATTCGCAACACGGTAGACTTATTAATTGCAATGACAGCGTTACATCATAAGTGTTCTTTATTGCAAAATGATAAGGACTTTAAATATATCGCCGAAGAATGTAAAGAGTTACAATTTTTTGTGGGGTTCGCCCATACATCCTCGGGGCAGAGCGAAACCCATGGTTTTATGACGTAACTGAATATATTATATATTTCACTATTTGTCACTTTTTGGATTTGTCAATTTTGGAAAGGAGTGAAAATTATGAACCTAACAACCCAAAAACAACGCTGTTTAGAAATAATAGAGATATTGCCGGCGGAGCAGCTTCAAAGTGTAGCCGCTTTTTTAGAAAACATTCATAACCAGTTGATCGAAGAAGCCGAAGACGATGCATTTTGTATGAAACTTTATGAGGAATCGCTAGGTTTTGATGATGACGAAGCTGAGGATATTGAAGTGTTTGTTGCAAAACTAGGGATTGCAAGCAATCCCTAGAGCAAACTGCAAATTACAAACTATAACATTTTTCTTAAGTGCTGAATTTTAAGGAAAGCAAATTAACTTTTCTGATTTTAAAGGGGCAACGAAAAGTTAATTTGCTACCTGCTCACTGTTATCTGCTCCGTATGCCATTTTTAAAAATATGGGCATAAGGAACACTGTTAGCAGAACTACTACAATTATACTTGGCATTAACATCATACCTACATAACCCAGCAATGCGCCTTTGTTCATAACAATGAAGGAAACTTCTCCCTTTGCAGCCATAGCAACCCCTATTTGCAGGCTTTCTCTGATAGTATACTTGTTCATTACTGCCCCCAAAACACAACCGGCAATTTTTGCAAATACCGACACCAACAAGATAACAGCAGTAAACAAAAGAATATTTACAGTTATTCCTTCAAACGAAGTGTTGAGGCCTATATTTGCTAAAAAAATGGGGGTGAAAAGCAGATAGGACAGTGTGTGAGTTTTTTGTTCGATGGATTTAACATTTCTAGTGGTGCAAAATGCAACACCTGCGATATATGCACCGGTAATGCTCGCTAACCCAAACTGCTCTGCCAAAAACGCCATTGCAAAACAGTAAGCAATAGCGAAAATTGAAAATCTGCCTTTTGAACCAAGCCTGTCATACATTACGTTAAACAGCTTGTTTACTCCAAAACCGACAGCTCCCGCAAAAATGAAAAAGCCCACTATTCTTAGTAGTATTGGTAAAATGGCTGCGGCGGACACATTGTCTGCACCCATGCCTATAACCACCGCCAATATTATTATAACAAGAATATCATCAACAAGGGATGCGCTCAAAATAACTGTTCCGGTCTTGCTCTTGAGCTTTCCTATCTCTTGCAAAGACTCAACGATTATACTGGTCGTTGAAGAAGCTAAGGCTATTCCTATAAAAACACTTTCCAAAACAGACATTCCAAAAGCATAAGCAACAGCCCCCGCACCTGCAATTACTGCAACAACGCTAAAAGTGGATATAAAAAACGACGCTTTTAGCGAGTTGCGCAGTTGTCTGAGATCTGTTTCCATTCCGGCAGAAAAAAGCATGAGTATTACACCGAATTCGGCTAAAATTGCTATTGTTTCGTTTGGTTCCGTTAAGCCGAGCACAGCAGGGCCCAACAATATACCCGCAAGCAATGCACCTATTACTTGGGGCATGTGTATTCTTTTAAACGCGATAGATAGAGTTTTTGTAGAAACCAGGATTAATGCTATCCATAAAAATATTGATGTATCCATGTTATTTGTAACCTCCCACATTAAATAATTAAAGTATTAAAAAAGTATTAAATTCCAGCAAATTAGTTTTTCATTATATTGTATTTTAATTGAAAAGTTTCGTTAAGTCAAATATATAGCAAATTAATTTTTGATTATATAACGATGACAGTTATGAGCAATTGCGGCTAGACATGGCTTTTTGACGGGTTTGGGGCAGTGAAATATCAGGGTAAATTATTATAAAAACCTCACAAAAAATTTTTTTTGACAAAAGCTAAAAAATGGTATATCATATAGTATCTGCTTTAGGAATTTCTAACAGGGTGTGTTCCAAATGTAAAAATGTGCATATTTGCTATATTTAACCAAAACAGTTACACGCAAATGCAAATATGTGTGTTTGTTAGTGGCAACGTATCCTATAGCAGTTCCGCATTTGATTGTCCTTATGAATTTTTTGCGATTGCTGAATTATTGCCGGATTTGAGGAAGTAATTCTGCTTAGTAATGTTTAAAAAGGACGGTACCTATGGAATTGCTATAATATCAAAATTTTAGGAGGCTTAGTATGGATAAAGAAAAACTGGCAGTAGAAATACTAGAAAAAGTGGGCGGTGTACAAAACGTGGAGAGTCTTGTGCATTGCGTAACAAGGTTGCGTTTTATCTTAAAAGACAAATCCATAGCCCGAAGCGATCTCTTATCAAAGTTGGAAGGGGTTGGCTCTGTTTTGGATAGCGAGGAAAACACCAACAACCAGTACCAAATAGTTCTTGGAACACTAACAGACGAAGTCTATGAACTGATTAAGGGGCAGTTATAGTTAAATTAAGGAGGTAATAAATGTCTAGTTTGCAGCTTAAAGGTATAGAAAAAAGATATGCCAACAGTAACGCTTCTGCTGTTTCCGATTTTAATTTGGACATAGAAGACAAGGAGTTTATAATTTTTGTTGGACCATCCGGTTGTGGTAAGTCTACAACTTTGCGTATGATCGCCGGTTTGGAAGAAATAAGCGCAGGGGAGCTTTATATTGACAATAAACTGATGAACGAAGTTCTCCCAAAAGATAGGGATATAGCCATGGTTTTCCAAAACTATGCTCTGTACCCGCACATGACCGTATTTAACAATATGGCTTTTGGTCTTAAAATGAAAAAAACTCCAAAAGAAGAGATCAGAAGAAAAGTGGAAGAAGCAGCAAGAATTTTGGAGATAGAGCATTTGTTGGACAGAAAACCAAAGGCTTTGTCCGGTGGTCAGCGCCAGCGTGTTGCCATGGGCCGTGCAATCGTTCGTGAGCCAAAAGTTTTCCTTATGGACGAGCCCCTATCCAACCTTGATGCAAAGCTACGTGTTCAAATGCGTTCAGAAATCAGCAAACTGCACCAACGCTTACAAACTACCGTTATTTATGTTACTCATGACCAAACCGAGGCAATGACGTTGGGAACTCGTATAGTTGTTCTCAGGGATGGTATAATACAGCAAGTTGACTCACCTTCAAACCTCTATAACAACCCCAAAAACCTTTTTGTGGCAGGTTTTATCGGTTCTCCCCAAATGAATTTGATAGACTGTATTTTGCACAAAGAAAACGAAAATGTGGTAGCTACATTTGAGGGGAACAAGATTGTTCTTAGCCCCAAAAAAGCCAAACCGTTGCTAGACGGTAACTATATTGGCAAAGAGGTAGTGCTTGGAGTGCGGCCGGAAGACATGCACTACGAAGAACGCTATCTACAAAGCCATCCGGATACACAAGTTAAAGTTAAAATAGATGTAACCGAGCTTTTGGGTTCTGAAATTTTCTTGCACTTTACCTTGGGAGGTTCATCTAAGGATTATGTTGCAAAAGTTAGCCCCAAAAACACATCTAGGGTGGGAGACACAGTAAACCTTGCACTAGATGGCGAAAAATTACACTTTTTTGACAAAGAAAACAGCTTAGTTATTACAAACTAAAATGGTTGACTGAAAAACAAAAAAATTGCGACACAAGGAGCGGGCACAGCCTGCTCCTGTGGCATAGCTATATGGGTTTAAAAAAATGACCGGAATTTTTGTAACACTGGAGGGAGCTGACGGTAGCGGCAAAACTACCCAATGGCAGCTTGTACAAGACTATTTGCAGGCAAAAAAAATACCCAACATATGTATTAGAGAACCCGGTTCTACCCTGCTTGGGGAGAGCTTGCGTACTATCATCAAAGACCCCGGGGTAATAATGGATCCCATTACCGAAGCGTATGTATATGCAGCTTGCAGAGCTCAGCTTGTGGCACAGGTTATAAAGCCGGCTTTGGATGAGGGCAAGATAGTGGTATGCGACCGTTTTTTGGATTCTAGCATTGTGTATCAGGGGGGTGCCCGCAAACTTGGAATTGTTGCCATACAAGAAATTAATAAACATGCCGTGTTTGGGCTTGAACCAAACATAACCTTTTTTATAGATGTTCCCGTAGATGTGTCTATGCACCGTGCAAGCACACGTGCAGGCACATGTACAGACACAAAAGAAAAGGATCGGATAGACATGGAAGGGGTAGACTTTCATAGTGCAGTTTATGAAGGTTACAAAAAACTGGCAAGCCGACATAAACGCATAATAACTATAGATGGAATGCAGTCTATAGAGAGCATAAACACTCAGATTGTTAATACAATAGAAAAAGAGCTACAAAAGCTGAGGTTAGGAAAAGTACCCTTAAATTAGTGAAAGGATCTGAAATTATGAAGTTAATAGTTGCAATTGTAAATGACGATGATGCACCAATAATAATGGATAGCTTGCGAGAAGAAGGGTTTAGTGTTACAAAGCTATCTTCTTCCGGTGGGTTTTTGCGTCTTGGAAATACCACCTTGATATCCGGTGTGGAAGAGGATCGGTTACCAAAACTTATTTCTGTAATAGAAAAAGAAGGAAAAAGCCGAAAGCAAATTGCTCCCGTTACTCCAACTTTTTTTGAAGCATTGCAAGCCCCTGTAGAGGTTACAGTAGGGGGTGCCACTATTTTTGTTTTGGATGTAGAGCAATTTATAAAAATATAGGCGACATATAAAAAACAAAACAAACAAACAAATAAAAAAATAAAGAAAGGTATAATAAAGGTGCGATATGGATGTTAGAGTTTCCGAAATATTGCAAAAAACAATAGGCGAAACAATGGCTGCAAGAAACACTCCCAAACATCAAGAGTTTAGTTTTACACTGGAGAAGCTGAGCGAAGAAGGGTTAAAGGGGCGTTTAGAAATTTTAATAGATCAAATTGGTCTGCAAGGCGAGCGTATTAATCGACACATGGACTTGGGTGATCTAAAACATTACCGCAACCTAATATCCGACTTTATAAACGAGGTTGTAACCCACTCCCACGAGTTTAGTCGCGAAAATTACCTGGACAGGAGAGGACGGCATCGTGTTTATGGTATTGTGAGGGTTGTAAACCAAGAATTGGACGAACTGGCTCAAGAGCTTTTGAAAAGCGAAAAAAATCGGTTGGCTATTTTAGATAAAACAGGCCAAATACAAGGTCTTTTGTTGGATTTAATTGCATAATGCATTCATATATTTTTTGCGAAAACACGGTAGCTTCAAACAAAAATAGCTATGTGAATTTTACAAAGGCTATATTGTGCCACAGCAAAGTAGGTAAAGAACCGTGCAATACCTGTAGAGCTTGTACTACTTTTGACACAAACAACCATCCCGATGTTATTTATATTTCATCTGAAAAAGCTACAATAGGCGTAAACGTTGTGAGGGAACAGATAAACAGACAGATAAATATTAAGCCCTATGGTGATCACAAAGTTATAATAATAAAAAACGCCCACACATTAACGATAGCCGCTCAAAATGCTTTGCTAAAAACTTTGGAAGAACCGCCAAAATACGCAGTTATAATACTTTTGGCACAAACAACAGCCAATTTTTTGCTAACTTTGTTATCCCGCTGCGGTGTTATAAGAATCCAACAAGACGAAGTGTTTGTTAGTGATCAAATACAAGATTTTACCATAGATTTTTTGACAGATTTGAGTAGTCAATCACTAAATGGAGTTTTTGATTTTTTTAAAATCTTAGAAAAGCACAAAGAAAACATAGAGCAAGTTCTTGAAACGATGCAATTATTTTTTAGGGATTGTTTGGTTTTTAAACAAACCCACAAAGAGGACTTTGTTATACAAAAAAGTAAATTGAACGCAATAGCGTATTATATAGAAAACGTAACGACGGAGAGCCTGATTAAAAGGCTGGAAACTATCGGTTTTACAATGAACGCACTTAGCAAAAACGCCAATTTTCAGATGGCAATGGAACTTATGTTAATAAAAATAAGGCGAAGTTAAGCCCAAGGGAGGTTTGAGAAAGCTTTAAGGATGAAAGAATACGTTGGTGTAAGGTTCAAAAAAGTAGGTAAAATAAACTATTTTAGGTTTAATGGTCACAAGTTGAACCGTGGCGATATAGTAATAGCAGAAACTGCCAAAGGTCAAGAATACGGTAAAGTAGAAATAGCATGCCAACCGTTGGATGAAGCACCTCAATATAAGATTATACGCAAGGCAACGGAAAAAGATCACCAGCAGCACGTAAAAAACAAAATGAAAGAGTTGGATGCCGCAGAGATTTTTTTAGAAAAAATTAAAAAACACGAATTGGACATGAAATTGGTAGAAACCGAGCTTGTGTTTGATTGCAGTAAAATGATTTTTTATTTTGCATCTGAACAAAGGGTTGATTTTCGTAAACTTGTGAAAGAACTTGCCTCTATTTTTCATACAAGAATAGAGTTGCGCCAGATAGGGGTGCGAGATGAAGCAAAGAGTATAAGTAGTGTTGGTATGTGTGGTCGTGATTTATGTTGTAGTACATTTTTGGGCGATTTTCAGCCTGTTTCTATCAAAATGGCAAAAGAACAAGGTCTTAGCCTTAACCCCACAAAGATATCGGGGGTTTGTGGCCGGCTAATGTGTTGCTTGAAATTTGAAGAGGAAACATATGCAAAATTGAACGCAAACCTGCCTAAAGAGGGGGATTTGGTGAAAACTCCCGATGGGAGGGGCAATGTTTTGTCTGTTAATATATTACAACAAATAGTAAAAGTTAGCTTGTTGAAAAAAGATGACGGTCTGCATATTGCTTATTATGACAACAGTGAAATTAGTGTTGTTAAAAAATAGATATTACTTCCTAAGTAATATATCATTTGAACTATGAAATTAAGAAAAGAAGATTTGCAAAACGGTTACTATATACTTCAAGACCCCGAAGCATTTTGTTTTGGTGTGGATGCGGTTTTGCTTAGCAAATTTGTAAAAGCGAGAGAAGGGGACACCGTGCTGGATTTGGGTTGCGGCAATGGGATTATACCCCTTCTTTTGTTTGCGGATATGGAGCTAAAAATAACCGGGCTGGAGATACAAGAAGAGTGTGCGGCATTGGCACAAAAAAATGTGGAGCTAAACAATTTGCAGCACGCTATCAATATAGTTAGGGGAGATATAAAAGAGGTTACGGATATTTTTAAGGGCAAAAAATTTGATGTTGTGGTGTCTAATCCGCCATATGTAGGGGATGGTGGTGGTTTGTTGAACCAAAATAGAGCTTTGGCTATAGCTCGTCACGAAATTTATTGCACGTTAAAAGATGTGATATTTGCTGCCGCATATGTATTGAACCATGGCGGCAGTTTTTATATGATACACCGTCCCGGACGTATTGTGGAGATACTAACTATTATGCAAAACAATAATTTGCAGCCAAAGGAGATACAGTTTGTTCATCCATACAAGCACAAGCCGGCAACCATGGTGATGGTAGCTGCAAAACGGGGCGGAAAACCCATGTGCAAAACCCTTGCACCAATCATAATGTATGAAAGATAGGGGGGCATACATATTATGTTGTATATTTGCGGAACACCTATTGGAAATTTGCAAGATATAACTCTGCGGCAGTTGGATATTTTAAAAACAGTGGATATAATAGCGGCAGAGGATACACGCCACAGCCGCAAACTTCTTACCCATTTTGGTATAACCACCCCCATAACAAGTTATCACAGCCATAGCGGTGAGGGAAAGGGCAGGTTTTTGCTTGCTAAGTTGCAGCAGGGGAAAAAAATAGCCTTGATAACAGACAGCGGTATGCCGTTAATATCGGACCCGGGCATAGATATTGTGCGAATGTGCCGGGAAAACAACATTCCCATTACGACTGTACCCGGTCCTACAGCTTTTGTTAGCGCTCTTGTGTTGAGCGGTTTTGATACAGCTTCTTTCACTTTTTTTGGCTTTTTGAGTAAAAAACAAAAAAAAGACCTATCTTTTTTAGTTAATCACGAGCAAACAATAATTTTGCAGGAGGCTCCTCACAAAATCACAAAGACTTTAGAACTTTTGCAAAATGCGTTGGGGGCGGAGCGCCCGATAGCAATATCCAGAGAGATAACAAAGCTATACGAGGAAACCCTGTGTTTTACCCTGGGGGAAGCTGTGAGCTATTACAAGGAAAATGCAGCACAGGGCGAGTTTGTGATTGTGATAGAGGGCAGGGAAGCGGAGCCGGAAGTGATAACCACCCCTATACCGGACCAGGTGGCAAGTTATATGGAAAAGGGGTTTTCTAAAAAAGAAGCAATAAAGATGGTGGCTAAGGATATGCGGCTACCAAAAAGTGTTGTGTATAGGGAGGTTGTTTAGGGGGTGGGACGTTGCTGTCACGGAAATTTAGTTTCAATAGGTTTTCAAGAATCTAACAAACAAAGCTCCCGAAACTTTGAAAAAAATAAATAAAATCAACGAAAGGAACTCGAA
>WRKF01000085.1 GCA_009778165.1 Defluviitaleaceae bacterium
CGTTTCCGTTTGTTAGAGGCATATTGCTTTTGTTGTACAAACCGCCCGCCACAAAACCATATGGGTCGAGATATGCTTTGCCAAGGCCTGTTATAACAAAGTCTAGGTAAGATATTAACGATATTTTGTTGCGGCCGTTTTTTGTGCTACAGCGTACAAAAATCTCTCCATCTCCGCGTGGTGTTAAAGTTAGCTCCCTGCCACATTCACTAATAGCAAAATCGGCTATATTTGTATCAATACCAGCGGCACACGTTACACGCCAATGCAGATCTTTGTGGGTTGCGTTTGCAGGATAAGTAACGGCTTTTACTTTGTAACCGGAACGCACAAGCTCAATTTTTCGTATAGGCACTTCCTCGTCAAATTTTGCACTAATTTTTGAACCCTTTGTGGCAATAGCCAACAGTTTGCCGGAAAAGAGGCGTTTTTTACTTCCTACGTATTGGTCGTAATCGGTAGAATCGCCATTATCAAGCCCAAGCAGTTTCCCGTCTGTAACCTCTACAATCACGGGGTTGTTTGCATTTTCTACCTCTATACCGTTTTCATCAAATGCACATATTTGTGCAAAAACAAGGTCGTCGTATACTGTTTCGGTTATTTGCAGATTTTTTGCACAACCAAAACTTTTTTTAGTTTGCTCAGCTATTACATTGCCTTTTTTGTCGTAACCCACGGCTTTTAGCTCCCCTTTTTGATAGGGGATTCTCCATGCGGCAATTATTTTTTTGCCATTTTTGTGATCTATTTCAAATGTTCCCTGTGTTTGCCCGTTCAAAAATAACTCAACTATCGGTGCATTGCTTGCAACTTGCACATCTATCATTTGCCCGGGCGAAAAATCCCAATAAGGGAAAATATGAATCATTGGCGATTTTTTGTAATCTGTCCAAGCGGATTGATATATGTAAAAAGAGTCTTTTTTGAACCCCGCTGTATCTATCTGGCCAAAATAGGAGTTTTTTGTATGGTACGGAGTTGGCTCACCAATGTAGTCTGTGCCGGTCCATATAAACTGCCCTAAAGAAAAAGGTGTATCTCTGTCTGTTATGATACAGGCTTGCGTAGATTTTGCACCCCAGCTAGTGGCAGAGTTGCCAAGGGAACTACACTGTTCATCGTCGTCTGCCAAAACAGACTGGCTAAGAGGAAAATGGTAAATGCCGCGGCTTTGTACCACCGAGCCGGTTTCACTGCCATATATTATCCAGTCCTTTGTTTTGTTGTGATCTTCATACAAATATTCGCCATAGTTGTAGCCTACCAGCTTTGGCTCTTCCAACATATCTGCTACTTTTTGCGTATTTTCCCAAGGCAAGTAGTTGGAACATAGGGTTATTGGGGCGTTTTTGTTTGGGTCGTATTCCCTCACCGCTTTTGAAAGCATCGTTAAAATCTCGCCGCCCCTGACCGGGTCTGCATGGGTATCGTATACCTCGTTGCCTATAGACCACATGATAAGGCTAGGGTGGTTTCTATCACGCTTTACCCACGCTGCTACATCTTTTTTCCACCACTCCCCAAAAAAACGAGAGTAGTCGTTTTGCGTTTTTGGTCGCTCCCAAATATCAAAAAGCTCCGATACAACAACGAATCCCATGCTGTCCGCAAGTTCCATAAAATACGGATCCGGTGGGTTGTGAGCCGCTCGTAGCCCATTTACCCCCATCTCCTTCAAAAGTTCAAACTGACGCTTGAGAGCAGATTTGCTAAAGGCAGCACCTAACGCACCCAAATCATGATGTTGGCACACCCCTTGTATTTTCATCTGTTTTCCATTCAAAAAAAAGCCCTCTTCTTTGCGAAAAGAGATTTCTCGGAAACCAAAGGTATTTTGCTCGGTGTGAACAAGGGCGTTATTTTTAAAAACTTCTGTCACCATCGTGTATATATTGGGGCTATCCACACTCCACAACAGGGGATTTTTTACACAAGATAAATCCTCTAGATGCTCGTCTTTATAATATGCTTTGTGCTTTACCTCCACTCCACTCGTGTTGCCGGCTATCTCCGTTTCTATATTTACACTCCATTCATCACCGTCATTTTTTTTGGATGAAATATACACGCCACCGTACGGTATATAAGTTTCGTTTGTAGAAACAAGGTATACATCTCTATAAATACCGGCTCCGGAGTACCAACGAGAGTTGTTTTTTTCGTGAATCGCACGCACCAGCACCCGGTTTTCACCTTTTTGTAAATGCTCGGTTATCTCAAACTCAAAGCCGGTGTAACCATATTTCCAGTCCCCCACATGCTTTTCGTTCACAAAAACGGAACAGTCCATATATACTCCATTAAACCGCAAAAAATGTTTGGGCAAATCGGAGTTTACAACAAAGGTTCTTTTGTAAAAACCTACGGAATCTTCATAAAGGTTTGTTGTATCATATATTAGCCAATCGTGAGGCAGGGTAAGTGTTTGCCAAGGTGTTTGCGGCGAAATTTGGGATATATCGGTAACATCCAAGGGTTGTTTTGTAAACTGCCAATTTTGGTTCAAGAGTTGTTTTGTGTTTTTTGTAAACATTCTTCTCTCTTTCCTTCGCTTTCTTCTCTATATTACAACCCCCCCGCATTTCGCAAAGCGGGGGGCAAGACTCCCTACAAGGGGGTATAAAAAACGTATATCATATTTATTATGGCATTGTGTCTACATCGCCAAATTGCTCGATCCAAGCCTGGTTACGCTCGTCCATAATGGCTTGCGCACCCATTGCTAAGTAGTTACCATATAATGAGTCAAATGCTGCGTCAAAATCTGCCATTGCAGTGTTGGCAACTAGTTGGTGGAATATAAAGTCGCGCTCAAAGGCTAAAGGAGTGGACATACCTTCTTCTGCCGCTATAACACGTGTTTGAACTTGTCTGAACCAGTATGCGTTGTCCAAACCTGCGTTACGTGCTGCCATAACAGCCGCCGGCGGTATGCCAGGGTATCCTGTCGCAAGTGTCGCTACAGATAAGTATGGGTCACCCAAATCTATACCGTTTACTGTCATTGTTATGTCAAAGTTACGTAAGGATGGTATAAATTGGTTGTCAGGCCATGCGTGTACGCCTTCTTCTTCTGCCAATAGTGCTATACCGCCATCTGCTAGGGTGTAACGGTGAACGCCTTCTATACCAAATGCAAGGAATTCACGCACGTCTACGCGGCTAATCCAGTCTAGGTATAGTAAAGAGGCAAGAGGCTCTTGGTTAGTAACAGGGAAGAATATGAAACGGTCAGTTGGGTTCGGGAAAAACTTCCTAACTTGCCCTGCATCGTTTACAAATGGAGTTATAGGAATCCAGTTTGCTTCTGGTCCAACATTTTCTTGCATCATTGTAGTAAGTTGGTCCGCTCCCCTAAAGGGCATGTCCCAGTTTACTATAAAGGAGCCAACGAAGCCAAGTCTAACTTGGTCATCACCAATTGGGTCTCCAGGCTCGTGCAAGAAGAAGTCGTTCCATAGTAGGTCTTCGTGGAACCAGCGGTTAAGAACACGTGTTGTTTCTCTTACCGGCTCTTCCCACATAAAGCGTCTGTCGTCGAAACCGCGTACAAACCACTCGCGCTCTGTAACATTGCTCGGTATGAAAGACTCTATGATCAAGCCGGAAGACCAGCCTGTGTCATGCTCCAAACGGAAAGGTATCATGTTGTGAGCATTTGCACCAAGCAACAATTCTGCGTTGTCTCTAAAAGCTATTAGAGTGTTTTCAAACTCTTGCAAAGTTGTTGGTATGGGAAGGTTTAGTGTGTTTAACCAGTCTTCACGTATAAATGTTACTATACGGCCGTCTTGTATCAAACGACCTGTTAGGCTCCACAGTTCTTGTGTTGTTGGGTCTAAGTTCCAGTAAACATTTTCTTGAAGTAGGTCATACAAGTTTGGTAACAAATCTCTGTACTGGTTTAGTAGTGGGTATTGGTTTATAATACCACCCATTCCAGCCATAGTAGTTACCATTGGGTTGTTAAAAGTGTAGCCTATGTCCGGTGCTGTACCGGCGGCAAGCAGTGTAGATTGGAACTCTCCCTCGGTCCAACGAGGTATTGTAACCCACTCTACGTTGATGTTGTGGTCTTGCAAAATTTGTGCTTGCACCCACTCTGCCCAGTAGCTAAGAGCAAAGTCAGGCACTCTGTCGTTGGCTCTGTCCCACAAACCAACTGTTATTGTGCGCGTGTCTAAAAAGCGCAAATTTTCGTCCAAGCCGTGCTCAGCAAGTCTTGGGTCGTTAGGGTCTACTGAAAAATCAGCAGGAGATGCTGGCATTGGTGCGATACCGCCAACAACGGCAGCAGCAGCGTCGCCGGGAGCAGCTGTAGCTTGGCCGGGACCTGGTGCTTCTACCACAGCAGGTGGCTCAGGTGTTGCACATGCGGCTAAAAACACTGTAAATACCAATGCAAAAACGATGGGTATTACTCTGGTTCTTTTGTTCATTTTTTGTTCCTCCTTTAGAAAACTTGGTTTGCAAATTTTATTTGCAAATATATTTTTTTTAAAATTTATCCAAAAATTATCCTTTAATAGCACCAAGGGTAGCCCCTTGAACAAAGTATTTTTGGATAAATGGGTACACACATAAGATTGGCACCATGGCGATAACTATCGCAGCGGCCTGTACAGATGTTCCCCAGCCGGGTGCAGCGGTAGCCCCCGGGTCTAGTGCATCTACTGCCACTATGTTTTGTAGTATGTTATACAAAAGTAGCTGTATGGGGTGCCACTGAGGTGCTCCGGATAAAAAGAACAGGGCATCTTGGAAACCATTCCATCTACCAACTGCGTAAAATAGCCCAATAGTGGCTAAAACAGGGGTAGAAAGGGGAAGATATATGTATATCAAAATCCTGAAAGGTCCCAATCCGTCTATCTCAGCAGATTCTTTTAAACTGTCCGGTATGCCCATAAAGAAGTTGCGCATTATTATCATGTTAAAAACGCTTATCATACCGGGCAATATCAAAACAAGCGGGTTATCTAAAAGGTTCAAATCCCTAAATAGTACAAAAGCGGGGATAAGACCTGCACTAAAAAGCATTGTAAATATTATAAGAAACGAAATCAACTTTCGTCCTTTTAGCGACATATACGTTAGTGGATATGCACAAAGTATAGTCATTATCAAATTTACAACAACAACTATTGCTGTAAGTATACCAGTCCAAGCAAGAGACCACATAAAGCGTGAATCGCTAAGTACATCAGCAAATGCCCCTACATGAAACTCTACCGGCAAAAACACAACTTCTTGGCGTATTATAGCACCAGGGGAGCTAAAAGAAGTAGCAACAACGTTCATGATAGGGAGTATACACAGTGCTATCAACACAAGCATAAATCCTATGATGACTATATCTCCTGTGGTTGTTTTTCTAAAGCGTGATTTGCGTCGCGGGGCGGGAGCTATGCTTCCTTTTACCATGTTTGACCTCCTTTACCAAAAACCTTGACCGCCAAGTTTTCTAACGGCGTAATTTGCACTAAGTAACAAGAACATACCTATAACAGATTGGAATATACCAATAGCTGCTGCAAGAGCAAACTGCATACTTTGCAGACCCCAACGGAATGTAAATGTGGGGATAACCTCTGCCACACCTCTTACCAAATGGTTTTCCATGGCTATAAACCTGGCTAAGTCTGCCCCCATTATTTGACCTAGGGTTAGTATAAACAGTATAACTATAACAGGGCGTATTCCCGGCAATGTAACGTGCCACATTTTTCTAAGTCTGGACGCTCCATCCACCTCGGCAGCCTCGTACAGCTCGGGGTTAACATTTGTTATGGCAGCCAAATATATAATGGTACTCCACCCCACCGTTCGCCAAACGTTCAAAAAGACGTTTGTGAACACCCAGTGGGTATTGGAGTTAAGGAAAGGCACGGTAGAACCACCCCAACCAACTATGATATTGTTAATGGCACCGGTAGAAGTAGAGAACAAGTTTATTGCAAGACCGCTAATAATAATCCAAGATAGGAAAAACGGCATATAAGAAATTGTTTGAGTCACCTTTTTGAACCTGGGCATTTTTAGCTCATTTAAAAGCAATGCCAAAACTATGGGAGCCGGAAAGCCGATGGCAAGATCCAAAAAGCTAAACATTAGTGTATTACGTATTGCATCTCTAAAGGGCGAAAGAGAGAAAGCCCTTTCAAAGTTGTCCCAACCAACCCACGGAACATCCCACACCGATGCAAAAACATTGTTTTGTCGCCATGCTAGTTGTACGTTTACCATTGGTAAATAGCTGAAAATAAAGAAGTACAACAAAGGCAGGGTAAGCATGGCATATAGCGACCAGTTACGAGCCATGTAGGCACGAAAACCACGCACACTCCCCGCAAAACCTTTACGCTGGCCGGTACTTCCTTTTAATCCTGGAAATGTCATAAAAAACCTCCTTGTCTGTAGCGAGAACATATAAGGGATTATCAACCACAAATTCTCGCAGAGTCATTTTGGGCAATCTTCAAAAAATTCATGTTAGCACATACTCAAAAAACAAAAACGTCGTAATTTGAGTGAATTAGCAACAACTCGTTGTTTTTTGATTGCCTCCACCACAAAATCTAATCTTCTGACTCATCATCGGAACCAAAATTAAGTGGTTTGAGAGTTTGGTCTAAAGGTTTATCGAAATCTGGGTATTGTTTGCGAAATATTTTCACAAACATCATTGACGATAAGTAAATATATGCTCCCACTATAAACAGTATTAAAACAGGAAATAGTAATGAAGCAACGATAGTTAGTGTCAGCATAGCCACATTAGCAATGGTGGTAAATAGATGCTTGTTTGCAATGATCATAGCCGACTTTAGTGCTGCTATTAACGATAGTTCAAAACGTGCCAAAATAGCGAATACATATACAGCCACAAAAACAGATTGTATCAACACAAAATATTGTGCAACAAACACAGGTATATCAAGTAACCCTGCGGTGTCGGAGTCGTTCATAATACCAATGTTAACCCCTATCACAACTGTAATGGCAGCTAGTATTAAAAAAGCCAATGTTGCCTTAACAAAGTTGCTTTTGAACCCTTTAAAAAAGTCTTTAAAAAAGTATTCGTCTCTGCCGGACACTTTTTTTGTGCAAGCATAGTACACCCCGGCGGTGGCAGCTCCTATGGTTACTAGAGGGATACTGAAAAATATCCACAAAACTCCCGCAAAAAGCATGTCCCCCAAAACGGTACCTACTTTATAAAATTTGCCATCTGCACTAAAAAAGCCTTTGTTCATAAAGCACCTCGTGTGGTCATATCGTGCAAGCACAAGCGATTTAACTTAATTGCAAAAATCCCCTAGAAACCAAAAGAAATTAAAAAAATCAAGTTAATCGACTACACAAAACCATTCCTAGCTATCTATAAATGGTTCTGCCATGGGCATCCTCTATACCAGACATTCTATAATAATATGTGTTTATCTGGTCGCACCATTCTCTTGAGCTAGCTAACTGTTCATCTAGCCTATCTGCTACGTTTTTGTAGCTAGTTTCGTCTATCTCGCTTTGCAGCTTTTCCCAGTCTTTTATGTACTGTTCAACCGCTTCTACCCCTGCAAAGTGGGTGTCGTATATGTGTTGTATTACGGTTTTTCCACTCTTTAGCTTATGGGTATATGGTACATGGTGGAAGAACAGCAATAACTCATCTGGGCAAGTTTCAATGTTTTCGTACATTTCATAATTCTGCTTTTGGTATTGTTGGGTGTAGCCGCTACCGCTTTTAACGGTTCGATCCACTCCCATACCATTCCTGTCAGAAAAATGATACGTTCCCCATCTGTCAAACTCGTATCCGTTAACAGCGGGTCCGTAGTGGGTATGTATATTTACCATCCAGCCAACACCTAGGGGTGCTGTGTAGTTTTCGTATGTATCGGGTGAAGAAAGGAGAATTTGTTCCAAAATATTTGCGTTTTCTTTGGATAGATTAAATGTTGCGGCAACCCACCAGCCGGCAATTTGCTTGGCTGTGATAGCAGGATCCCAAGTTAACAGCCCATAACCAAATAAATTTACCTGGGATAGCTTGTGTCCTGTGAAATTATGGTCATTGCCTATATTACAAACTGCTACCATACCGCTGTGGGGGTTGTTTTCTTTTGGATAGGATTGCAAAACTCCGGCTATGGTAGAATCTTTTAAATCTGTTTTTGTGTCAAAGTTCAAAATCTCTTCCCAAGATTTCGGTAAGAAAAATATATGTTTGGCGTGCCCGGTATATTCGTGAGCCACCTGAAACTCTAGTATATGATTAGTTTTTTTGAGAGCCCCAAGCAGTGGAGATGTTGCTTCTCGCACTTGAAAATCCATGGGGCCATTTTTGATTTGAAGAACAACATTTTCTTTGAACTGCCCATCTAATGGCATAAAGTGGTCATAGGCAGCTTTTGCCCTGTCTATCGTACGATCGCGCCAGTCTTGGGTACAATTGTACACGAAACAACGCCAAAAAACCAAACCGCCAAAGGGTTCTAATGCAGTGGCAAGCATATTTGCTCCATCCACATGGTTTCTGCCGTAAAAGAAAGGCCCTGGCCTGTGTTCGCTGTCTGCTTTCACAACAAACCCGCCAAAATCCGGTATTTTTTTATATATCACACGTGCAACATTGCTCCACCACTCTCCAACGTTAGAGTCTAGGGGGTCGGCTGTGTCCATTTCTCCCAACCATACCGGTGCCGCAAAATTCACGCTAAGTAAAAGTCTAATTCCATATTTTCTAAAAATATTTGCCACTTCTGCTACATCAGTCAAAAACGGCTCTTTAATAAATCCTGTTTCTATATCGTGTACATTAACGTTATTGATAGCCACAAAATTCAGACCAACAGATGCCAACATACGAGCATAAGCCCAAACAGCCGTTTTGTCTTTTATGAATTTGTCGTCTTTGTAAAAGATGGAATCTCCGGCATAACCTCTTTCTATCTTCCCGCTAATGTTGTCCCAGTGGTTTATAATTCTAAGTTTGTTTTTTGGAGCAGACACAGCGTCCTTCATTTGCCCTTGCTGCAATTGACGTATCAACGCAAAAAAGCCATAGAGCAATCCGACCTCTCCTCGTGCAGCCACAATAGTTTTTTCTCCACTATGGCTTATAGAGTAGCCTTCCAAACCAATATCTAAAGTTTCAGCTTTTTGCTGTTCCAAAAGCTCGAATACAAGCTCGGCTCCCTGCGGGGTAGTAGGGGCCGAACCCCAAAAATAACCTACCTCGTTGTGTAGAGTTTCTCCAATAGAAGAGTCTGTAGGCAAGGATACACAATAGCTTTTGTAACTGTGCGAAACACTCTTTTTGTCTAACCAGCAATTATCGTGTAGCATTTTTATTTCCACCTCCAAACATCACTTTTTGTTTTGTTACATAATTATAACAAAAAAAAAAAAAAAAAA
>WRKF01000086.1 GCA_009778165.1 Defluviitaleaceae bacterium
TGTTGTTGCAAGTCTTTACTTGCTTTTTCAACTTTCTAGATATATTATAATATAACTGTACAGTTATGTCAATAGTTTTTCGGAGAAAATATTCACTAAAATTACATAACCAAACAGTTATATTATTGTGGAAATTGTCTAACTGTACAAATAGATATATTTATGTTATTATGTATTCAAGGTAGGTGATAAAAATGCCAGTGAGCAAAGCACAATTGAAAGCAAAAGCTAAATATGAAAAAGCAAATTACGACCAATTCCGCATAATTGTTAAAAAAGGCAAAAAAGAAACTCTAAAAGCCCATGCAGCCACCAAAGGTGAAAGCCTAAACGGGTTTGTTAACAGGGCAATAGATGAAACCATAACTAGAGATAACAAAGGTGATATAAATGCGTAAACCTAAGATATACCTAGAAACAACAATGTTTAACTACTACTTTGATACAGAAAGGGATGCACATCCTGCAACCGTAAAGCTATTTCAAGAGATAAAAGCGGGGAAGTATGAGGCTTATACATCAGCATATGTGGTTGACGAATTAAAAAATGCTCCAGAACCTAAGCGTTCGGATATGCTTGGATTAATAGCAAAATATAATATCAAAATGCTTAAAACAGAAACTGAAGCAGAAAAACTTGCAGAAGTATATGTTGCCGAAGGAATTATTTCTAAAAAATACATGTATGACTGTGTTCACATAGCTTGTGCTACTGTAAACGATTTGGATTATATTTTTAGCTCAAATTTTCAACACATTAACAAAATAAAAACTAAGGTAATGACTAGTGCAATAAACGTTCGTGAGGGCTACCGCACAGTTGCCATTGTAAGTCCACTGGAGGTTATTGGAAATGATGACTAGAATCGAGAAAGAAATCAGAGAAATCAGACTCAAACTATATGAAGAAACTAAAAATTTAACTAGAGAGGAACGTATTAAAAGGGTAAATGATAACGCCCAAAAACTCGCCGCCGAGTTTGGGTTCACCATAGTACCCTCTGCTGGTAGCGGGGAAGAAGATTAACCCTAGAACCCATAGCACAAACGATTAACCCCCCGACCCACAAAATCCCAAGGGCGGGGGCTGTAATAATGCTTCTTTCGACCATTTTGTCGAAGCCTATAGTAGCGATTAAAAAATTGACATTACATTTGGGTTTTGATATAATGTCATTTAGTGTGCTGTTAGTAGGATACATGACGTATTTTTGAAGCCAATTTTGCAAAGGAGAGCCTATCTATTATGAAAGAAAAACGCCCTAAAAAACGCCGACTACTAATTATTATAGGCATTATTTTAGTAGTAGCTGTTGTAGCCATTTTTTTGGAACCGCCTGAAAATGGAAATGGTTCGTATCAATCAAATAACCACGAGGAAATCTCTCAAGGCTATAATGATAACGCTGCCAATGAAGAAACACTCGAACAGAGTCAAAATGAAACTGCCTATGAGCCTATTTACTACAATATTGACCAGTTTGTAGGCTTTCATCAGTTTACCCCAATCCCTTTGGGTATTCATGAAAGCGAAGCAATAATCGCATTAGGTAACCCCACTTCCACAATGACAATGGACATTATGGGTACAGAAACAACTACAGTAACATGGTTTACACTAAATTTTTTTGGCTTATCAACATCTGATACTGTTACATTTACAAACGGGTATGCCACTTCCATTATGTCTACAGCAGATACTTCCAGTAATATTACCGCACAAGAGTTTGGACAAATCACAAACGGTATGAACGAGATAGAAGTTTTTGAAATCTTGGGTATGCCTTACTCTGTAACAATTGTAGAGATATTGGGGACAACATCTATAACGGTTATGTGGATAAACCAAGACTTCACATCCGGCACAATAACCTTTACAAATGGTACAGTTTCATCCACACTTACAATGGGATTAAGTTAAACAATGAAATGCTTTGTATCAATAATATCATAAAGAGAGGATGTTAAAAATGACAGAAAATAACAATTCATATTTTGACGGTGGGCTATTGCACCTCATTGCACTCAATATACTGGGGTTTGTGGTCACAGTATTGACCCTTGGTATAGCTTACCCATGGGCACTATGCTTGGTTTATGGTTGGAAGATAAATCATACCGTTATAGAAGGCAGGCGGCTACAGTTTAACGGTACAGCTATCGGCTTATTTGGTAATTGGATAAAGTGGCTATTACTAACCATTGTCACAGTCGGAATATATGCTTTTTGGCTAGGTATAGCCTTGCAAAAATGGAAAGTAAAACATACGACATTTGCTAATTAATACACTTTTTAAAAAGTGTTATATTTCAGTCGCTGACAAACAGTCAGCGACTGAAAGTTTTTAGGATGAATTTGATATTTGTAAATCTATAGCACCTTTTGTAATACAGCCACTACATTAACCACCAAATATATTTTCCATAACATTTTCATTGGTTAATTCACAAAATGGGCGTGTAGCGTCAATTGTAACTCCACTATATTACCGCATGGTTGCTCGCACAAATATCTATCACTCTACCTCTTATGGCTGCTTGTACTTCTCGCAGGGTTTCCATTTCATGAATTTCGGTAAGCACAGGTATAATGTTAGGATAGTACCTAAAACTGTCAACTTCTTTGCTGGAGTGTTGCGATTTATCCCTGTACCACTCGCCATATTCGCTATTTTTAAGGTTGTGTGCATTTGTTAAACGTCCCACTTTGTTTGCACTTATCCCCAACTCTTGCCCCACTTCATATGCGGATAGTGTTTTAATTTCCGATTTTGGTAATGGAATAACTTCCTCACCTGTTATAACTTGTGCCGCTTTTGCAATCAATATATTGCTGTATTCTGTTGATAGAGTTTTTACATTTGACATTTGGAATAGTAGCTTGGCTTGTCGTGTTAGTGCGTTTTTGTGCATTATTTCGTTTCTGCTGGGGATAGATTGCTTGGGTGGTTCTTTTGGTGCTTTTTTCTTGGTAGCGAAGTAGTGGTCTACCAAGTGGTCAAACATTGCCCATGCCTTGTCAGTATTTAGGCTTTTTGCATGTCGCATTGCACCGCTCTCTGTCCAAAGGTAGAGTTTTGGGGTTCTTTCGACTACTACGGAATTTCCGTATAAGTCACTAAAGGCTTTTAATTCCTCACCTTTCAGTAAATAGTAATGTTTGCCTAGTACGTATCTCTCTTTGTTTGCATTAAAGTTTTCTGATATGCGGCGAGGGTCTGTTTCGTATGCTTTTGCTATTTGTTGCGTGGTCAACACTCTTTCGTTTTTGTGTTCTACTATTTGTAAGTTTTCCATAATACAACTCCTTATAAATTCACTTGCTGACAATTTGCCAGCAAGTGAATCCGCTTTTTTGGGGATTAAATTCGATATGAGGATACCCATATCGCTACCTTAACTACCACAGCCTTAATCACTGAATATCTTTTCCATAACACTTTCAAATGTGGCGTGTCGTTGGTGGTGATTGTCTATGGCAAAATAGCAACTGTCTGGGTTGTAGTTTGCGATAGCATTTTTCAAATGTTCAGAGGCTTCTACCTCATACGCAATTCCATCTTCTATAGGTGCATTGATGTAAGGACGGGGTACACAATAAACCGGGTAGTCTTGGCAAACGTTTACCCAACGAGTTGGATAGCCAAGACCGAAAGAGCTGCCATCGCAACTAACTGTCCAAACATTAGAATCACAACTCCCTAAGGTCACAGAAAGGTTTTTGTACTGCATTTTGATCCTATCTTTCTTGGGTTCGTTTTTCTGTTTGGTTTCCTGTGTGGATGTGTCCTGTGCTAAAGTAAATCCTTTTTCTGCGAAATAGCCAATAAAGGCATTTCTTGCCTTTGTTTTAAATATCTCTAAGCTATTTTTCCGCATTTGCTCCAATTCGGAGCGCAGATTGGCGTGGTTTTCCTTTTCGTCTTCTAGTTTTTTAATTAACTCCCATTTCATGTTAGCTCTCCTTGTTTATAGTGGTTCACGGTTAATCACATCATGCACCAGGTACCGCTGGTTGTGGTTATGGCTGGTTAGTAGCACTATATCGCCCACTTTTAGTCCCCTACCTGCTATTACTTCTATTATGGTTGTTTGGTCGTATAAGGCGCTGTCTTCTGATTCTGTGTCGGTGAAATGTATATCGCCGCCTTTTAGGTCATCGTGCATGTTGTGGTCTTTGTGGGTTTCATCTTTGAATGGTTCTTCTATTATTTTTACTTCCAGGTCGTTTTCTTCGTATACTTCACTTTTTGCTTTTTCGGTCATGTCTTCTGTTGTAACCAGTTGCTCATAGCTTGCGGTTTTGTTTGCTTGGTCTATATTTTCACTTATGCTACCCTTTTCAAATTTTTCTACCCTTGTGTAGCCTTCCCCGCTAACTCCTATATCTGCTGGTGGGTTTGCTGTTTCTGCTTTCCATGTACCTTCCAGAGCAGCCACATTTTCGCTATATTCCAGTGCGTTTAGTGTTTTGGTTATGGTGTCAGCGTTTAGTGTGTGCTGATTTTCGGCATTTTTTAGTGACATTGTGTAGGCTTCGCTCACAATATCCATCGTTATTTTATCGGGCTTGCCCACTATACGCCGCAACCGCAGGTGTTCCTTGCGTACTTTCACCATGGGGGATAGATAAAAAAAGCTCTCGGGCATTGGTTCTTGGTCGCCGTCTATTAGTATGTACAGCGGGTTTATGTCTGTTACCGTGCCGTACAATATTTGGCTCTGACCCTTGTCTGAACAATGTTGTGCTATTTTGTATATTGTTTGTATAATACGGTCTGCGTTTGTTTCCATCGTTGCTACACCTCTATATCCCTAATAAACAGCTCCAAATCCATTGTGTGGTCGTTTGGGGTAAAGTTGTGGGTTACGGTTTTTAACCATACTTTGTGGTCTATTTCATGCCTTGGCAAATATATTCGTATGCCATCCGCCGCTTGAAGACCTATTAACCCCAGTGCTGTTATTTTTATTTTTCTGCGTGGGGTGTTGTGGAAATTTAGCAGGTTTTGGGCAAGTGCTATTATCTCTGCTTCTGTCTTTTCCTTGTCGGCCTCCACCAGCTTTGGCAGTCTACCCCACTTTTCTATTGTGGAGCTATCGTATTTTATCCACATATCCATTTGCCCTGTTTCTTCGTTATCTTGTACCACTTTCACAAAATTGTATGTGCCATCCGATATACTTTGACCGTACACAAACGCCGTTGCAAGCTCCTTGTACCCTATAACCACATCTGTTAGGTTGTTGGACAGTTCACAAAACACTAGTGTGCCAAACTCGTCCCTTATAAAATATTGCTTGTTTTCTGCCATATTTGTAGGGATTATGCTGTTTTTTATCATGTTGTAAAATGTTTCGCCCTTGTGTCGGTATTCTTTTACCATGTGACTTGATGCAGTGCGTATTTTGAAATTTGCACCTTGGCGACCTGCTATATTGGCAAAAATATTACTCGCTGTGTCGGCTGGGGTATATATCGTATCCTCGAACCGCAGATAAATCATTTGGTCGTAGGCTGTTATTTTAAATTCATCCCGTTCGTCCACTTCTACTTTGAATGCGTAACCCTTAAAAACTCCTGTATCGTTTATCATTAGTACCACCTGGCTACCTGGTGGTATTTCAAATATTGGGTCGTAGGGGTCGTTTACAAGTGTGGCTGTAAGCCGACCAGCCGCACCTGTAAACCACTCTGTTTTGTATGTTATGCTTGTTGTTAGCTCCGTTATATCTATAACAGAGCCGTTTATATTAACTGTGAAATATATATCGTATTCGTTCGCTTTTATATATTCCATAATCAGCCCCTTGTTCCATAGTTTATGCCTGTGTTTACTTCCAGGCTTGTAAAACAGGCATCTTCTACCCAATCTGCCAGGTTTTCTAATAACCTTTTTTCATCACCTTGGTTATGTATTTCTGCATTTAGAGTGATGTTTGGGGATAGGCTACGATAGTTTACGCTGTAGCGTGCTGTTGCTATATCATGCAATAACCGCATGTTTTCGCCGCTTATGCGTAAAGGCTCTGTTTGGGCTACTCGCAAAGCATTACCGTTTGCTGTTGCATACTTGTCAAGGTCCATGCCAAAATCGCTAAAATCAAATCCTTCAGCAATACTATCGGGGGTAAAATTTGCCCAGCCGTTCAAAAAACTGTCTAAACGACCGTATGCCGCTCGTCCTGCTTCTTGCCCCGCTGTAAAGGCTTCACGGTAGTTCCTGCGTTCACGTGTAAGCTCCAGATTTAACTGGGACACTATTTCTCGGTAGTTTTCGTCTGGTGCGTGCTGTGCTATCATGTCACTTGCGATCCCTGCGATACCATCCCGCCAGCTACCCACAGCCGCTGCTAAATTGCCGCCAAAGACCCTGTCTATTGCTCTTGCCACACCTTCGAGTATCCCTAATATATTATCTGCCATTCCATGAAACAAATTTATTATGCTAGACACGGTATTTTCAAACAAATTGCCTATAAAGTTTGCAAAGGTTATAAACGGGTTTACCAAGAAATTTATTGCAGCAAAAATCATTTCTACCATGCCAAAGAACAGATTTTCTATAACTGCAACTGCTGTGCTTATCACACCGCCTATAAATGCAAATATGTCTTTTACCGTAACCCCAAGGTGTTTGAAGACTTTTATTATTCCTACTACTACTCCAATAAGAATAAGTAGCGGCAATACAGCTTTTGCAAACGCTAAAAGCATTTTTGCTCCTGTTTTAAGGCTTTGCAAACCCAGAAGACCCATTTTTTTAATCATCCCGACGAATGTAAATGCACCAGACTTTGCGATTGCGGCATTGCTTGCAATAAATGCTTTTGCCGTTGCGGCTGCACTTGCTATTGCCGCTGCTTTTGACGCAAGGAATGCTTTTATTTGTGTACCTGTTGCTTTTAATGCTGCCCATGCAATTTTGTTCCAAGACGTTGCGAATACCGCAACTTTTACTGCTGCTGTTTTTAATGCGTCTATTTGAGTTTTCAAAAAATTTTTATGCTTTATCGCAAAAGCCCTTGTAGCCACAACACCCAAAAAAGCAAAGGCAGCTGCAAGCCCCAGTATTGCACCTTTTGCCCCTTGTGTGTCATATGCAAGTCTTGCCCTCTTTCCTTCTAACAAACCCTGCACACGCTCAAGCAACGGCACAAGCGCCCCTTGAACAGTGTTTATAAACGGTATAAGCATTGCACCAAGCTCTATACGTATATCGCCCAGTATGTTTTGGAACTGCTGCATACCACCCATATGCTCATACAGCGTGTCTGCCATGCCACCGTACGCTCTGTTTATTGCGTTTGTTATCATCTCTACACGTTCCATTTGATTTGCGTAGTAAAATGCTGCTTCTTCCATTTCCGATAAAATAACGCCCTGCATACGCAAAAAACGAGGCCCCATGCGTCCGTTTTGCACTGCCTGACCAATCATTTTTGCCATATCTTTCATTTCGTAAGCACCAATGGCAAGGTTGCCTGTAACCCCAGCTGCCAAATCTCCCAAGCTCCGCATTAGGCTTTCCGTTTTGTCCAAGTCGTCCATAAACATACTAAGGGTTGCTTGTGCTTGCAACCATGTACTTGCACCGATTGCGGTTTCCTGCTGCAAACGATTTGCCGTTGCCACAGCTCGCTCTGTAAGTGCCAAATACTCTGCTTGTGTTGTCGCCATATTTGCAAGCTGTATTTGTAATCTCGCTCTTATTGCGACCTCTTCTTGCATTGCGTACACCCCGCCACGCAACTGACCCAATATGCCCTTTACTCCAAGCACTGCCGCTGTTGCTAATAACAGCCCTTTTGCCCTGCCAATGGCGGAACTCCATTTATTAGTAATTGGTGGTAGGTTATTTTTGCTCGCTTTTATACCTTCTAACTCTGTTTTAATTATTGCGAGGCTATTTTGAGTTTGTGTGAGTTCCGTTGTTAATTGCTCCAATCTAATTTCATTGGCTATGTTATTAAATTCTTGTACATGTTGCTTAACCAAATCAAGCTCGTTCTGCCAATCTTTGAACCCTGCGGTTGTTTCAGCTACTGCGGTGTTTACGTTTGCAAGCTCGCCAATAACTGGCTCAAAGATTAAGGTATCCATTGCGTTTTGTATATCGGACACGGTTGACTTAACACCTTCTATCTCCGTATTGGTTGCCTTTATTCCGTGTTTAAAGCTGTCCATATCAAGAGCATCCAATTCCGTTTGTGTGTTTGCAACCGTCGCTTTAATCCCTTCTATGCCAATATCAACGTTTTTTACTTCGTGCTTAAAACTGCTCATATCAAGGGCGTTCAAATCTGTTTGCAGCCCCGCTAACCCCTTTGGCAGTGTCGCAAGTATTTTCCCTAGCCGTTCAGCGTGTTCAATAATGGACAAAATAGCAGGACTTGCATTGTCTTCAATTGTTAGATTAGTTACTATTTTGCTCATCATCTTTTCCTTTTTCTATTGGCTTTGTTTATTTCACGTTCAATCTTTTTTTGTGCTTGTTCCTCTTCTTCTACCCGTTTTTTCATGTAGGCAATTGCGACCTTTTTTTGTAAATTGCTTAACCCAAAAAACGAAAGGGGGGGCTGTTTAAATAGCGTGCTGTAGGCATAATCGTTTTGTAGAAGAATATCTATCTCACCTGCCCCCCCGTCTATTAGTTTTTTATTTCATCTATTGTGGGTTCGTGCGTTTCTATGGCTTCCACCAGCTCCATTATCACGTTTATTGGTATGCGGCTGTCTAAAAATTCTGCAATACTTGTATAGCCCGCATTTTTTATTTGATAAAAGTCAAGTTTAGGTTCAAGCAAGTGGTTTTCAACTACTAAATACAAATACTTTGCTGTATCAAAGTCTATCACCATATCGCCTTTTTTGTTGTTTTCTGATACTAGTCTTGAGGCTTTTTTTCTGTATGTCGCCATCTGCCCGTGGGTTGCTTTGGAAACTTTAAAAACATGTGATTTGCCGCTTATATCTACATGCACATCTTGAGTGGCACTGCGTATATCTTCTAACAGCATTAAATCAGAAAATGTTGTCACAGGAGTTGCGTTTTCTTCTACTATCACTTCTTGTGGTGGTACTATTTCTCGTGGGTTTAGTAAATCGCTTGGTTGTTTAACTTGTTTTTTCATGGTTAAAGTTCTCCTTCTTTATTCTATAATAAATTATAGGGGGGCTACCCCATTTGTCTTTAGTGTTTTTATTGTAACAGAAAATCAAGCCCCGTGAGTCCATTCTTTTGGGTTTACAGTCCATTCTTTTTTTGACACACAAAAAAGACACTCGCTAATTGCGAATGTCCTTTTTTGTGTGAAATTTTCCAAATCTACGAAATATAGCTATTACACAGTCCAATCAACCACAGCCAAACCATCTATTATTTCAAAGTGTTTAGTGTTGGCAGTTACTAACGTGTAGTTATGGGCTAGGCATT
>WRKF01000087.1 GCA_009778165.1 Defluviitaleaceae bacterium
CTTCGCAAATCTCAAGAAAAAGTTGCGAAAAATAATCAAAAATCACCCTAGTTTAGGTGAAGCATTGAGGGAGTGTTTTGGAGGGTAATTAGTATAACAGCCTACTGGGTCCCCCAAGCAAGGCAACTACAACAAAGTAGCAGTATAGACTTTACTCTACTTAGAAGTACAGAGCCACCACCGGGTGTTATATGGCAGCCCGGTGGTGAAGGTGGTCAAACACCGGGCTTTGTTATAGAAAATGATTTTTTTACAAACCAAACCGCAATAGGCCGCACATTGCGACATTATGGGCTTAATAACGAAATACCCTTTGATTTAACTATAATCAATCAAAACACAGTCAGAATAATATTTGACACTGCTAATGTTACAGCACATAACCAGTTTTTACGTATCCCCCTAGTTATGCAAAGGATAGATGTAGGGCATATATACTCCAATATTATAAACCGCTCCCCTAACCTACACATTAATTTTAACAGCAGCGGTTATAGATTGACCACAATATCTACAGAAAATGAAACGCCACAAACAAGCAATATAGAGAGAATATCAGACCCAATAACTATTGCTTACGGTATCACAGAAATACCTAGAGCTATAAGGCGTGTAGGACACTATGTGCTAGACCTACGTAATGCTCAAGGCACAACCTTTAGGCTTAGGAATGTCGAAACTAATACATTCACACTTCAAGGTAATACTGTAGCAATAGCAGCAGTACGTATTAACGGCATAGCTTATTACAATGTTGTGGGTGCATATGTGCCTGAATATATTAGTTGGAACAACAACGGACGTGCTATAACGATAAGGGATGTAGAAGACGCAGAAGTTACATTCTACCTATCTGCAATGGCAGGTTCAACAGGACACATAAATATTGGTTGGACAGGCGGCAGCACAAGAATAGCTACCGTAGTACCGGCAATAGATATTGACGTATCGACAACCGTATTATCCCAAGGTATGGCTAATCAAGATATACACGACATAATCATAAGAGAGAATATACCGGGTGTTTTAAGTGGGCAAATAGGTGTACAGATAGAATATATAAACTTACTAACGGATTTAACGGTTACGGCTACCAATGGTTTAGATATACGCCGTGAGAGTGGTAACAACCTACGTGTTTTTAGCCGTTCCCAAACCAATCCCGCCACCGTCACAATCGCAGGGCTACAAACAAATGTACCTACAAACGCAACACTAGGCTACAGAACCCTTACTATAACAAACATGATAGATAACTCACACGCCATTTTGAACGGTAACCTACGAAATAACCAAAACGGCTTTCATCGATTTGCCTTTGACACAGATAATAATATAGTTATAGAAAGGTTCTTGCTAATAACGCCGGGAGAAATAATAGAGCCACCGCCCCAAGAGCCACATCCCCCAGTAGTAGAAGAGGAAGAAGAAGAACAAAGTTTGCATATCATAATAAGCCATAGCAGAGCTTACGCATATGTAAACGGCCGACAAGTTCCCCTAACAACGGGCGATTATCCGGGAGCGAGTATAACACCGCCCATTAACCACAACAATAGGTTATTCGTGCCTGTACGTGCGTTAAGCCTATTGTTTGGCGAAAATGTGCGTGTGCATTGGAATCCGCATACTGCCGTTGCAACAATAATCATGAACGGTATTACAGTAACCTTTGAAAACGGCTCTAACACCTATACAGTAAACGGACAGCCAAGACAAATGGACGCTGCTGCCTTTGTGTCAAGCCCACAGTTTAGCCAATACCCCGCTTCGTGGAACAGAATTTACGTTCCCTTTAGGTTCTTCGGCTATGCTTTCGGTTTCGACGTAAGTTGGAATGCTCAAACAGCAGAAGCACATTTTCAATACGTAGGTACCGCTTTTAATATTAGACGGATTAATTGAAATTTCCAGTAAGTGGTATTGTAAAAAAAATAAGCAAAAAATGATTGTTACGCTTACCTAGATTTGATATAATTAAATATCAAATCTAGGAGGTAGTTTTATATGGATAGTCTGGGAATCGAACTTTTGGAATTATTTATGCGAAATAATGAGGCTTTTTTGCAACAGCTAACCATAATAATAAGTTTTGTTGGTTTGATGGTTGTTATTATAAGTATAGGTATTCCAATATATCAAAACAATAGCAACAAAACTAAATTAAAGGAGATAGAAGAAAGGCTTGGTTTTCTCGAAAAGGATATAGAAAATAAGTTTTCTAATACAAAAATCGAGCTTGATAAAGCAGTTTCTTCAACAAAATTGTTTATGGCTAAACAAAAAGAAGAAATACTAGCACTTCCTAGACTTTATGAAGATGAGGATTGGCGTAATCTGCAACAAGATAATGACAAATTATCTCAAATTGCGAAATGCGAAAAACTTCTTATAAATTATCCTCAAAACGAAATAGAAATTAAACGACAATTAGCTTCTATTTATTTGTTTGGGAACGTTGACAGAGAGTTTGCTAAAGAAATTCTAAAAGAAATTTTAGAAAAAGATAATACAAGCCACTACACCCACTTTATGCTTGCAAAAGCATACGAAGAAACCAAAGAATTTAGCTTAGCAGAAAAACATTATAAGTTATCTTCCAACGCTAATAAATACAACGCTCCATATTGGGCAGGAATGTATTTGCGTGTTGGTGATTACCAAAAAATGTTAGATAACAATTTTGATAAAAAAGGCTTGATCTATCAAAATGGAAATACCCAAAACAAATACGACGCAGGACTATTCCTTGTTTCTGTTTCATATTTGTTTTTAGAGGATTTAGAAAATGCTAAGATGTTTCTTACTAAATCAAATGTACAAATTGAAGATGTTAATATACAGCTTGAGATGGTAAATTTAGATTTAAAAAGACAAGAAAAAGTTATAGATTTTGCCAAAGACAATCTGCAAAATATTTAACATTGAAATTACTGCTAATTTGTAGTATAATTTTACAATATCAATCAAATTTAACGAAAGGAAGAAAAAGCATGATTTTAGTGATAGGTTTAACGGTGCTCGTAACTTTAGCGGTAGTGGCTGCAATTCTTTTTACTCTAAACACTATACTAGAAATAAAAAACTGGATAATAGGCAAAGATAGACGTTTTTTTAGTATCGATATGTATGAAAGACAAAGAGAGCTGTATGAAAAAGAAATAACTAATAGAGATGAAATAATTAGAAAGTTGGTAGAGCATTGTAAGAGAGATTGGTCTAACCATTCTAAAAACTACATAGTAGAAAATATAGACCTTACCGTAAAAACCTTACAAAATAGCAAGGTGAGTTTATGATGTATAGTTTAGCTAGCATAGATATTTGGTTTTGGATTGTTTTGCTAATCATATTTCTAATCATATTTATTGTATATCTAAAAATTAAAAATTGTATTTTACGTAAGGAATATAGACTTCTCCAAAAAGCACAAAAAGAAAAAAATATCTTTTTTGATGACTGTAAGCAGCACCTTGACATCTACAAAGATATTCTATACACTTTTGAAAAATTAGCAGCAGAAGAATCCAAGTGTAAATGCCAAGTAAAAGTTACGGGCATTATAAACGACACCGCAAACAGGCAAAACGACAGTAGATATAATTTAAAACAAAACAGAGATTATCTCCTGAATTTAGAAACTTTCCTAGTCTTGAGAAAGAATGAAAGTTATATTCCCTTCAGTGGACGATATACATTTTCTATGATTCTATTAGACTTAAAGAATAACTGTGAAGTATGCACTCTACATGCAGATATAATAAGTAAACCTAAATTTCAAGACGGTTATGAAAAAACAGGAACAGCAAGACTACAATTTCAAGACGGTTACGAAAAAATAAGAACAGCAAGACTACTTTCTATTGATACGCCCATAGAACACGAAAGGAAAGGACATGCCACTTTTTTGTTAAATCACTTTATTTGTTCTTGTATACACAATGGATGTGATGAAATAACGGCAGAATTACAAGAAAATACAAGAATAGGAATAGAACATCTAAAGATATTTTATGAAAAGATGGGGTTTACAGTCTATGACAGAACTATTAAGTTATCTAGTTTAGATTTCAGAATTAATAAATTCGGTAAAATTAAAATTTAGTAGAATTAATTAAAAAATATTTTCAGCTGTCCTAATAATATGGGGCAGCTTTTTTGTGTCTAAATAAATACAAAAACGGAGGTGAGAGATGGCCTATCCTGACGAATTAGAAATATTAACAATCACATTAGAAACAGTGGAAAACAATTTAGAAGTTGAGCACAAAAATCTTGCAGAAATATATGAAAGAATCTATAAGCTAAATCAAGAAAAGCACTTGTTAGAGATAGAAATAGGTATTATAAAATCTCTCAAAAAAATTAAAATATAAGGAGAATACAAAATGAAATTAGTAATAGCTGAAAAACCTAGCGTAGCTAAAACCTACGCTGACATATTAGGGGCAAAATCGAAAAAAGACGGTTACTATGAGGGTAATGGTTACGTAGTTTCGTGGTGTGTTGGACATCTGCTAGGTCTTGCCGATCCGGCAGCATATGACGAAAAATATGCCAAGTGGAATAAAAAAGATTTGCCTATATCGCCTACTGAATGGAAATATAAGCCTACAGCAAGTACAAAAAAACAATTAACCACACTCATATCACTGATTAAACGCTCCGACATAAAAACGATAGTAAATGGTGCCGATGCCGGTAGAGAGGGCGAGCTTATTTTTAGGCTTGTGTATGAACATGCCAAAAGCAAAAAGCCCATACAGCGACTTTGGATTAGTAGCATGGAAGAATCAGCGGTAAAAGAAGGATTTAATAATTTAAAAGACGGTTCAGAATATAACGCATTATACGATGCAGCTAAATGTAGACAACAAGCAGATTGGCTTGTAGGGATGAACTATTCTCGCTTGTTTTCTATAGTATACAATACAAACTTGCGTGTTGGACGAGTACAAACACCTACTCTTGCAATGGTCGTAGAAAGACAGGAGAAAGTTGACAAATTTATAAAAGAACCTTTCTATGTAGTAGAGTTGACAGGTGCAGGATTTGTAGCAACCACTGAAAAATATAAATCACCGGACGGCAAAAAAACAGCAGACTCAATATCCGCAAAATGCAATGGTGCTACTGCTACAATACAATCAATAAAAAAGCAAGAAAAATCTATAGCACCACCAAAACTATACGACCTTACAACACTGCAAAGAGAAGCCAATAAAATGTTTGGCTATACTGCAAGCAAAACGTTGGAATTGGTACAATCTCTTTACGAAAAGAAACTAGCCACATACCCACGCACAGACAGTAAATTTATTACCGAAGACATGGCACACAGTGTACCTAATCTTACTAACGACGCAATTGCCATCGCTGGCACTCTTTTGGGTACAAATATTTCTGTCCCACAAATCAACACCAAAGCTATAGTAAATAACAGCAAGGTAACAGACCATCACGCCATTTTACCGACAGAAACAGCGGGGAAAATTGATTTGTTAAAATTGTCGGTTGAAGAACAGAACATAATAAAAATGATTTCAGTTAAGTTTTTGTGTTCTATAGCTGAAAAACACACATACGCCGAAACTGCCGTTACCGTGGAATGTCAAGGAGAAATATTTACTGCCAAAGGCAAAACAATTTTAAACAACGGCTTTAAATCAATCGAAGAAGCATTTAATAGCTCTGTTACAAAAACTAAAAAAGTAGACAAGGAAGACAAAGCTCTACCTGCGGACATACATGAAAATCAACAGTTTAGCGCCCAAACTTCCGTTCGTGAAGGTTTCACTGCTCCTCCTAAAGCGTACACAGAAGATACTCTGTTATCTGCGATGGAGAATGCGGGCAGCGAAGGTGTAGAAGAAGAAATTGAACGCAAAGGGCTTGGAACTCCGGCAACACGAGCTGGCATTATCGAAAATCTTGTTAAAAACGAGTTGTTAAAACGTGACAAAAAGAACCTATTACCAACAGAAAAAGGTATAAACCTCATTAAAATATTGCCGCAGGAAGTTAAATCCCCACTGTTAACCGCTGATTGGGAAAATAACCTAAAACGTATGGAGCGTGGTGAGGTTTCAGTAGATAGCTTTATGGGCAACATAAACGAATCTGTTGCAACCATTATCGCTAACTACAGCACTGTGGCTACAGAAAACAAAAACCTATTTGGTACAAGCAATCCAAGAGCTACAGGAGAAGTTATTGGCATGTGTCCAAGATGTAAAAAAGACGTAAAAGAAACTCCAAAAGCCTACTCTTGCGAATGTGGTTTTGCTTTGTTTAAAGATAACAAATTCTTTACAAGCCAAAAAAGCAAGTTTACAAAGGATATAGCTAAAAACCTACTAAAAGACGGAAGTGTTTTTGTAGACAACTTCGTATCTGCAAAGACTGGCAAAAAATATAGTGCCACTGTTCGTTTAAAAGACGAAGGAAGCGGTTATCCAAACTTTGAATTGGATTTCAGCAAAAAATAAGCACAACTCTATCCCCCACAATCAAGAAACATGGTGATTGTGGGGGATAGTTTTATATAACAATGATGTAACAGAAATGTAATGTAAAAGCAACAAAAAGTTTCAAAAAATGCTTGACAAAACAAAGAAAATAGTGTATAATATATTTATAGAGAAAGGTACAAAAACTCAACCATAAAAACTATAAAAAAAGGATAGGTGGATATTATGACTATTTTCTTGGTAATGACAGTATTTAGCATAGCAATGAAATTAGGGTTTCTTTTACTTAGGTTACTCTTTTGGGCGGCTGTTTTTGGGGATTTTGTTGTAATCTTTGCTGGGTCACTATACCTTACGTTAAGTTGGGGTTGGCACACCGCTATAGCTATACTTGCAGCTGTAGCCCTTTGTGTAGTATGGTTTACGATATTAAAAATACCTTTTGTAAAATGGGTATTTCCAATAGTGTTTATGTTGTGGTTTAGCTGGGAGTTTATTGTACAGATAATAAATGAGTTTCGTCAGTACCCACTAGACAACGTTTGGACTATAGTAATAATTTTAGTTTCTACTGCTGTTCTTGCTGTAACTAGGTTTTCGGCATTAGAGATGGTGGGATGATGTAATTAAATTGACATATATATAGATAAGGATGTGAAAATATGCTAAAATTTAAGATAGTAAATATAATTTTTGGTACAATAATTGTTTTACTTGCACTGCTGTTTATATTAGCGGTTGTTGGAGCTTTGGGCTATGTAGGGCTAGGGTTATACTTTTTTCAGCTAGTTATAATAATGGCCCTTTGCTCTGTTGGTATATGTATCGTTATGTTTTTACAAAAAAATTATAAAGCACGATACATAAAATACAGACATGCCCATAGAAGAAAACCTACAGATAGTATTATTGTAAGTTGCGTAAAACTGTAGGTAGTATGTAATATAACAGCTTCTTGTTTTTGTTTTCAGCCAAGTAAAATATTTTATTAGGCAAATATAAGCCTAGAAAGGGAAGGTTGTAATTATGTTGCTACATGGCGAAGTTTCAAACAAAACTCTTACATTGGGGCAAATAAAGGAGTTTGCCGTACCATTTTTTAAAAAGTACAAGAACGTTACAAAAGTATATGTATTTGGTTCATATGCAAAAGGAAAATCTAACAGACCATCCATTGAGTTAGTAGTGGAAGCAGATGGGTTAGGAGAAAGCAAAGCAAAAGATATAGATATAAGTTGGTTTTTAGATGGTTATGAGCTTTCTGAAATGTTAGAGAAAAACTGTAGACTGAACAGCTTTGATACTATTGAACAATTTAAAAAATGGGCTAAAAATAGAGAAGGTGTGGTGATATATAAAAGATGAAACCTAGAGATGTAGAAATTATCTATAAAGTAAATTCTCTATGCAAACAATTAACAAACAGCTCTACAAAAAGCAAAAAGAACAATCGAGAAATATAATATATTTTATTAGTCACTTTGTTTTCAGCAAAGTATATAGGAGGATATAATCATGATGCAACTTTCAGAAAATAACGGTAAAGTTTATACATTAAAAGAAATAGCGGAAATAGCGGTTCCTTTTTTTAAGGGATACAAAGGAATAAACAAAGTGTACCTTTTCGGCGATTATGCCGAAGGTAGAGCAGACGAAACGTCTGACTTGGACTTTGTTATAGAAACAGAGGATGAATACGTTGACATTTTTGGTGATAATTATCTTCTTTCGGATAAAATGTGTAAAAACTGCTGGTTTAATGGCTTTGATACCAAAAAGCAGTTTGCCAAGTGGGTTAGTAATACATGGTCTGGTAAAGAAAAGAAAGGAGTGGTGATTTATAAAGGATGAAAGAAAAAGATTTAGAACTATTGTTTAAAATGAACCAATTGTGCAAAGATTTAGTAGAAGATTTTAAGGGCGTTAACAAGCATGACTTCTTTAAAACTAAAAGTATGGTACGCAAGGCTTTTTCTTATGATTTGATACAAATCGGAGAGTTAGCAAACAAGAAAAATGTAACATTAGCAAAGGAATCAAAAAAAGAAAACCCTTACTATTTATCTTCTGAATTTTTTGAAAAACATAAAGGGTTAAAACGGTTTAGTTGGAGCAAGGCATATCAAATACGTTGTGATTTTGCACACGGTAAAGAAGTTCCTTCAAAAGCTACATGGGATTTTTGCCAAAACAAAATCCCGTTGTTGCTTAAATATACAAACAAGATATTGGAAGAAGTACGAGAACAGGAACAACAGAAGCAAGTTGAAAATGAAAAACCAAAACCAATTTCAACAAAAAAAGCACAAGCCCCACCGCAAAAGCAAACAAAAGAACGCCAAAGAGAAAGCCCTGCAGAAAAAATAGCTAGAGCAAAAGAGCGGATGGCAGGACATGCGGAAGCGAAAACAAACAGCTCTACAAAAAGCAAAAAGAACAATCGAGAAATATAATATTTTATTAGTCACTTTGTTTTCAACCAAGTATATAGGAGGATATAATCATGATGCAACTTTCAGAAAATAACGGTAAAGTTTATACACTAAAAGAAATAGCGGAAATAGCGGTTCCTTTTTTTAAGGGGTACAAAGGGATAAACAAAGTGTACCTTTTTGGCGATTATGCCGAAGGCACAGCAGACGAAACATCTAGCTTGGACTTTGTTATAGAAGCGGAAAAGTGGCAAATCGATGTTTATTTGGACAGTTTTGAACTGTCCGATAAAATGTGCAAAAACTGTTGGTTCAATGGTTTTGACACAAAAGAACAGTTTGCTAAGTGGGTCAGTAATACATGGTCCGGTAAAAAAAAGAAAGGAGTGGTGATTTATAAAAATATAACTGAAAGTAACAAGAAAAGTAACAAGAAAAGTAACAAGAAAAGCATTGTAAACATGACGATTTTAGTAGCTTTCTTTGTAGCTTCTTGTTTTGTTTTTGCTTTCAGCACAGTAAAGTATTATATAGGTAGATATAAGCCTAGATAAGGGAAGGTTATAGTTATGAAGCACGGAAATCAATTTTCAAAATTCCTAAAATATGTTAAATTAGTTATATGGATAAAATCACAAGTATAGCTGAACATTTTTCAAGCCTTGAGACCAC
>WRKF01000088.1 GCA_009778165.1 Defluviitaleaceae bacterium
TTTTAAAAAGCACGTCAGACTTAAATGTGTATAGGAGCATTGTCCCTTTGATTTTATTTTGTTTTTTCATAGTCGTTTTATTTTTTGCATGTTTTTTGCAACTCCTTTCGTGCTATTATAACCTAAAAAAGGTTATTATGGCAACCGCTTTTCCGATTCGCAGGGAAAAACGCCGGGATAAAAGTATAAAGCTAATTTTGAACGGAATCCAAAGGAGTTGAATTTTTTTTGAAAATAGTGTATAATGTGTCAAACTATTAAGTATACTATTCCTTATGGCAGTTCCATATTCCATTGTACAATAATTTTTTTGAAACTGCCGAATTAGGGAAGCAATTCTGCGTAGTAATATTTTAAAAAGGACTACACAAGTGGGATTGCCATAGAGAGGAGGAACATTTTCGCAGGGAAAAACGCCGGGATAAAAGTATAAAGCTAATTTTGAACGGAATTCAAAGGAGTTGAATTTTTTTTGAAAATAGTGTATAATGTGTCAAACTATTAAGTATACTATTCCTTATGGCAGTTCCATATTCCATTGTACAATATTTTTTTTGAAACTGCCGAATTAGGGAAGCAATTCTGCGTAGTAATATTTTAAAAAGGGCTACACAAGTGGATTGCTATAGAGAGGAGGAACATTAAAAAAATGGTCAAAAAGAGAGGTTTGTTAAGTAGGGTTGTTGCCGCTTTTGTTGCACTGACATTGTTTGGAGGTAGCTTAGGTGCTGTGACTACTGTGTATGCCGCCGATCTTAACGTGCGGCGGGTTTCTGTGTTTCAGATAGATGGGACGGATGTTATTCTTTCACGAGGGGCGCAAACTGCCACCCCGAGGGAGGGGCAGCGTCTTGCCAGCGGCAACGTGCTTACAACAGGAGAGGACACCCATCTGTATCTGCAACTGGACGGCAATAGTTTGGCAAAGATGGGCCAAACAAGCCAAATGGGGATAAGCACAATCGGGCAAAATTTGACACTTACCATACAAAGCGGGAGTGCGCTGATACACATAGGGCAGGGAGTAGAGCAAGACACAGTTACACGCATTAGCAATGTTGGGTTGACTGTACGTGGCACAATGTACACTGCAAGTTTGTTACCAACGGGGGACGGCGTTTTTGTTATGCTCTCCGGGCTAGGTTATGTAGACGGATATTATTTGTACCCTGGTTATGCTATTGTGATAGATGAAGAAAACGATCTGACCCTTGTGCCAATAACAATGGATATTTTGGACAACTTCACTTTACAAGCCATCGTTACAAACAGCGAATATTTGTTGGAAAACAGTGATTTTGTAACACCTCTTTTTGTAAGGCAAGTGATTGAGGAGTTATTGTCAAGAGGGGAGGGGATAGCGGATATTCCTCCAATAGTGGGAATACTGCCAACAGCACCTTATTTGGTTGCGGGGTTGCCGACGGGGCCCTCTGCGGAGCAAAACATCCCCGGTGTTCCCGGCACGCCGCCGCAAGCACCATCGCAACCAACAGCGCCGGACAACAACGACCAAGCACCCGAACCCCCGCCAAGCAACGGCGGAACAGAAAACGGCGACGAAACACCACCAACAGGAACACTGCCGGACAACGGGGAAACACCGCCGATAGATCCGGGCGAACCCGATGTATTACCCACCCTTCCATCAAACAGGCCCAGCGGTACAGGAACGTCAAGCGATCCGTTTAGGCTGGAAACGCTTGCACATTTCGAGTTTTTGCGTGATAATTATACGTATTTGTCGGCAGGGCATCACTTCCGTGTTGTAAACTACGTTAGCCTTGGTGCCAATGTTGCGTTTCCGGGGGTTTTTTATGGCGTGTTTGAAGGGGCAGGAGAATTTAATCCAAGCACAATCAGCATAGGTGCGATAGATACTGGTGTAGAAGGTACGGCTTTCTTTCAAGAGATAGGCCAGGGCGCTACCGTAAGAAATCTCCACTTTGCAAGTTCTATCCAGGGCTTTGCCAATAATGGGGCAGGCCTTGCTGTTATAAACCGCGGTACCGTGGAAAATGTATCTACTGCTGTTTCTTTATCGGGTGGCGGTTATGTTGGTGGAATTGCTTCTATAAATTATGGTACCATTACCCGTAGCTTTGCGGAAGGTGCGATATACGGTAATGGTCCAGCGGCAGGCGGTATTGCAGGTAGAAATGAAGGTACGATTAGTGTAAGTGCATTTCTTGACGGTATTGGCAGTGGTATAACCAATAATGGTGCTTATGCCGGTGGTATAGCAGGAGTTAATTATGGCATAATAACAGAAAGTTTTAACACAGCCTCTGTTAGTGGTCAAGGACCGGCGGGTGGTATAGCTGGTGTAAATAACACTGGACTCGGCGGTATTACATACGTCTTTTCCGCAGGTGATGTTAGTAGTAGTAACTCTAATGCGGGCGGCATAGTCGGTCAAATACAGGGTGGCACTCCTCCGCAAACTCAAGTTCAAAACAGTTTGAGAGCTCTTGGACATATAGCGGGAACCAATCATGGGCAATCCGGTATTATTGTCGGAGCTGAAAGTCAGTTGATTGGAAACTTTGCACTTCGTGGTATTCCTCAGGACCTCGCCGACAACTTACCCACTCCGCAGTACAATACTCTTTTGTATAACCTTAACTTCCATACCCTTGAAGCCGCTTGGGTTAGTAGTGTTTGGGAATTTTCAAACGGATGGCCAAGACTACCTAACTTTAGAGGAGATCAGTATTCATTCCCTATACCATCACTCGCCCCAATAACATGGAATTGGAACTTTATCCTATGCCTATGCGACCCGTGCTATTGCTACGAATGTGAGTGCTATGACATTCCCCCTCTTTTCCCGATAATAGTACCACCGCAGCCGCCGTTAAAAGACGACGACGAGTATGACTATGACGGCTACGACCAAAAACCGGAAGACGACGAAGACTACGACGACGATGAATACGACCAAAAGCCGGAAGAGGACGAAAAATCGGAGGAAGAAGAGGAGCCCGGCGAAGAATACGACCCGAACGACGAAGACAGCGAAAATGACAATGTTGAAGCTGACTACGATAACGCCGACGATACCGACACCGATGTGGACAATGACAACACCGACACGGGCGGCGAAAACACCGACACGGACAACGACGACACCGACACAGGCGACGAAGGTTCCGGAACCAACGAGGACGAAAACAACGACACCAACACGGACGATGAAAACACCAGCACAGACGATGAAAGTGCCGATACAGGCGATGAAAACACTGACACGAGCTATCCGGATAACCCTGACAACCCTAACTCCGACCCATACGACGAGGTTGAACTTTACGAGGAGGAAACGAATGAATAAAAAAGTCAAAATTGGAGAAAAAAGCCTGTTTGTTAGGTTTTTGGCTACCCTTGTTGCAATAACCTTGTTTAGCGGCGGCCTTGCCACAACGAATGTACATGCCGCAGACCTTACCGTGCGCCGTGTTTCTGTATTTCAGATAAACGGGATGGACGTTGTTCTCTCCCGCGGGGCGCAGACTGTTGAACCACGAGAGGGCCAGCGCCTTGCTAGCGGCAATGTGCTTACGACAGGAGAAGACACCCACCTGTTTTTGGCGTTAGACAGCAATGGTTTGGTAAAAATGGGGCAAACAACCCAGATGGGCGTAAGCACAATCGGCCAAAACCTGACCCTTACCGTGCAGAGCGGAAGCGCGCTGGTATACGTAGAGCAAGGAGCGGAGCAAGAAACTGTTACACGCCTTAGCAATGTTGGGCTGACAGTGCGCGGCACAATGTATACTGCAAGCACACTGCCGGATGGGGGCGGCGTTTTTGTCATGCTCTCCGGGTTGGGATATGCGGAAGGTTATTACCTCTACTCTGGCGACGCTCTTGTGATAAGCTATGATGGAAGCATGGGCGTTGTGCCAATAACCATGGGCATTTTGGACAACTTTACATTGCAAGCCATCGTTATAAACAGCGAATATTTGCTGGAAAACAGCGACTTTGTATCACCTCTGTTTTTAAGGCAAGTGATTCAAGAACTCCTGGCAAGGGGAGAAACAATAGCGGAGCTGCTGCCGATAACGGTGATATTGGCGCAAGCACCCGCTTTTGTTACTGCTGCTGTACCGGGGATCGGTATACCCGGTGTGTATATTATATACGGCCTGCCCGGCACACCCGGCGTTTCCGGTCTGCCAACAACACCGCCACAGCAAGGCACCCCGCCGGGCGAAACACCGGGAGAACAACAACCATCACCTGACGACAACAACAACGACAACGACAATAACGACAACGAAACCCCACCAATAAACGGCGACGAAGGCCCCTACTATCCCGATCCCGACGAAAACGGAGATGAGGACGAGGACGAAGACAACGGGGATCTTAACGGCGGTGGAAGTGTTACCGATCCTTTTAGATTGGCAAATGTTGCTGATTTCGAGCGTTTGCGTGATAACGCCGCTACTTATTTTCAAGCGGGTAACCACATTGTTTTAACTGCCCATATAACTGATCTGCCCAATGATTTTACGTTTAATGTACCATTTAATGGTACATTTGACGGAAGCTACAACGGTACAATTCACAGAATCGATTTAGATGGTAATACGGCACCTTTGTTTTCAGAGATAGGGCCACAAGGTGCTGTGAGAAACCTTGATCTTACGGGTAATATTAATCTCCCCAATGGCAACGACGGAGGAGCACTTGCCGGTATAAACTACGGCACGATAGAAAATGTGATGTCTACCACCGGTGTGAGCGGTTACTCTTCTTATGTTGGTGGGCTTGTTGCTACAAATGCAGCAACTGGAATAATTGAATACAGTTCCGTTGCAAGCCCAAATGTAAATGGTAATGGTGCAGGTTCTGTTGTAGGTGGTATAGCCGGTTTTAACTACGGTACAATAAGAACCAGTGCAAGTATGGTTACTAGCATCATGAACTCCGGTTGGGATATCGGTGGTATAGCAGGAATTAATTATGGTACAATAGTGGATAGTTTTAGCACCAGCAATGTTCAAGGCCAAGGAGAGGCCGGTGGTATAGTTGGTGAAAACAACACCGGTTTCGGTGGCATTATGCGCGTGTTTTCTACAGGTAATGTTCAGAGCCACCAGTGGAGGGGGGGCGGTATAGCCGGCTTAGTATCGGGCAACACTCCGCAAGCAGCACAAATTCAGTACAGTTTGAGAGCCGGAGGAGATATAAGTGGATTCGACAACCCCCATAATGTTGGGATTATCGCCGGATCCGAAGGCAATGTTTTGCTTGGTAATAACTTTGCATTTCACAATATTCCCCTTGCTAACGAATCCGTTAATACCCCATTGGATGAACTTTTGCGTGAACCTACCTTTTATCAGCTTGAAGCCGCTTGGTCTAGTTCTGCTTGGCAATTTCCGGGCGGATACGCATTGCCAACACTGCCTAACCTTAGGCTATCAACACAACCTACACTCCCCACCATACCGGCACTAGCCCCAATAACATGGAACTTTGTGCTATGCCTGTGCGACCCGTGCTACTGTTATGAGTGCGATGGCTTCTGCTATCTTGTTCCGTTATGCCTGTGCGAAATATGCTACTGCTACGACTGCGAAGGCTACTGCTCTGATGAGTATGACGAAAACTCGCTCTTCCCCATAACCGTGCTTCCACCAGCAAAAGACGAAGATGAGTACGACGAGGACGAAGAGGGCGAGGAAGACGAGGAAGACGAAGAAGAAAACAACGAAGACGAGGAAGAAGAGTACGAAGAAGGGTACGAAACCGACAAAGACGAGGATTATTACTATCCTCCATATTACGACTACACGCTAGAACAACAAAAACCGGAAGAAGAGGAAGAGGAAGAAACCGAATCCGACAACATAGAAAAACCGGAAGAAACCGAAAAAACCGAAGAGGAAGAAGAAGAAAAAAAAGAAGAGGAACTCGAGGAACTTGAGGAACTCGAAGAACTCGAAGAACTAGAGAACGAGGAAATCGAACAATAACCAAAAAACAAAAAAAATCGGGGACAGTTGCCCCTTGACAACAATTTCGGGGGTCAAGGGGGCTGGTCCCCTTGCGGGGTGTGGGGCAGCGCCCCACGGTTTTAATGCCCCGTTTTTCTATAATTTGACGGCGATACCCCAACTAGCTGTTTAAACATATTACTAAAATAATAAACGTCTGTAAAACCCACGTCTTCCGCTATTTGCGTAATCGTCAAATTACTTTCCAAAAACAAAAGTTCCAGGCTGGCGTTTATCCTGACCCTATTAATAAACGCCCCTATCGTCATCTTTTCGTGCCTTTTAAACAACGCCCCGCAATAGACGGGACTCAAATTAACATGCTCCGCCAACATAGCCACATTCAAATCTTTTGCATAGTTTTGGATAATATAGTCTTTTATCTTTTCCACTTTCGGGTTTTTGTCTTCACCCCTAACGTCATAAAGGAGCTTGTGCAAAATCAGCATAATCAACGCCTGGCACTTTAACTTATAACCCTCATTTTTTTGTAACCACTCTCGTTTTAACTCATTAAAATATATTTTAAACTCCGTAAATTTGCCGTATTCGGTAAAATTTTGGTAATCTATCTGTACATCTTTATCTGCCAACACAAAATCTAAGGCAACACAATGAAAGCCGTTTGTTTTTGCAGTCCTCGTGCTTCCCGGCTTAATAAATACAATGTCGCCTTTTTTTGCTGTCCGCTCTTTGCCGTCTATCTTATAATACACACAGCCATCCAAAACAAATGTAATGCTATAAAAATTTAAAAGCTCTGTGTTTGGCCTCCAGTTCGGGTCACAATATTTGTCAGCAAAATGTATAATTTGGGGATGGATATAATCATTCATCACTATTCTCCATTATAATCATAAAACCGTGGGGCTCTGCCCCACACCCCGCAAGGGGACTAGCCCCCTTGACCCCGTTTTTTTGGACTTTTATCGGGGTTTTGTCGGGTTAAGTTTTGGTGTTTCAACTCACTTTGTAACTTATAACATAAGTTATGACACAACTAACTACATTACTATCATATCATAAAACCTCGACTTTTTAAAATATATAAATTGCACAATGTTTGTATGGATTAAAGAAAAAGATTATGGCGTATTATAGCATTTTTTAGCATTTTTTTATCGGTGGTTACCCATCTTAAAAACAGCAAAAATGCCGAACAGGCGAAATTTTGAGCGGGTTGCGATACTGTTTCTAATGCGAACTATGGAAGACTCTAACGCAGACTCTAACGCTGACCCTATGAAACAACATCGAGTCTGCGTTAGAGTCTGCGTTAGTTCGCATTAGAAACGCTTCATTTTCGCACCGAAACGCCCTTATAGCACCGTTTTATCCCTTCGTCCGCCGCTTTTTCTCCTTCTTTTTTTGTCAGTTATTATGAGCAATTCCCACTAAATATTTGCCCATTTTAAGAGCAAAAAAAGTGCCAAATGAATGCCAAATTTTAATGGAAATAAATTAATTTGTTGCCAGTGATTTTTTGAGAAAAGAGGCGACAGCATGTAATATTTCACAAACCTTTACTTTTCACAAAATTTATTTGCTGTGTATATTTACAAATCTGCAAGATTTTGTTAAATTTAACATTATGTAACAACGTACTAACGTTTTTTTAAACAAGCCCAATTATTCAACTTATAAAAGGGCTTGAGTTTGGGGGCGATCCCCAAAGAAGGAGGTATTACCAATGGAAAAAATGAAAAAGAGGTTTTTATTACCATCAATCGCTGCGGCGGCTATGCTGTTTTTGGCTGCTTGTGGTGCAGGAGATGCAACAACAACAGGGGCAGGACCCGGAGAAGCTCCGGCACCGGGCCAAGGCACTGCACAAATTGCTGAATTCACCCCGGAGGCTTCCGGCCTTGACGAAAACTTACGTTTTATAGAACCACGCACCATCTCTGTTGCATTGTGGGACAGAGCTAACGAGCGTGTACCAGTTTTTGCAGAAAGCTACTGGGCAACTTGGGTACAAGACGCAATACTTGCAGAACATAACATTATAGTAGAATGGGTTACTGTTCCACGCTGGAGCGAAGAGGAGATTCAATCTACCATGCTTGCGGGTGCAATGGCTCCCGATGTAGGGCTAACATTTAGCGACGGAATGGTTCGTTCCTTCGGCCAAATGGGCGGGCTTCTTAACCTGTATCCTCTATTGCAAACATACAGAGATGTATTGCCCAACTTGTACTCTTTGGTAGGAGAAGAGATGATATACTGGGAGCTGGACCCTGTAACAAATGAGCTTTTTGCCATAACAGGTCGCCTTTTCCAAGACGGTCGCTCTCTCACATTTATCCGCGAAGATTGGCTAAACACACTAAATCTGCCAATCCCAACAACTTTAGAAGAATTTGAATACACGCTAACCGCTTTCAGAGACAACGCCAACATACTCCCCGGCAGTGAAAACGGCCCGATAGTACCTTACTTCTTGGGACACGACATAACATGGCACGCCGGAACTTTGTTTGAGTCTTTGATCCCGAGCGATGTTACAGAGCGTGAATGGTTTGTACACAGTTTCCCCGGAAACAACAACGAAAGACTTTTCCACTTTGAAGACGTTATAAGAGAAGGTTCAAGAATCCTTAACCGCTGGTTCCATAACGATCTTTTATGGAGAGATTTTGCAGTATCAGAAGAACAAATCGGATGGGACTTTGTTGTATTGGGCAGAGTTGGCTCTTTCACAATCAACTGGGACTTCCCGTTCAGAGCAGCAGAAGGCTTAATAAGCGGTATGCGCGAGCATGTTGGCCCGGATGCCAACCTTATCCCAATAATGCCGTTTGTAAACGATGCCGGTCAAGTTAGAACTTTCTTCCCACAACAAACCGACCGCTCCATCTTTTTCCCTGTAACAAACACAGAACCTTTGGCTTCCTTATTATACCTAGACTTCATGAGCCGCCCAGAAGTTCTTGACTTGTTACAATTCGGTATAGAAGGCGTACACCACGAAGTTTTACCGAACGGTGCTATCTCTTCTTTAGCTGAAACTGCCGACAACCCATGGCCAGACCACCAGTTTATACCATCCCTAAGAAACTTCGACATAGCTTTAACAGTAAACGGTATACACTTCTCTGAAAGCGACCCGGACAGAGCAGTTGCAACTCTAGCCCTTGGTTACCCTGGCATAGACCCGGATGCTATAGTAGAGGCTCGTAACATGGGTCTGCGCTACGCATATTGGTTCAGAAACGTAATAACAAGGCCAATAGCTTCTGAAGAAGGAATGACAGTTCCGCTAATAGATGCCAGAGACACCCTGCTTCACACCGTTGTAGCTGGCACATCTCCGGAAGACTTCGATTCCGTGTTTACAGCAATGTACCAAAACTACCTGAGCTTGGGTGCCGCCGCTGTTATCGCAGAGCGTGAGCAAGCCTGGCTAGAAACATTTGGCGACGTAGACACAATGCCATAGATATACAGTACCCGCAAGGGCAGTCACCCCTTGATTCCAAAATCGCAAAACACTCAAGTTTATCACAATTCCGGGGGTCGAGGGGGCTGGCCCCCTCGCGGGGTGTGGGGCAGCGCCCCACGGTTTTAAAGGAGGTACAAATGAAAAAATTATTTGCTACATGCTGTTGTG
>WRKF01000089.1 GCA_009778165.1 Defluviitaleaceae bacterium
TTGCTTTACCTCTTGATTATTATACTATTATATAACAAACATTTTTTAAGCCGTGGATTCATAGGGAACCGTGGGGCGCTGCCCCACACCCCGCGAGGGGACCAGCCCCCTCGACCCCAAAACTGTGAAGTACCTAAGTTTACTGTGATTTTGGGGTCAAGGGCTTTGCCCAACGATTTTTATGACACAACAAAATTTTATACTGCTAGATTGTATATTTTTGCCGCATCTTCCATATTTAGCTTCATAAAGCTGCTAAAGCTGCCGCCGGTATTGAGTTTTAATACATCCACAATGGCTGGTATGTCTTCCTTTTTTGCTCCAAGCTGTTCAAATGTTATTGGCAGACCAATGCTTGACCAAAAGTCTTTTAGAGCTTGTATGCCGGCAAGAGCGGTTTCCTCTTTGTTACCCTTACACTCAACTCCCCAAACCTTTACAGCCCAGCGAGCAAAACGATCCATATCTTGTTTGTACACATACAGCATCCAAGCTGGGAAAACAGTGGCAAGCCCGGCTCCGTGAGCAACGTTGTACATTGCGCTTAGCTCATGCTCCAACAAATGAGAACCCCAGTCTTGTTCACGACCAACCCCCAAACTGTCGTCGTGGGCGAGCATGCCTGCCCAGGTTAGATTGGCACGAGCTTCATAGTTGTTAGGCTCTTTTATTGCTATCGGTGCATATTTTATTACTGTGCGTAAAACTGCTTCAGACATTTCATCTATTAACCTTACGCCTTTTGTGTTTGTAAAGTAGCGTTCAAAAATGTGGCTCATCATGTCGGCTACACCACAAGCAGTTTGGAATGGTGGAAGAGTGTAGTTAAGCTCCGGATTCATAAGGGAAAAAACAGGGCGAGTGGTGTCAGTGTTTAGGCCGCGTTTTAACGGAGGGTTGCTCATTTTTGTGATAACAGAGGAATTGCTTACCTCGCTTCCTGCCGCCGGTATGGTAAGAACAGTTGCTAGAGGAATCGCTTTTTCTGACACAGCTTTGTTGTCATAAAAGTCCCAAAAATCGCCGTCGTATACTGCACCAATGGCGATGGCTTTTGCGCTGTCTATGGCACTACCGCCGCCCACAGCCAGTATAAAATCCACGCCTTCTTTTTTGCAAAGCTCTATGCCTTCATATACAAGGCTGTCTACGGGGTTGGGTACGGCACCACCTAGTTTAATATAGGTTATGCCTTCTGCTTTTATTGTGTCTTCTACTTTCTGCAAAAGCCCGCTTTTTACAACGGAGCCTGTACCGTAGTGTATAAGTACCTTTTTTGCACCGTATTTTTTGAGCATTTTGCCACTTTGTAGCTCCGTGTCTTTTCCGAAGATAAATTCTGTTGGTCTGTGAAAAGTAAAGTTGTTCATTTGTTACCTCCATTAAATAAATTTGAGTGACATAGCAATTCTGCTTAAAATCCAGTGAATCACTACCGTTTCGTGATTGCATAAGCGATTTCAAATCAGATTTACTATTATTTACGATAATACTACCACATTAATGTAATCTTTGCAATAAACGACAAAATCGCCGAATTATTCCTTCTTGCAGAAATGGCGGCATTTATGCTATACTTACGGCACAGGGTATATTCATCATCTATCCTGTGCCACCATTTCATGAGTGGGCGACAATATTTATATTGCAGGGGAGCAGCATAATGTGTGCAATAAGGCAGGATGCTAAATTCATGTAAATTTATATAGTATGGCGAGGTAAGTTATAATGAATTACATTTTAATTCACGGTTCCGGACATAAAGCAACAAGTTGGAACGAGACAATCTCATGCATGAACAGCGATAAAGAGATATTATGTCCAAATTTATTTTCAATCCTAAATGGCAAAGAAGCAAGTTACGATAATTTATATGCTTCATTTGTAGAATATTGCAACAAAATTGATGGACAAATTAATTTGTGTGGACTTTCGTTAGGAGGTATTTTAGCATTAAATTATGTTTTGGATTTTCCCGATAGAGTAAATACATTAGTTTTAATCGGCGTACCTCATAAAATACCAAGAGTAATGTTTGCTGTTCAAAATATAATTTTCAGATTTATACCCAAATCAATTTTTGAGAAAATGGCGTTTGGCAAAAAGGATATGTTTATTTTGAGCAACTCTATGAAAAAATTGGATTTCAGCGATAGGGTGCAAAACATTAAATGTTCAACTCTAGTAATTTGCGGGAAAAAAGATGGTATAAACATCAAATCAGCACATTATTTTGCTGAAAACATAAAAAACGCAAAACTAACAATCCTCGAAAATGTCGGACACGTTGTTAATGAAGAAAACCCGAAGGCGTTGGCAAAAGAGCTAAATGAATATTATAGTGTGTATGGCTGAAAAATGTAATTGTGTTTACAAAAACAAACTCAAACAATCGAAAGAATTGTGTAGGGGGAAAATTTAACATGGAGCAAGAAACGGACAAATATTCTAAAAAACGCATAACAATATGGGAGCCGGGGATTTTGATTCTAGGCTTTCTTTTATCCATTATGGCAGCCGCTATATGTATGCAGATAATGGGGCAGTTCGGGATTGCACCTAACACTGCTTTAATCGGTGCAGTCTTGGTGATGCTTGTTTCAAAAATCCCTATTACAATGGCGGTGCGGCTTCGTAATTTAGAACGACAAAATTATGTGCTATCCATATCATCGGCGGCAGGATTTTCAGCCGCAAACTGTGGTTTCATCGCTATTGCCACAATGTTTGTATTGGGACGAAATGACCTTATCATTCCTGTGTCGATTGGTGCGTTGGTGGGTAGTCTTATCGCTGTGTTTATCATCGGGCGAATCTTTGATAGCAGAATATTTCCGGCAACCGGGCCTTGGCCAAACGGACAAGCTGTTGCTACTACCGTTTTAGCCGGAAATGAAGGTGGCAAGAGGGGATTTCAATTGGTGCAAGGGCTTATTGTGGGTGCTGTAGCCAGCTTTTTAGGAATACCCGCCGCAGGTATAGGAATTGCTTTTATAAGCAATATGGTTGCCATTGGTGCAATGGCAGTAGGAATTGTATTGCGAGGATATTCGCCTTACTTATTTGGTTGGCTCTACGAAGGATTTGAGATTTCCGATACAAATATAGCACAAGGTGTGATGATTGGCGCAGGGTTTGTAGCTTTTATTCAGATTATTGCCGCCATCACAAAAGGAAGTAAAAAAGCGGTTTTATCGCAAAATGAATTTTACACAAGCGATAAACAAGTTCGCAATACACTCGTTATCGGAGTTGGGCTGTTTATGGTCGGGGCTGTGGTTATTGCCATTATCACAGGCGTTTTTAGCGATATGGGCATAGGTATGTCTGCGTTGTGGGTTGTTTATTCCGGCTTTGCTGCTATGCTTGTAATGATGCTTGTAGGCACATCATCCATGCAAGCGGGATGGGCACCGGCTTTTGCAGTTGTAACTATGTGCTTGACCGTTGGTATGTTAATCGGATTTCCGGCTATGCCTCTTGCCGTTCTGGTGGGGTACATAGGTGCAGTCGGACTTCCTATGACAGATGCGGCGGCAAGCCTAAAAGCGGGTTGGATTATCCGTGGCAAAGGCAAGGATAAGGAACACGAGGAATTTGGACGCAAGCAACAAATCATCTTGAAGCATATGGGTGTTGTAATTGGAATTGCTATGTCTATTCTTTTTGGAGTTGCCCTAACGCAAGGCGGTGTTATCCCGCCTATGAGCAGTTTTTATGCATATACGGTGAGAGAAGTTGTTGATATTGCTTTGTTAAGGGAATTGGCAATATGGTCTGTCCCCGGCATGGCTTTACAAGCCATATTCGGCAGTAAATCTGTAGGGCTAATGCTTGCCGCCGGACTACTTATACCCAATCCGATTCTTGGCATTACAATTTTAGTATCTCTCGGATTGAGATTAGTTATAGGCACGAAGCATATGAATGTTCGCGGGCCGGGGCTTATCGCCGGGGATGGACTTTTTGGCTTTGGCACAAATCTGTTTCGGATGTTTTTTTAAAATCACAATAATCACAATTATGAAATGGTTTGAATATGCACATCATACAATTATGCAACATATGACATAGGCATGGACAAAACAAGAGGAAACTTCTTTTTAAACCACCCCAAACCATATATACGGATTTGCTTTTGTAGCATATATGTGCTATACTGTGACTAGTTTGCAGATTGCCTAGAAATAAGGAGAGGTAAAATGGTTACCATAATAACATATTGGCTCATTAATGCTGTGTTTTTGTATGTGCTTTCTTTTTTGTTTTCCGGTATAGTAATAGAAAGCACTTTGTCATCTGTTGTGGCAGCTATAGTATTGGGACTTATGAATGCTACCATCAAGCCAATAATACAAATCATATCTTTTCCAATAATGCTTTTAACCTTGGGGTTGTTTTATTTAGTCATAAACGGGTTAATACTTTTGATGGTATCAGCGCTGGTACCGGGGTTTTATGTTTCGGGGTTTGGCACGGCCTTTTTTGGCGGTATTGTGCTTAGTATACTAAATACGATATTTTACAATATGAGGAGGAATAATGCAGTATAGAATCGACAAAAAAACAGGAGATAAACTATCGGCTCTTGGGTTTGGCTGCATGCGGTTACCAAGGACTATGGGCAGAACCGATTTACAAAAGTCTGAAACAGTAATTATGGATGCCATTGACAAAGGGGTCAATTTTTTTGACACAGCGTATATCTATCCCGGCAGCGAGGTAACTCTTGGCAGTGTGTTAGATAAAAACAACATAAGGGAAAAGGTTTATATTTCTACAAAACTCCCATTATTCAAGTGCCACAGCTACGAAGATTTTGACAAGATATTTAACGAACAGCTAACTCGTCTCAAAACCGATTATATTGACTACTATTTTATGCATAATATATCAAAATTATCTAACTGGGAGCGAATACGTGTTTTGGGAATAGAAAAATGGATAGACGAAAAAAAATCACAGAAAAAAATTAGGCGAGTTGGATTTTCTTTTCATGGTGTTAAAGACGAATTTACCCGAGTTATAGACAGCTACCGATGGGATTTTTGCATGATACAGTACAACTATATAAACACGCACTTTCAGGCGGGGGTAGATGGGCTAAAACATGCCCATAAAAAGGATGTAGCTGTTTTTATAATGGAACCACTGTTGGGTGGGCGTTTAGCGAAAGATTTGCCGGAAAAGGCAGTTAAGTTGCTAAAACAACATAACCCAAGTGCTACCCCTGCGGCATGGGCATTGCGTTGGCTATGGAATCAGCCGGAGATAACACTGGTGCTTTCCGGAATGAACGAATTGGACCAGATTTCTGAAAATGTTGCGTTGGCAGAGGAGTCTCAGGTGGGTTCCATGACAGAAGAAGAACTTGCAATTATTGCTCAGGTTGCAGAGATTTTTTCAGATTCTTATAAAATACCGTGTACAGGGTGCAATTACTGTTTGCCATGTCCGGTTAACATAAACATACCCGACAGTTTTATGGCTTATAACACATCCTATGCTATTAGCCGTTTTGCCGGCATCCAGCAATATGCCACAACAGCAGGCGGCTTTAGCCCTGCCTTTTCTGTTGCTGATTGTACAAAATGCCAAAAATGCGAAAAACAATGCCCGCAAAACATAGCAATAATTGATAGGCTAAAAGATGTCCGAAAGAGAATGGAGCCTTTTTGGTATAGACTTGCCATTAAAATAGCTAGAAGGGTTATGAGGTAAGGTGATATTAGCCTATATACCATTAAGCAAAGCAAAAATTCCAAAAACCGTAAAAATCCAATGCCCTGCCCGTGTTTTATGGGCAGGGCATAAACTATAGCACTTTCCTTAACGGTTGTTCCAACTTTAAAAATCACAAATAACTCTCTAAAATTCCAACCCCATCAGAGGACGGTGCTGCTGTGCCCCATAAACATCTCGTTCACCAATATAACCGGACGAAATAGGGCGCACAATCGTAACCTTTACCGCATTGGCAGGGGGGAATGCAATAACAGCAATAACCTGGGATTCTTCTATACCGTAAAGTTCGGCAAAAACAGATTTTGTCAGCACATTGGCAGCTACAAATTTATCAAAGTCTTCCCTGTTTTTGAACATAATATCAAAAGTAAGTTCAAAAGGACCGGAATTTTTGCTCCTTATCACTTGAGCAATATCTGCCAGTTTTGTTTTTATATTTGTTTTCATACCGTTTCCTCCGTTATAGTGAAATGTTCCAATGGGGACGCAGGAAGCAGGCAGTATACATTAAATTCGTACACCTCACCGGCTCTAAAGTCTGATGGAGAAAAAGGAAACGCCAGATTGCCGGCGGTAGATATTCTGCCTTTATAACCATAGTGGAGAAGGGTTGAGCGGACAAAACCGCATATTGCATCTGCCAGTTCCGGAGTTTTGCCGACCGCATCTATTATTATTGCTACCTCTCTTGCTCCTTGGGTTGTGTAGCCGCCAAAAACGGAGGCTCCGTTGTTGCCATATACTTTAAAGTCTAGGTAATAGTCATTTTCGTGCAAGTGGGAAAACTGGGTTTTTAGCCGCTCCCTTGCCGTTTGCAAAATATTTTCCATTTCTGCTATCATTACGGGGTCTGCGACAGCGGCAAAAGAAATGGTGCGATAACCCAGGCTTCTTGCCCCTTCCAACTTAATATGGTAATTTTCGTCTTTAATATATTTCGTTCCCCTTACAATAACAGCACTTTCTGTTTTTTGCTCAAATGTAGTTTCTGTTAAGTCCAACACACCGCCGGGACCAGGTAGCGATGTTGGGGTACTTTTTTCGTATAGAGTGTGGGCAGCCACAGATACAGTGGTGCATTTTCTGTCTGCGCAAAGGGTGTCCAATTCAAAATGATCATCTCGCAGAGTACCGAACATACAGTCAGAGCCGCTCCCGGGGCTGGCGGCAATGGCGGCACATTCTAAAATTTTACCCATGTGCATTGCAAGCCCGGGGTCGTATCCTTCTTTTAGTGCAACTGCCGCAAACACAACGGGATCATATGCACGACCGGAAATAATCACTTGAGCCCCCTGTTCCAAGGCTTTCAAAAAAGGCTCCGGACCCATTTGTGCCACAATATTTGTGGATTGCTCAATACTCTCTTTTGTTGGCAAAGGTGCGGGAAACAAGGCTTTTAGCGCGCCTTTTTCCAGAGCCTGCACAACAACCGATTTGTCTATCTGCGATGAAATAATTGCCATTTTGAATGAAAGCCCTTTTTCTTTCGCGATTTCTTTTATAATATCAACATCTCGTTGCAAATGGGGAGTTGCACCGCTCCCACCCCCGGTGCCAATAATAAGCGGAATATTGTTTTGACAGGCGGATTGCAACATAAACTCAAGATCGCGCTTTGTGTTGGCTCTGTCCACAAAACATTTGCCCGAACCCAAGTAATAGGGACCGGGGTCTGTAGAGCCGGCATCTACCGCAATAACATGAGGCTTTCGGCGCATTCCTTCTTCAAAGGAGCTTTCCGGAAAGCCATAGCCCAAAATAGCAGTCGGAGATAATACTCGCAATTCTCTCATTAATTACATCCTCCTAACTTTCCGGTCTACCGATAAGTGTTCCTAGCCCAACGGCATAAACGTCGTCTATTGCCATTTTTATGTTGGCAGGACGGTTTTCGGTTTTGGCTCGGTTAGCAAATTTTTCTGCATGGAACTCTTTTAGCTCTTTGTCAAAAGGCAGATTGCCCATTTCCAATATACGGATTGCACCATTATTGTCCCTTGCCGGGAACAATTTGTCCGCATTGTGCTTACTAGGCGAATAAGGTATATCTATTACCCCAAGCTCAAAGGCGGCTATCGTTCCCTGAACCAAATCTCCATCTCCCAACTCCAAAGTTTTTTCAAGTAAAGACGTTGTTTCTTTATCAATTTGAGCCGTTTCTGCCGCAACTTCTTTAAAGTCCAGAAAACTTTGGTCTTTTAACATACTAACAACTTGTTTGGTAGCTCGCAGCCCTGCGGCGTTGGCTTCCATCGTTGGTATTCCCATTGCTTCGTGGGGGGTTTTGACAATAATTTTTGTTGCATTTGCCAACGCCCCTGCTACAGCACCCAAAGATATAACACCAAAAGCACGGCTTTCGTCTGCGGGAAAACCGCCCATCCATTGGTGCAGAACAGTGGTTACAGCCACATCTGTATACCCGAATCGTTTCAGGTATTTTTCCGTCAAAAAACGCAGGCTTTTAATTGCCGATACATCTTGAACCAAATTGCCGCACTGACCGTAGCCGACGGTTACACACTTTGCCCCTTGTTCCACTGCCAACAGAGCTTCTATTACCGCCACCGTGTTGGAAATGCAGGGGGGGACAAGTGTTCCCGTTAGCGGACCAAAAGGTTCTCTGTTTATACGTATTCCCGCATCTTCGTAAATACCCATTAACCGATCCACGTATTGCCAGTCGTGTAATGTTTTTTCCAAAGGGATATTTTTGGAATAGGGGATATTGTAGGAAATTCCGCCGCCTTCGTAAGATGTGAAGCCTCCGGCAAGGGTAATCTCTGCCAGCAACCGTGCATCCGGGGTACCGTGGCGCACCTGCACAGGGCTTTTTACAGAAGACGTAACCTGACGGCATATTTTCACTCCGTGGTTTACCGCAGGAAAGCCGTTTAGCAAGGAGCGACCGGCGGCTATGCTTTCGTCTATACCAATTTTACAGTCCTCGTATTTGTTGTGGCGGGTATAGCTGTCAATTGTGGATGGCAGAAGGTCTGCTTCCCCTTCTTCTTCTAAATATTTTAGCAGTTTAATATGCTCTGCGGGCAGGGCAACCCCTGCTCTGGGTTGTATAAGGGTTATGCCCTTATTGTCTGCTGCTTGCAGTTTGTGAGAAAACCTTTTTTCTGTCGGGATGGCTTTTTGGTACGCCACCGCTTCATCAAAATCGACATCTTTGCCTGTTTCCCAACCTTGTAGCACCTCTTTTTGAATACTGTAAAAGTAGTCCCGGTCCCATTTTTTGTTTTTTAGTTTTTCTTTTTGCATAAAAGATTCTCCTTGTTTTAATATGTTAATTATTCAGGATGAAAAAATACGAAACTTGGTCTGTTGTAGCTGTTGCCATAGCACTTTTACCAATTAAAAGCAGCAAAAGCACTGAACTTAAGGAAAGCAAATTAACTTTTTTGAATTTTTTTGAATCAAAAAAAGCTAACGAAAAGTTGATTTGCTATATATTATAGCATTTTTGCTTTTTGTTGTATATATGCAATTTGTTTGAGATACAAGCAAATCAATTTTCAAAATTTAAATTTGAAGGTGCAATCGAAGGTGCAACATACCGAAATGGTCGTAATGACCGAAATTTTTCTCTTGTTTTGTCCATGGAATTTAGTATATGATATGTAATAATATTTCTCGGCAAAAAAAAATTCTTTTGCCCACCAACACATCGCTTCAGCCATAGAGTAACACATAAAGAGTTTCAAAGTTCGCATTAGAACGGCTTTAATTTTGCGTCAAAACCCCCTCACAGCACCGTTTCCCCCTTCCCCACCCACTTTTTCCCCTCAAAAATCCACCCCAAAAATTCGTAAGTTTTTATCGGAAAAATTACTGCAAAAAAGTTGCTACATTTTTTTATTTGTCGCAAATACAAACAAATTTGAACTAGGAACAACTTGTTATTGTGCAATATGCATGAAATTATGTTGCTGACCAACCATATTTTTATGCAAAAATACTGTTGTTTTTTTTTTTTTTTTTTT
>WRKF01000090.1 GCA_009778165.1 Defluviitaleaceae bacterium
TATATATATATATATATACGCTGCAAGAGGTTTTATTTGTTGCAATTTGTTGATTTTTCTTTTCAGTTAATTCATCATAACAATCATATATTACAAAAAAAATCAAAACTACCGATTATTTTCAGCATATTTTCACAATACAGACACAACAATTATACATACACGTTGTTTTTAATTTCATGCCCTATCGTTGTTGGCTCGCCGTGTCCGCTGTACACTTTTGTTTCGGGAGGCAAAACAAACAGTTTGGTTTTTATGCTTTCCGTAAGCTGTTCAGTATTTCCTGTGGGTAAATCGGTGCGGCCAACATTTTCTTTAAACAACGTATCTCCGGAAAACAGCACTCCATTTTCGCAATCATAAAGGCACATGCCGCCAATAGTGTGTCCCGGAGTATAAATAACTCTAAGAGAAATATTTCCCGCCGATATAACCTCATCCTCATTTACATATGTATCTGCTGCCGCTTTTACATCTTTGGCCTCGCCATATGGGTTAGATAGGTTAAGGGTAGGGTCTGCCAACAGCTCCTTTTCCATCTCATGGGCAAACACTTTTGCGTTTGGCGTTAGCTCCACAACTTTTTGTAAAGAAAAAATATGGTCGTGATGGCCGTGGGTAAGTATAATCGCTTTTATATCAAACTCATCTAACGCCTTTACAATTTGGGTTTTGGAAAACCCGGGGTCGATAATCACACCAACTTTTGTCTCCGGTTCATAGTAAATATATGTATTTTGTTCATAAGGATTTTTGTTGAAAACTTTCAATTCCATGCGTTACCTCCGCTTTTTTTCATGTTTTTTAGGTTTTTTACGTTTTTTATCTTTGTATATTGTGTATCTCTTTCATAGCCAAAAGCCTTTGGTAAAGCCTATCCACATGTGCTTTCGATTCAACATCCAAAGTGCATTTTATTAATGCATTTTGCCCATCTGCCCGCACACTAAGATTACGTATATTTGTCTTGGATTCCAACATTATAGCACTAATATCTACCAATATACCTGCTTTGTCGTCTGCCTCTATAGTCAAATCAACGGTATAATTTGCCGTCTTTCCCATCTGTTCCACGTCCCAATAAACTTCTCGCAGGCGGTTTTTTTCATCTTCAGATATATGTATCATATTTTTGCAATCGGTGCGATGCACAGTAACACCACGGCCTCGAGTCACAAAACCGATTATTTCGTCTCCGGGAAGGGGGGAGCAGCATTTGGAAAAACGTACAACTACAGCATCTCCAACCCCCTGTATAATAACTCCGCTCTTGCTCTTTTTTTGCTTCTTTACAGAGCCAATCATGCTGCTAAGGTCCAGGTTGGCATCGTTTATATTAACATTTTGCAGTTCCAACCTGCGGGCACGCTCTTCTTCTTTTTCCTTTTGGGCTATCAACCGTTTTATAACTTGTTCTTCATTTATGCTTCTGCGACCAATCGCAGCCACAAACAGATCCCACTCTGTATAGTTATAACGATTAAGGAGGGTTTCCTTGCGGGCTTCGGTTAAAAGCTCATCCAAGCTGGTTTTACGCTTTTTAGCCTCATGTTCCAAATATTCTTTTCCCAAGGCTTGATGCTCTGTTTTGCTAATTTGCTTTAAATATGTTTTTATGCGATTGCGGGCTTGGCTTGTTTGCACAAAATTTAACCACTCTGCTTTTGGCCCGCTAGAATTGCCGCTAGTTATAATCTCTATCCTATCTCCGGATACCAGTTTGTGGTCAAATGTTACAATAGCGTTGTTTACTTTTGCCCCCACCATATTATTGCCAACAGCCGAATGTATGGAGTAGGCAAAGTCTACCGGGGTGCTGCCTTCTTTTAATTCCATTAAATCCCCTCTCGGGGTGTAGCAATATATACTGCCCTTGTATATATCAAGCTCTGTCTTTAGCTCTTCCAAATATTCTTCGTTGTCGCTCAACTCTTTGTGCAGTTCCAGTATTTTTCGCACACTAATATTTAGCTTTGCCTCTTCACTGTCTGTATCCAATATTGTGTTGGGATTTTCTTTGTATTTCCAGTGAGCTGCAACACCATATTCAGCAACTTTGTGCATATCTTTTGTGCGTATCTGTATTTCAAATGGCTCGCCGTTTACACCAATAATGGTTGTGTGGATAGATTGGTAGCCGTTGCTTTTCGCTACAGCAATATAGTCTTTAAAACGATGGGGTATGGGGTTGTAATTTTCATGTATTGAGCCTAAAATGCCGTAACACTCCATTACCGTGTCAACCATTATACGCACGGCAAAAAGGTCGTATATTTGATCAAACTGCAAATTTTTAGACTTCATTTTTTTGTATATGCTAAAAAAATGTTTTGGTCTACCTTCTATTTCAAATGCACAGCGATGGGTTTCCATAAAACTGCTTGCTTTTATTTTGCTTTCAAGCTCGCTTACCATGTCGTTTATTAATATCTGACGCTGATCTTGCTTTTTTTGTATCTTTTCTGCCAAAGCATAATATTCTTCTGGTTCAAGATAACGAAAAGATAAATCCTCCAGCTCGTTGCGGATTGTGCTAATACCGAGCCGCAAAGCCAGGGGCGCATAAATATCCATCGTTTCTTGAGCTTTTTGCCGCTGTTTTTGCGGTGTCATATAGTTTAGGGTACGCATGTTGTGGAGTCGGTCTGCCATTTTTATTAAAATAATACGCAAATCTCCGGCTGTAGCCAAAAACATTTTGCGATAGTTTTCGGCTTGCAAATCTTCATTTTTTGCCCCTTCTTTTTTGTACTCTATTTTTAATAACTTTGTTACGCCCAACACAAGGTTGGCCACCACTTCCCCAAAGATTTTATGTATATCTTCATAGGTATAACTGGTGTCCTCTATGGTGTCGTGCAAAAGCCCCGCTATTATAGATTCAGTGTCCATTCCCAATTCGCACAAAATAATGGACACATATACAGGGTGAATAATATATGGTTCCCCACTTTTGCGCTTTTGGCCCTTATGGGCACTGTCAGCCATTCGGTACGCTTTTACTATAAGCGGTAAATCTTTTTCCAAACCGTTGCTTTTCAGTTTTTCAATAAACTTTTTGTATATATATTCTACAGTTTCATGAGTCTCATGAATTTCATGTGCTGCTGCAGACATTGTAATCACCTCTGGTAAAAGTGCCGGTCGTGTCTTACGAAAACCCTACAAACAACAATATAGTAGCAAAAAACAACCCAATCGCCATAATTATTGATCTAAAACCCAGTTCCATTGCACCCGCAGTTTTTATTAGCTTGCTGTCTTTTACATAATATTTAAAGAGCAAATATCCCACAACCAGGCTAGCAAAAAATATTAAAGATTTCTCAAAATAGCCTGCCGGGTCTATAGTTAATTGAACATTAAACAAAATGTCTATAAATTGTCTGCCAAAAATCCCGCCCAAAAAGCATAAAGAGCCAAGGACAATTATGGGGATTTGTTGCAATATATCTACTTTTTTCTCTCCAATTTCTTTTTTCGGTTCTCCAAAAAGTATGGTGGAAAATTTTATAAAACTTACTATAGTCCCCAAACTCATAAATATTAGTATCCAGTTCATCAAACCGTAGGTTTCGCTGGAAATAAAATATTTAGAAATACTTCCGTTAAATATAGGTGTACCTGTTATGCCGAAAACTGCAAGCATAGTCGCTACTCCAACAACAGGCATCTTTTTGAGCACTCCTCGTATTTCGTATACATTTCTTGTGCCGTACGCATAAGCGATAATACCACCGCTCAAAAACAGAGTTGATTTAAACAACGCATGGTTCATCATATGGTACAAAGCCCCCATATAACTATAAGTAATCCCCATGTTTAGCCCGGTAAAAATAAGACCGATCTGGGATATGGTATGATAGGCGAGTATTAGCTTTAAATCTTTTTGCCCTAGAGCCATAACAAACCCAAATATTGCCGTAATAATACCCAGTACCATAAAAAACTCTGTCAATGCAACGATTTCAAAGGTATATTGAAAACGCAAAAACAAATACACGCTACTCTTTATGTGCAACCCACTTAGCAAAGCAGATACAGCAGAAGGAGCTCCTTTTGTGCCGTGAGCTTTCGGCAACCAACTATACAGAGGTACCAATGCAGATTTTAAAACAATAAATGTCATTATCAGTGCGTATGGTAACATAAGGTACTCTCTGCCTGTGTTTGCAAATTGTGCATTGGCATAATAGATATTGAGTGTTCCTGTGTAGCGGTAAATATACCCAACTCCAAGCAAATAAAATTGCATGGATACTACATTAACCATAAAATATATTAGCCCATCATACAAAGATCTGTTTTTGCGGCTAAATAATATAAGTATCGTTACAACTAAAGTACCTACCTCTAATAGCACAAATATGTTAAAAAAGTCTCCGGATAGGAATACACCCATCAACACCCCTTGCCATAGAAACAGCAAAAACCAGTACAACGAAGTGTTGTTTTCGTTAAAGCTATAAAATATGGCAAGCAAAAACATAAATGCTGTAAGCATAATAAAAACAGCCGATAAAACGTCACTTACCAAAATAATTCCCATTCCGTAATAGAAACCACCTATATTGTAAGTAACCCCCTCCATGCCAAAAGCTCTGCCAATGGGGTACAGCTCCGTAAGCTCTCTAGCCTCTATAAAAAGGAAAATAGAGCCTATAAAAATACCGATCTGAGCCAGGATAGCAAGAATCCTTGTAGCTTTTTTGAAGTGGAAAAAATACAAAAGCACTCCAACCAATATTGGAGCAATAACTAAATAAATAAGTAACATGATTATTCCGTTAAACTCCTTTCTTTAGCCACATCCCAGTCAATAGTATTATATTTGCGGTACAGAGTAATAAACATAATAGTATTAACGGCAGTAATGGAAAGCCCAATAATGATTGCTGTTATCATAAGTGCTTGCGGGAAAGGGTCGGCTATATTTTCTATACCCACAACATCAATATATTCCATACCGCCTATGCTAGAAAGGATGGGCGGCAATTGCCCCAAGCTAAAACCAAAACTTAACCAAAACATAACAACCGACACTTCCATAAGTACAATGAAAATGATGGACTTTATAATATTTTTGGTACTTATTAAGCCATAAAAGCTAATAATAAACATCAAAATAGCGGAAATTTCAATTATATTTGCCGGCATACCCTAACTCCTTTCAATAGCAATGTATCTGTAAAATAGTATAAGAAAACCACAAGCAACTTTTAAACCAACCAAACCATTCATTGCTATAAGATAAATGTTTTGAAACATTGGTAACAAATGATACGGTATAAGAGCCTGTGCTTCCTGGAAAACGATCAAAACCGCCAATATACTAATAGCGGCAAAAACCATCTCTTCCATTTTGTTTACCTTGCTCATGGATATATCATAAATATCATATACCATATACCGACATATAAAAAAGGCAGCTATGGCTAACCCGCCCTGAAAACCGCCGCCAGCGGTAAGAAAGCCATTTACAACAAGATAAATACCGAAAACTATTGTAAGCGGAGCAACTATCCTCATCAAAAACAAGGCAACGTTAGATTTTCTTACCTCACTTTGTTTTTCGTCTTTTGGAGGTGTTTCGTCAAAATGCGACATGTGTATAACCGCAACAACAGCCACTACCAAAACCAAAGCCTCGAACAGAGTATCAAATACCCTATAGCCCAAATATATTGCTCCCACTATGTTTTCGCCGCCAACATCTGTAGCGGCTCTTCTTATGTACAACTCTTTTAAATGTGGGTCAAAATATGTATCCGGTGAAAAATACATAAACAGACCAAACAAAAAAACAGCAAAAAGAATACGCAGCCCATGGCTTACCAAGCTGTCGTTTTTTTGGCTAGACACCACTTTTTGTTCAGGGTTTCTCAGTGTATAGTATTTTTCAAGGCAAACAATAAAAAATATGGTCGAAAAAACACTTATCGCCGCCTCCGCCATAGCTACATCCGGAGAGCCTAAAATAAAAAATATTATGCTCGCCACAAAAGAGGACAACCCAAGCCAAAGCACCATTCTAACATGTCTTTTTTCCCATAAAATGATACAAGCCGTAATTATCCACAAAAAAAGCATTAACTCAAGCATAAATTTACTCCCTTACATCAGTATTTTCGGTATTTTCAATATTTTCAATATTTTCAATATTTCCGGTATTTTCTTTATTTTCAGTATTTTTTGCATTTTTTCTGTAATCTACCAGCGGATGCCCGCTTTCATATGCAGCCTTTGTTATTATATGCGAAACCAGGGGGTTAAGGACTAATATAAGTATAACTATCAACATGAGCTTTGCGGAAAAAAATGTAAAGCCGTGCCGTACCATTATACCAAATATAATCGTCATGGAACCCATGGTATCTACCTTGGAGCCTACAAGCATTCTAGGGTAAAAACTTTTAAATTTGAATATACCAAATGCTCCAAGAACTATAAAAACTACACCTATTATAATTATTACACTTCCAACAATATTTGCAATATCTGCCACTATTTCCTGCCCTCCCTTGCACTATCCTCTTTTGCCCTGTCCGCAACAAACAAGGCAATAAAAATCTCGCTTATAAAGCCAAAAAGAGCATATATTATGGCTAAATCCAACAAGTATGCAGTATCACTAATATACGCAAGAACAACTATAACAACTATAACTTTTAACGATACCATGCTCATGCTCAAAAGCCTGTCCCATATAGAAGGCCCTTTTATTACCCCAATAATAAAGACAACAACAAGAGCTAACATAGCCCATAACAAATGGGTCATAAATTGTTGCGAAAAATATTCTACTATTACATCTATCACATTTATTGTATTCATTTTTGCGCCCTTATCAGTCTTTTTTCTATGTCGTTAATTAAAATTTCTTCCAAATCATTTTCTATATCTTCAACATCCGGCTCTATCCCTCTTCTTAGCCAAAGCAAGTTTATCTTGTTATCAACTGTATTTATAACAATAGAACCTGGAGTTAGCGTAATAAGATCTCCCAGTACGGATATTAAAGTTTCGTCTTTAATTTTACTTTCAACAGTTACTAAATCTACCCTTTCGCTGGACAGGATAATTTTTGTCACGTATATTCCGGCTATGTATATTTGCCCTACCATATAAAAAGGTAATGATATTAGTTTTGAAAATTTGATATTATCCAATTCTTTCAGAGGTAAGTATTTTTTGCTGAAAAGCAGTGTGAGAAAGCCCACCACAGCACCCGATACCACGGATAGTATCGATATGTTTTCAACTAAAATAACCCAAAAAGCAGTTAGTGCAACCACTATAAAAATGTTTCGCATAGCAATAATATTTCTCCTTTTTTAATATTTTTTAATTTCGGATACTTTCGGTTGTTTGAAATATTCTAGCATATCTTCAGATTATATGTCAAGGATTTGTGCTATGATTTTAATTCAGAAAGTAAAGTAATAGTACACACTGCGTTTTCCCATTGTTTTGTCCATGGAATTTGTTGCATAATGTCTATAATAATATTTCTCTGCACAAAAAATTTTTTTTGCCATATCTTTCTTTCGGTAGCTAAAAAAAACAGTTGACTCCATCGAAATGGAGTCAACCGAAATTTTTTATTGCTCGTTTATCCTATCACACCAAGCAGTCGTGTCAGTATAGTTGCTACTTCTGCACGGGTTGCGGGGGATTGCGGGTCAAAGTTGCCGTTTGCACGGCCCTGTATTATCCCTGCGGCTTGTACTGTTTGCACTGCGCTAACCGCCCAAGGCGATATGGCTGCTGTGTCGGCAAACGGTATTGTTTGTTGCTGTGGTAAGGTTACACCGGCAGTCAGAGCAAAGTTTACGATTATAACTGCCATCTGCTCTCTTGTTACAGGAGTATCAGGGGCAAACATGTTGCCGCCAACGCCTTGTATGATACCCGTGGCGTTTGTCCAAATAGCCGGCTCGGCATAAAACGCTCCCGGGGCAACGTCTGCAAATGGCGGTTGACCCGTTACTTCCGGGCGGCCTGCCATGTTATAAATGGCGTGTGCAAACATGCCGCGTGTTGTGTGTACGTTTGGCATAAATGTACCGTCTGCGAAGCCGGGCATAATCCCTGCCAGCGAAACAGCTGCCACATATGGGCTAAACCATACCGTTAACGGCACATCGTTAAACAGTTGCGTAGGTGGCTGTTGTACCGTTGGTAGTGTGATGTCGTGAAGAGCGGGTTGTTCCGGCTCTTCTGCCGGCATGGTTACACCGGGGATATTGGTGAAAAACGGCAACCCGGCACCCCATGTGGGTTGTGGCCAAAAACCGGGACCAGCAGGAGTCCAGCGGGCGTTTAATGTTACGTTTGTTATGCTTGCGGCAGGGTTCACAACTGTGTGGCTGTTAAAGGGGATGTTGGATGTACCAACAAACCAACCCTGGAATATAAACCCGGGACGCACTACCACACCAAGGTCGTTGTGGTTTGCGATGGTGGTGTTGAACTGGTTCATAACACTGTTGCCGCGGGCTACAACAACACTGCGGTTGTTTGTCGCCCAACCGGGCGGTGTGTGCCATTGCCCCCAGCCGCCCCAGTGACCGCCCCAACCCGGGGTTGTACCCCATGGGTTCCAGTGGTTAGGGCCCATGCCCATGTGCGGCGGTGCGTTCCAGTTAGCCCAGTGGCCACCCCATCCGGCAGGGGTACCCCACGGACTCCATTGACCAAAGGTAAAGTCGGACCATGTACCGCCCTGCGGGTTAAATGTTAGGGTTACGGGATCGCCGGGTATAGCGACATCGCCTACTACAACAAGCGGTGCCCAATCATCTTCCGCATCGGCTGCGTCTGCCCATATGTCTATAACAGTACCAATCGAAGTAGCAGCGGGAACGGTAAGCAAGCCGGTTGTGGCGTTTATCCAAGTATTGGCTGTAGTGCCGCCGTCTATAGATGATACCCATGTTATGGGACGAGCAGGCACAGCAACCGCACCGGTTGCAATATTACGTACCTCAGCAGTAAATTGGCGTGTAGCACCGGGTGCAATTGTCATTGGTGAGGTTCCGGCTGTTATAACTACCCTGTAGTCGGTCGCCGCCGCACTCACTATAAGGTTAAAGTTTGCGGTATGGATCGGAGCAGCAGGCGGTCCGAAAACAAGAGCTAATGGGTGCGTTCCCGCTGGTGTAGCAGCTGTTGTATTAATTGTAATAGTAACAGAGTTGGTTACAGTTGCGGGGTTCATAGTAACCCCTGCCGGAGGAGCGGGGGTCGCACCAAGCGTAACCGGCGTTCCCACAGGTATATTTGTCGTTGCTACCGTGACCTCAAGCGATCCCCCGGCAGGAACGGTTAATGTAGCGGGGGGCGGGAAGGTAGCGGAGGGTTGACCCGGCGGTGGTGGTACTGCTGTCCACTGTGCAAATACTGTTATATTAGCTGTAACCTGCGTTGCAGCAGTAAAGTTTGTACCGGAGCCATCTGCCGCAGTGTTCCAACCGTTGAAAGTGAAGCCAGCACGGGTTGGAGAAGGAGGCATGGTGGCTGTAGTTGCCGGTGGGGTAACAGTAGCTGTGCTAGTGGCTGGTGTTCCGGTGTTTCCGTTAAATGTTACGGTAAATGGACCCGGCGGTGCTGCTGTAATATTAAAGGTAACCGTAGCTGTGGCAGTTTGCGGGGTCGGTGTGGCACTATCTGTAGCTGTAACTGTTACAGTTACATTAGTAGCAACAGCAGTTGGTGTGCCGGATATAACACCGGTAGCTCCTGCTATGCTAAGACCCGCCGGTAATTGCACAG
>WRKF01000091.1 GCA_009778165.1 Defluviitaleaceae bacterium
AACACCATAAAAATTCGTGCTATGTAGCTCTTTTTCATAAAGATCTCCTCCAGTTATAATTTTCTGGTTTACCTACTCCTTGAGTAGAAAAGTACAAATTATTCCCCACCAAAAAATTTATTACTTGCACTCGAACTATTTTTATGTTATAATTATTTTATTGAGTTGCGAGGATTGTCAAATGCAGCTGTAAGGCATATTTCGCAATTATGAGCGTTATGGCTTGATACTATGACCGCTGCACAGATTGCCTGTGTGTTGCGCTGAAATGCTGTGGGGAAAATAGTGTAGATTATTCCCCATTTTTTTATTGGTGTACCCATGACAGAAAGGTCTTGTGGCTTACCCCAAGCCTGCGTCCGGCTTCTCTTGCAGATATTTCTCCACATTTCCAAGCTGCTTGAACTTCAAGAAAATTATCAGGGCGTTTCATCGGTGGTCTGCCGAATTTAACTCCGCGAGCCTTAGCTGCCTCAATACCCTCAGCCTGCCGCTGACAAATGAACTCCCGCTCTTTTTGCGCTACATAGCTAAGGATTTGCAACACAAGGTCAGCAATTAGTGTCCCTGTTAAATCTCTCTCCTTTTGCCTGGTATCCAGCAGGGGCATGTCAATAACGACAACGGCGATGCCTCTTTCTTTTGTGATAATTCGCCATTGCTCTATTATCTCCCCATAATCCCTACCGAGCCGGTCGATACTCTTGATTACCAAGGTATCACCGGTTTTTAACTTCTTTAGCAGCTTGCGGTATGCCATTCGGTTAAAATCCTTACCGGACTGCTTATCCAAGAAGACATTACAATCCAACACACCAAAGTTACGCATAGCGACAAGCTGCCGTTCTTCGTTCTGCTCCTTTGTAGAAACACGAACATAGCCATATGTTTTTGCCATATAACCGCTCCTTTCAAAATTATGCTTGTCGCTTAATTTTAAGGGGCGGCCATAGTATCAGTCGAAAATTATTTCGGTTGGGTTTTTAGTCTGTTTCGTTTTTAGTCTGTTTCGTTTTTAGTCTGTTTCGTTTTCGGTTCTGCGTTTGCTTAACATGCCTTCGATAAACTTTGTTGTGTAACCTCCTGCCCTGGCAATCTTGGCACGTTCTCGTCTATCCGTTGTTTGCTTCGCAAGGTCAGCTATAAACTCCGGACGATATAGTCGCATCGGGCAATCTATCTTATCACCGCGAAAATATTTGTACAGCTTGAGCATGGCATCACGACCGATAAGTTCAAAAAGTTCTAAGTAACTGTCGTTCAATGCTTCGGCTTCGTTACCGTCAACACTGAAAGCTGCATATATGGTTTCTTCGTTGAGGTTGTCTAAATCTATGCTCACCACTTTCTCGCCCCCCTTCCACTTTAATTTTAGCAATTATAAAAGTCGTAAATCAAGCCTTATAAAGGATTTTTATAAGGGTCGTAAAAAGTATCTTTTTATTCCCCTTATAAAGTACCTTTTTATTTTTTTAGAAGTGGATATTTGCTTTTTTAATACTTAAAAGCCCCGCCCCATTATCTGGGGTGGGGCTTCTGCTGGTTGCTGTGCCATAACTCAAGTGCGTTGATTATTGTTTCCTCTATCGCCTGTGAAGGTGTGTTCGCCGGGAAGAAGTGTTGAATCTTCTCACGCGGTAGTTTGAAATGCTCCACCTTAACAGGTTTAATCTCTTTCATGATGGATGTAATATTATCGTTAGTCAACCGCCCATCTTCAGATAGTTTCCGCAGTTTAACCGCCTGAACATGAGATGGTATACTGGATTCAGCGTCAAAAGCATCCCGCAAAGTTTCCTGCTGCTCCTGTGGGATGTATGATAACTCTACGGCAGACCGCAAAGCCAGTTGATTACTGTCAACCATATCAAGCATCGGTGGAGCGAGTTCTGTTAGGCGGATGTAACGTTGGATTTGGGAATGGCTATCGGGACTGTTTTCGGCTAATACCTCACGGGAGGTCTTTCCATCAAACATCTGCCCCGTTGGGGCAGATGTTAAATCTACCCTTTCACCCTGTTGCCGCTTCATAGCATCCAACTTCATCTTATAAGCAAATGCTTTTTCAGACGGCAAGATCCGTTCTCTCTGTAAATTGCTATCCACCATAATAATAGTAGCCTCATCGTCCGTAAGTTCACGGATGATACAGGGCATGGTATCACGCTCCGCCAACTCGCTTGCCTTTTTGCGTCGATGGCCAGCTACCATTTCATAGCCTCCATTCTCTTTATGGCGCACAAGACCAGGGACTAATACACCGTAACACTTGATGCTCTCAACCATTTCCATCATATCAGCATCCATCTTTACCCTAAAAGGATGCTTAGGAAAGTCGCTGATTTCTGACAGCGGCAGATCGATAACCCGTTCACGCTGTAAATCATCACGCTCCTCCTGGGTGGTGAAGAGGTCGTTGGCAGATGGCAGATTCAGTGTTGGCAATTTGTTAGGCATCAGCTATCACCGTCCTTGCCAACTCCATATAAGCTTCCGCCACTTTGCCACTACCGTCATAAGCAAAGATGCTCATACCAGCGGCACTGGCTTCAGCCGCCTTTACTGATATGGGGATTTTGGGGTCGTAAATCCGTAGATGACTACCGTACTGCTGTCGGAGCGTTTCTTCCGTTGCTTTTGCCAAGTTTGTGCGTGCATCCACCAAAGTCATAAGTATGCCGGAAATCTCAAGTGATGGATTGATTTGTTTACGCACTTTATTCACGATTTTCAGAAGTTGTGTCATTCCTTTTGCGGGCAGGTACTGTGCCTGCACCGGAATGATTAAGCTGTCAGCGGCTGCCAATGCGTTAATCGTCAGCATTCCTAGACTCGGCATACAGTCAATTAGCACGAAATCGTATGCTCCTTTAACTGTGTCGATGTATGACTTTAGCGTAAATTCCCGGCTCATAGCACCTACTAGCGCAACTTCCATGCCTGATAATTCCATGTTTGCCGGAACTAGGTCAACGCCTTCGGCGTGATGTAAAATGCCTTCCTGTGGGTTAATCGGCTCATCGTTGATTACCTTTTCCATCAATGTTGCCAATGTTACTGATAGACTGTCGTTGTCCGGCCAACCCAGGGCGGTGGTGCAATCGCTTTGAGGATCGCAGTCCGCAATCAGAACTTTTTTGCCTTGCAGTGCCAGCCCCACACCGAGGTTGATTGAACTTGTGGATTTGGTTACTCCTCCTTTTTGGTTGCATAATGCGATGACTTTAGCCATGTTTTTTATCCTCCAAACTAAAATATCCCCCTTGCCATTTCCGGCAAGGGGATTGTTGTGTTGTTTTTATAGGCTCATAGTTAAAATATATAACTTTATACTTGATGAATGCGAAGCTATTAACATAAATTCATTTCACAAAAATGAAAATATATTATTGAAGTTGGTTCGCAGTTGTGGTATACTAAAACATAGTGGAGGAGTTGTCGCTGAAGGAGTCGAATAAGAGATGAGGCACTTAATTTGAGAGAAGTTAGCTATAAAAAGCTCTGGAAGCTGCTTATTGATATGGACTTAAATAAGCAGACGCCAGCACAGATGTCAGGCATCAGTTCGACCACTTTGTATAAGATGGCTAAGGGCGATGGTCGTTATTAGTTTGGGAATATAGAAATCTACTGTGGTTTTTGTTGCTCTATATAAAAATATAATAAATTTATTTGGTAATATACGTTACTTGATATATATCATTTTTTCCGATTTATAGCAGTTTCCTAGCAAACAAGAAAAGAGTCCCTCTGCCAATTACGGCAGAGGGACTTTGTTTTGTGGCTGCATAGAACAAATTTCTTCATACAAAGCAATGAGGTCTTTTCGACTGTCCACAATGGCACTCAATATCTCTGAAATTTTTTTGCGATTATCGCAATTATTGTTTTTTACATCATCTTCTAAATTCATAGAAAAATCGCATCCTATATTATCACTGTCATGCACAGAAAAAAGCATCTGCCCATTAAGCATGTCAATAAATTTATTGATTTGTGCAATTATTGTCTCATCGACATCGTAGTAAGATAATCTATCATCTATGTCTTTAGCGAAATTGCCTACATCAAGAAACGAATTTGATTCGGCTCTGTTGTAAATAAAATCCTCAACACCCCAATCTTTTGCAGCTTGCTTGAAAATAGCTGCTATTTTTTCTCTTGGAGTAGCATATTGGGAAACATCTATGTGTCTATTACGCAAATAGTCCTCACTAAACAAAAAATAGTTATGCAAAGCAAGTCCAAGTTTTTTGCGCACTAGCTCTTTAAGAAATCCACTAACGCTTTCATTGTACGGAAATTGGCTTGTGACTTTATTCCATTCATCCATAATGTTTGTTAAAACATTTAAAAACACTTTCAGCTCGCCAGCAGGATTTGCGACTAACTTCCCTGCTTCAACAGTCATTTCTAATGCAGCAAAGAGCGATGCAAAGAAGGATTCATCTAGGTCTTTACATTTAAGATCCCCTGACCGAAATTTATCGAATGATCCCAAAATATCAGTCTCAAAGATGAACTCACCAGTGTTATCACATTCAAGGTCCTCTTGCTGGAATTTTTTAAACGCTTTTCTTAATTTTTTAGCGGAAAGGTCAAACTTTTCGTCAAATTCAGTAGGTTCAGATGAAATTGGCAACTGCATCGTTTTTGCTTGCTCGGGAGAGTGTCCGCTATCGGCATTGTCCACAGACATAGCATTGTCTTGTGGTTTAATCTCGGTTTCACTCTGGTTGTCCGCAGATTCAATTTCATTCTTTTTGTTTGAGCCTAATGATGTTTTTTCTTTAGACTCGGATTCGGACAAGTCTTTATTAGATGTCCTGTGGAGTAAAGTCAAGATAAACTTTTTATAATCGCCATTCTTATAGCTACCTACAAAAGTGTCTTTTTCTTTATTTTCCCATATATCCTCTAACAGAGGCCTCAAATTTAAGCCTACTATGACTTCTTTAAGATGTTCAAGAGCACCTTGTTCTTTTTTTGCTAATTGAAGCATGGGGCTTTTAGGGTTGTTCAAATCGAAAATTCTGTCGTATATAATTTTTGCTGTAACAGAGTTTGCTCTTATACTCTCTCCGCTTTTCATGCGCTTAATTGTAGAAGAGCTAACACCAAAAGTGTCTGCAAGGCCTTGTTGATTGTATTCAAGTAACTTCTCAATTATTTCAAAAGTGTTAGCCCAAGTAAGGTTTTTCATCTTGCATCCCCTTATTAATTATTTGCACAGTTTTGCATGTATTTGCAAATGCAATAATAGATAGGCAAATCTATTGCACGCAATTATCTTCTATGTTACCATTTTTACACAATGAGTAATGTACAATTATTATACCGCATTTTCGGCAGCAAAATCAAGAAGATATGTCGAAAATTTATTTAATTACATTTAGAAGCAATGGATATCCAAAGGGGCTAAATATAACTAGATCCTGCCCTATAGGAATATCACTTTTATAGGAGAAACGACAACAAAACCAACATTCGGTGCCATGCCTGCGCTGAGTGTGCGTAGCCAAAATCAATACAATGGAACAACAAATTATGCTGTTCCTAATCCATGGTTTGGCAGAGAATCAAGCCCCAACTGCAGGGGGGCCACAGGCAAAGCCACGCACGTGCGTCTATGGAGGAAATTATTACAAAGCGTACTACCAAAACACAGTAGTATCAGGCGGTATAGGTAGTATACCACCGCCTGGAATCTATAAAATTCAAAATTATATTGATGAAGTACAAGGAGTTATAAAAACAATGGCAACAACATTTTATGGATACAACGATGCTTTTGCAGTTACTCCGGGGAATGCAACCGCTGGCGAATCTAATGTTCGCAAGCTGAGTCGGAAATGCCGCAAACTCAAGAATAAAATTAAAGACCTCAAAAATGAAAACGAAAATTTGAAACAGACAATAATAGAAATCCGAGAAGCGGAAGAAAAGCGTCTTGCGGAGGCTTCATTTTTTTCAAAGGTTAAAAATGCTGCTATTAAAGCTATACCTATTATAATGAGAACGGTCATTTCACACTTTGTGAAATGCTTTTTCTCTCGCAGGAGGGAACTCAAATATGCGTGAGTATGTGAAATAATCAACCATTGGATGGACGCGGCAACCAGCCGCGTCTGTCCAAAAAAAATTTAACTTGTTCTTCTTCTTCTTCTTCTTCATCGCATATATACCCATATTTCAAGGGTTTACGACGTATATAACCGCGTTTTGGCTATATATAACCCAGGTGGTGCAGAAGAAGAACAACATAAAGGACAATATTATTATGAAAACTAAAAAACAGGCCAAGAAATTCATCCGGCAAATTTTAGAATTTTATGCCGCCGTTAATATCGAAATTGCTCTTGATTTTGTCCATGCGTCAGACGGCCTCTTCGTTTTACAGATTGGCTTTATGCCTGGCACGACGGAGAAAAAGATACGACAATACCTTGGGGACGTACAACAAGCACTCGGATTGGAATTATTCCAATTGCACAGAGAACGCATGAACCTTTTCTTTGTGGTAGCAGAACATAATATTTTCGATAATCGGTTACTTGGAATTTTAACGAGTCCATCATATGCAGAACATACAAAGAATATGGTGATCCCTTATGCCATCGGGTTCAATGTTATGAGAAGACCGGTTGTTGTTGATTTAGCAACTTATGTTCACTGGCTATTGGGTGGGTCGAGTGCCTCGGGAAAAACAGTCGGTGTTAAATGCCTAGTAACAAGTGTTGCATACAGCTGCTCACCCGAAAATGTAAACCTCATTATCCTCGATGGAGCCTCTAACCTAACGCAATTCGATGGACTACCCCATCTTTCTTGCCCTGTTATCCAAGATTCTGATACTGGATTTTTGGCAATTAAGGCGGGTTATGAGGAAATGGAGGAACGCATCGCCCTCAAAAACGATGACATCGAAGCCTTTAACCGACTCCCGCACATTATTTACGTCCTTGACGAGTTTGTCTCCTTTGTTTTGGGCATAGGTGATAAAATGATGTCAGGATTGTTGCCAGATACTATATCCCAGCTTTTGCGCCGTGGTAGACATGCCAAGATGCATGTGGTACTGACGGCTCAAGACCCACTTATAAAAGACATGAAAACTGATGTTAGCAACGCAACTGCTCGGCTGGCATTTACCTGTGCGAAACCACACTATTCAGTCACCATACTAGGCGAAGGCGGGGCTGAAAAGTTGTTTGGCAACGGCGAGATGTACTTCAAATCCCCTAAGCATTCCGGTCTTCAATATGTAAAGGGCGCGTATGTAACGCCGGACGAAATAGGGATGGTCTCTGAGTATATATGCGCCAAATATATTGAAGCTAAATGGGACGACAGTTGCAAATTTAACATCGACATTGAGGCTCTACGGGAGGTCATTCTTGCCGAGGCTATTGCCGATGACTCACTGGCCGACATCTCTGTGGCAGCGGACAGGAAGACTGAAGATAAACTCTTTGCAAAAATCATAATGTGGACGCTGGGGCGCGAAACGGTTTCTGGCAATGCAATCAACCAAGCCTTCAACAACATCGGACAGCGCAAAGCTAGGCGGCTTCTCGAGAGGCTGTATACATGGGGGATTGCTGGTGATGCGAACATAAAACAGGGACGAGAGGTTCTTACTGTCTGCATTGAAGATTTATCGGATGAAGTATTAAGGTTTTTAAACAATTACGGCTATACCGAGGAACCTATCTGCGAGGTTTTTAGTTCCAAGCTTGGAGTAGTCAATGTAGTAACGAATGGGGGTGACGATGATGAATAAGTCGATGCAATATAAATCTGAAATAAGAACCGCTAGCCTTGGCGGCAGGCAAATTCGCGTCGAACATTTAACGCCCGTCTTATCCCCGAAAGAGCGAGCAGAACGGAAACGTGATATTGAAAATTGTCTTTATAATGTTTTCGTCAAGTACGCAGATAAGCCGGACAAACAGAGGCAATCTGCGACATAAATGATTTGAAATTAGGAGGCCATCTGTGGTATAATGATACTGTAGATGGCTTCCTGAACTTTAGGGAGAGGATATTATGAACCGAATTAACGCAGTTTACGGAAGGCAGTCCGTTGACAAAAAGGATAGTATATCCATCGAGAGCCAAATAGAACATTGCGAATATGAGCTAAAGGGGGAAAGGCATAAAGCCTACACGGACAGAGGCTACTCCGGTAAAAATACTGAACGACCGGCATTCAAAGAACTCATTCGGGATATTGAGAACGGCCTCATCTCTAAAGTTGTCGTTTATAAGTTAGACCGTATAAGTCGTTCAATTATGGACTTCACTAACATGATGGCCATGTTCCAAAAGTATAATGTTGAGTTTGTTTCAAGTACGGAAAAGTTTGATACTTCCACGCCGATGGGTAGAGCGATGCTAAACATCTGTATCGTCTTCGCACAACTGGAACGCGAAACAATTCAACAGCGTGTGAGGGATGCGTACCATTCCCGGTCGGTAAAAGGTTTCCACATGGGAAGTAAGACCCCGTATGGTTACATACTGGAACCGACTGTCATAGATGGCGTAAGAACAAAGATGCTGGCGTCAGACCCGGAAGCGGCGGAGCGCATTAAACTCATGTATGAAATGTACGCCGACCCGCAAAACTCGTTAGGAGATATTATTAAACACTTTACAGGAATGGGCTGGGACTTCGGTAACAAGAAACTTGAAAGAATGAATTTATCGAATATGTTGCGCAGCCCGGTTTACGTCCAAGCCGACCTTGATGTCTATGAGTTTTTCAAAAATCAAGGTGTGAACATCACGAACGATGCCGCCGATTTCGCCGGGATAAATGGCTGTTACATTTACAGGGGGCGGGATTTGGTTGGCCTTGTCAGGGACAACTTGAAAGACTGCACTCTCGTTATCGCACCTCACAATGGGATCGTTTCTTCCGAAACGTGGCTCGCTTGCCGTAAGAGACTGCTGAATAACGAGGACTTCGCCGGAGGTATCCATAAAGCTAAAAATACTTGGCTGGCAGGAAAAATTAAATGCGGTAACTGCGGTATGGCACTCGTATATTCATTGGCTCCGGTAAACAAGATAGGGTACTTCCGTTGCCGTAAGCGTGACGATAATAAAACTTGTGAAGGCGCCGGTACGCTTCGGGTAAACGAGGTTGAGGACTTCGTTTACAATGAAATGCGCCGCAAGATGGCGGAGTTTCAAATCCTAACCGGCGGTAATCCTGTGAAGGCTAACCCGAAACTTACCGCGTTGAAAGTGGAACTCGCACAGGTAGACACTGAAATCGAAAAGCTAATTGATACCCTTACGGGTGCAAACACCACGCTTCTCTCATACGCTAACACTAAAATTGAGGAATTAGACGCAAAAAGGCAGTCGCTCACAAAAGACATTGCCGATATGAGTGTTGGCGGCATCTCATCGGAACAGCTAAATCAGATTTCCGATTATCTTGATAATTGGGATAACATCAGCTTCGATGACAGGCGGCTTGTAATAGATGGTCTGATTCATAAGATACAAGCCACAAGTGAGAATGTAAAACTCGAATGGAAAATATGAGCGATGCCCCGTATTATCGGGGTTCCTGCTCTGTTGTACATTAGCAAGATTGGCAAGGCCACGTTCACCAAGGATACGCCGGAGTCACGCGGTGCATTAGAGTACCTGCTCTCGGCTATCATAATGCGTAAGCTGACCGTATTGTCTATAGTGGCAAACGAACCGCCCGTTGATGATGTTAATGAACGGCAGATACGGTATGACATACAATGCAAATTCGATGACGACGAGTTATGTAATATTGAGATGACGCTAAACCCCGATTCTTCTGAGCCTGTACGGTTAG
>WRKF01000092.1 GCA_009778165.1 Defluviitaleaceae bacterium
CTATCTTCATAATGGATGTCCCGTTAGTGCTTATAACCTTGCTATCAGTTCCTTTACAAGATTATATCGCAATTCCTTTCCAAGGCACAAAACGTCACAAAAGACATTCTTCAAACTTATTTATCACCTTGTTGCCACAATAATAACATGTTTTGACATTTTTAGCAAGGTAAATTTTTATTATGAAAAGCACGGTCGTTTCACAAATAATTTAAAATGACTTAAAATCAGAGCTTTAGGTTATAGGATAATATCTGTTAAGCTCGAGGCACAATTAATAGGTTTGAAAAAGTTTATGAAACGACCGTATAGCAAACGCACTTTGAAACCACGAGTGCATAGGGAAGCCGAACGCCAAAGGGCGTGAGGCGTTCTGACCGATAGCAGTCGTGGATTGAAAAGACGTTTGCTATATCGTTTAAAAGTTAATTCCGCATCACAACAACCCGCCTTTAGAAAAACTAAAATATTCTTCCCCTGCCACTATAATATGGTCTAAAACCTCTATATCTATAAGTTTTAATGCTTTTTTTATATCTTCAGTTACTTTTACATCTTCTTTTGAGGGTATAAGGCTGCCACCGGGGTGATTATGTGCCAAAATAGCATATGTTGCATTATATCTCAAACAAATTTCTACTAGGTTTCGCGGAAAAATGGCGACGGAATCTATCGTGCCTTCGTGAACCATTTCAGAACCCAAAAGACCATGCTGAGTGTTTAAGCAAATCAAATAAAAACATTCGTATTTTTTACCAACAAATATGCTCTTTGCATAATTGCCAACTTTTTCTGCGTTGTTTAGAATAGTTTTTTCTTTCCAGCGGCTTTTTAAGTAGCGTTGTGCCAGATGGGGGGTTAAGGAAATAAGAACGGCAACATTTTCTGAAACACCGCATTTTTCCATTATATCTTTTGGGTTAGCTTCCATCAAATTATGAAGACTACCAAAAGCATTTATTAATTGGCGAGCTATTATTTTTGTATCTTTTCGCGGATAGCAATAAAAAAGCAAAAGTTCTAGCACCTGATGGTCTTCAAAATGGTCTATCCCATGCTGAATATAAGCCTTTTTGACCCGGGCTCTGTGCCCTTGGTGTAAATTTTCTGTATTACTCACAAACAAAACTCCTTCGTTTGCCATCATAGTAACGGCGATTCTGTAATGTATTGAATACACAAAAAACCCCACATATCGTAGGGTCTTTTGTGTATTAAAGGTTTTCAAATTTATCCTAATAATCTAAGGCCTGCCCCCATTTGGGAATTGGCCTGTGCAGCCATTGCTAAAGCTGCTTGCTGTAACGCATTGTTACGGTGATTATTAGTCACTTCTCTTGCCATGTCTGCATCTCGTATGCGAGAGTTTGCTGCTGACATGTTATTAGATGCTTCGGAAAGGTTGTTTACAGTGTGGTTTAAGCGGTTTTCTACTGAACCCAGTTCTGCACGAGCGGCACTAAGCCCATTTACCGCAGAATCTATGTTGGCCAAAAAATTGGACAAAACAGCTGCTCCGGGAGCTACCCCGGTTTGGTTTGCAGTTTCAAAGATGTCAGCAAAACCTCTCAACCCCAAATTGTCTACATTTACTCCTTGCACTGCTACATTTAGCATTTGTCCGGCATTTGCCCCGGTTTGTAGGTTAAGGTTGTTTCTGCCCGGGATTGATCCCAAATCGACCTCTCGTATCCGCGTTTCTTCAAAGTATGGATAATCTGGATCATCCGGATCATCTACTTCAACAATAACGGTATACTCCACTTCTATTGTTCCCAAATTAAACTGTGAACTAGCACTACCGTCCAAAATTGGTCTTTGGTTAAACTCAGTATTTCGCGCTCTGGTATCAATTTCTGATAAAAGCTGCGAAATTTCAGCGCCAATCGCATTTCTTTGGTCGTTTGTAAGAATACCGTTGGAAGCCTGTACAGTAAGTTCACGAACACGCCCAAGCATGTCCCCTACTCCTTCCATTGCACCATCTGCTGTACGCAGAAGTGACATACCGTCCCGAGAATTTTCTATAGCTCGATCCAATCCGCGTATTTGGTTAATTAAGCCTTCTGATATTGCAAGACCGGCGGCATTGTCGGCTGCTCGGTTAATTTGGCGACCGGTCGCCAACCGCTCATTTGTGCGGTTCTGCATGTTGTTAACGTTGTTTAGCTGTCTTTGGGCTACTAAACTAGTTTGTTGGGCTGCTCCTATTCTCATTTTAGTCTCTCCTTTCATCCAATATTTGTTTGACAAAACACATCTTTCCTAACCATAATATCACAATTCTTAAAAAATTGCAAATTTTTTGATTTTTTTGAACAAGGAACCAGCTATGCTTGAGTTGGCGAGGTATTTTCAAATTCATTGACAAATACGTACAATACGCATACAATATTATTGGGAGGTACAAAAAATGACTTTTAGGGATATTGAACGTGAAATATTACAAGATGGTTGGAAACATCACAAAACCAAGGGTTCACATTATTTCTATAAGCACCTTACTAAACCCGGCAAAGTTTGCATTCCATACCACGCCAACAAAGACTTGCCCCCTAAAACCATTTCCTCAATACGCAAACAGGCAGGATTAAAATGACACGGAGGAAAAACATGAAACTAGCTTATCCCGTATGTTTTTATAAAGAAGAAACAGGATATTCCGCTATAATTCCTGATTTAGGTTGTGCCACTCATGGAGAAAACCTACCCCACGCTACCGAAATGGCAATTGATGCCGCAAGCGGTTGGATATTAACCGCCATTGAAGACGGCGAGGATATTCCAATGCCTAGCGACATAAGCAACGTAAAATTAGAATATGAAAATGGCTTTATAAATGTTGTGTTACTTGATATAGGCGAATATGCACTAAAATATGGCGATAAATCCGCCAAAAAGAACGTGACTATTCCTGCATAACTAAATCTTTTCTGATTTAAAAGGGGCAACGAAAAATTAATTTAGCTATGCCAATTCCGCTTAGTACAGTCATTTTTTCAAATATTACTAAGCGGAATCGCTTCCTTAATTCGGAATTCAGCAACTTCAAAACATTATAAGGACAATGAAATACGAAACCGTCATAATATCCTCTTACTTTTTATCCAATAACCAAATAACATTTTCCGCAAGGCGTTTTATTGTTTTAAGCCCTTCTTTGTCGTTTTGGTAGTCCCCTTCGGATAGTGATAATGTCATGTTCCAGTAAGTGCTTCCCGGTATTATCATATCGTTAATAAGGAAGAAGTTTTGCATGGCACCCAAGGTTGGCATACCGCCGGCACGGCGTACAGAGGTTACAGCCACACCAATTTTACGTGATAACTTCCAACCGTCTCTGCGGTTCAAAAAACCACAGCGGTCTATTATCCCTTTTATCTCGGGAGTAATATTGGAAAAATATGTTGGTGAACCTAAGATTATAACATCCGCTTTTGTCATTTTTTCGTATACTTCAGTTATCCAGTCTTCAAATTTACACGTACCCTTGCTTTCTATACAATAATCACAATGGGTGCAACCTTGTACCATGCGCCCGCCTGCTTGAAAAAGCTCTGTTTCAAAACCTTTATCCACAAAAGCATCTAGCAGGGTATTTATCATTTGATATGTATTTCCTTTGTGGCGGGGACTACCATTAACAGCAAAAATTTTCATGAGAACCTCCTAATTATTTGGAATATGTATGTTTAATTCACTATTTTGTTTTTTCGTTATTTACAATGGAAAATGTTGCACAGCTAACAGCGGTGGCACCGTTTTCGTAAAGCACCTTGGCACATGCGTTTAATGTTGAACCGGTGGTGTAAATGTCGTCTATCAAAAGTATTCGTTTGTCGTATAACTGCTTTTTGTCTGCCGTAAAAGCGTTTGCTAATGTGTTTTGCCTGTGAGCAGGAGTAAAATTTGCCAGGGGCTTTGTATCTTTTGTTCTAATCAATGCATTTTTTGCAACGGGAACAAACACAAGATAAGACAAGTGTTTCGCTAAAAGATGTGCTTGGTTAAACCCTCGTTTACGCATACGGTTTTTGTGTATAGGCACGGGTATTATGCAGTCTATATTTTCAAACACGCTTTTATCAATGGTCTGTGACATAAGAATCGCCATCCCTTTTGCCATAAAAGGCTTCTTTGCATATTTAAATTTGTAAATAATATCTTGGCAGATTCCGCTGTAAAAAAATGCTCCTGTGTTTTGGGTAAAATTATGAGGACCGCAAGTGCCGCACTCTCTTTTTGGACGGCCACAAACGCAAAAAGGTGCAGGTATCGGTGTAAGCACCTCCGTACAATCGGGGCAAATAAATTGCTCTTTAAATGGCAACAGCAACTCGTGACAAGCAATACAACGCGGCGGATAAATAAAATCCAGCAGATTAGTTATATTGTTTTTCTTGTTTATATTTGTATCTTTGCTTGTGCTTTTATCTAGGCTTTTACTTATGTTATGTATGAATTTCATTTATTTTTATTATCCGTTCTCGCAAAAAGGAATTGCGCTCTATTTCACTATCGTTGTCTACCATTTTGTGCAGAGCTGTTTCTATTCCTACAAAAATTGCCAACTGTTTTGCTCTGGTTAGAGCTGTGTATAACAAGTTTCGGTTGTGGAGCATTGGCGGGCCATTATGAATAGGTATAACAACGGCTTTGTATTCGCTCCCTTGGGCTTTATGAACCGTTATTGCGTAACTAAGATTCAGCTCCTCTAGCTGCTTGTATCCATATATAACAACTTTACCGTCATAAAAAACTACGGTCACACTATCTTGCTCGATTTCTGTTATATAACCTTCATCGCCGTTAAATACGCCAAAACCTGTAATGTAACCTTCTTTCGCCTTTTGCTTCCATTCCAAATTGTAGTTGTTTTTTATCTGCATCACTTTATCCCCTTCTCTAAAAGTGGTGCTGCGTAACTGAATTTGGTTCTTTTTATGAGAGTGAGGGTTAAGTATTTGTTGCAAGCGTATATTGAGGTTGGTAGCACCGATGGTGGATTTGCGCATGGGGCAAAGCACCTGTATATCCTCTTGTGTAAGACCATAGCTAAGAAGCCGTTTGGAACAAAGGTCGATAATGGTATTTACCACATCTTCCTGCCCCTGCCTACGAATAAAGAAAAAATCGCCCTCTTTTTCGTTTAATATCGGGTATTGGCCCATGTTAATACGGTGAGCATTAGTAACAACAAGGCTTTTTGCGGCTTGGCGAAAAATTTCTTCTAAGGCAACCACTTGTATACAACCGCTATTTATAATATCCCTTAGCACATTTCCCGGCCCAACAGAGGGCAGCTGGTTGGAATCCCCAACCAAGATAAGGCGTGTGCCGTGAGCTACAGCTTTCAGCAAATAATACATCAGCATTAAATCTACCATAGACATTTCGTCAATAACGATAACATCGGCTTCTATTGGATCATCTTCATTTCTTTCAAAGTTCTGGCGAGGTCCCTCTCTCAAAAGAGAAACGCCCAACAAACGATGTATTGTTTTTGCTTCTATACCCGTGGCTTCTGTCATTCGTTTGGTGGCACGTCCTGTGGGGGCAGCAAGCTCTATCATATACCCTTCTTTTTGCAACAGGGTTATTATCGTTTTGATAATGGTCGTTTTGCCTGTGCCGGGGCCTCCCGTTATAACAAGAACCCCTTGAGCAAGGGCGGCACTAACAGCCTTGCGTTGTTCTGTCGCCAAAGCAATATTTAGCTGTGTTTCAGCTTCGTTTATCCGCTCCTGTAGCTTGCCATCTTCTTCTATAACAAGTGCAGAAAGCTCCAGCAACTTTTTTGCCACATAATTTTCTGCGTGGTAAAAATAGCTCAGATAAACAACTATACTATCGTTTGTTTTTTCTTGATCTTTTATTTTTTCTTGTACAATAGTTTTTTCCAACTGCATTTCTATTAGGCAGTTGTCGATGTGGGTTGGATCTATCTCAAGAAGCTCTGCTCCGGCTTCTAGCAAATCCTCTTTTTTTGTGCAAACATGCCCGCTTCCGGAAGCCACTTGGGAAAGGATATAACGCACACCGGCTTTTATACGATAAGCAGAATATGGGTCTACCCCAAGGTTTGCCGCTATTTTGTCTGCGGTTTTAAAGCCGATGCCTACAACTTCTGCCGACAATATATAGGGATTTTCCTTAACAACGGCTAAAGATTGATCTTTGTACCGTTTGTAAATTTTCATTGCATAAGCGGGGCTAACTCCATATTCTTGCAAAGATAAAACGATTTTTCGTAAATATGTATCTTCGTTAAAAACGTTGGCGATATTCTCTGCCATAGCCTTGCTTATGCCTTTTACCTTTGCAAGGGCCTGTGGCTCATTTTCTATTACATGCAAAGTATCTTCGCCAAACGTTTCTACAATACGGTTCGCCAATCTTGAGCCAATCCCTTTTACCGCACCGCTGCCCAAATATTTTTCTATTGCCGTTGCCGTTGTGGGAAGGTCCTTTTCATAAGACACCACATTAAATTGGGGGCCATAAATATGGTGGGTGACGTAGTTGCCCGACAGGATTACATTTTCGCCAGTTTTTATTGCCGGTATATAGGCAGTACACACCACCTCTTCGTCTTTTGTGTCAAGAGAAAAAACTGTATAACCATTTTCGCTACTGCGAAATATTATGTTTTCCACAGTGCCTTTTAAGCTAAATTTTCCATCAATTTCATTCATAATTTGTTAGTCCAAACTCAACATTGCCTTTAAAATATAGCAAATTAACTTTTGTGTCTAAGACACAACTTAGATGATTATAGCATATTTTTATGTGATTGACCAATTTTTTTTGGATCTTAAAAAATATCGGTTGACCCCAATTGGAGTCAACCGATATTGTAATATACACTGTTTGATGGAAAACTACAAAACAATATTTAATACCTTCCCACAGTAATCGCCTCGTCGCCCAGGCTATCCTTGGATTCGCCTTTTTTGTAAAAATATGTGGCGTTCTTTAATATACCGTCGAAAGTGTAAAATTCGTCGTCCGGTTTAATGGGTAGCTCTACTGTGCGCTTTAAAAAGCCGGATTTATATATTGCTGTGATTAGCTCAATTGTGTTTTTGCCGTCTATGCCGGTAATGGCAGGTCTGCGGCCTTCTTTTATGGCATCCAACAAATCGCCGATTTGCCCTGCGTGGCCTTCGTGCTTAAAGCTCGGTATACTGTTATATTTTTGCGTGATTTTGTCAACCAGCTCTTTGTTGGGAGTTGGGAAACCGTTGTCCCTGGAAAGCTCTGCTGCTACAGAAAAAGGAGCAGATATTTTTGCGTCGGCACATTGCAGTTCTATACCCTGCTCTTCGCCGTGGTGTACTACGGAGCTTGTAACTTGGGCAATTGCACCATCTTTATATTTTAGCGTAGCAAACGACAGATCCTCCACCTCGCTGTTATCGTGCATAACATTGGTTAAAACCCCTGTTACTTCTTGCGGCATTTCATTTTGTATCCAGTTTATCATGTCTATATGATGCACGGCGTGGTTAAGGGTGGGGCCACCGCCCTCTTTTTCCCAGGTTCCTCTCCACCATAGGTCATAGTAGCTATGCCCGCGCCACCAAAAAGAGTTTACGTGCGCACAACGTATTTTTCCTGCAATACCGCTGTCTGCCACTATTTTAAGTTTGTTAATAATATCCCTAAAACGGTTTTGAGCAACTGCTGCTAGGGTTACATTGTTTCTTTTTTCTGCCTCAAGCATTTCGTCACATTCTTTAACGCATGTACCCATGGGTTTTTCCACCAAAACATTCATGCCGGCATCCATACAGTCTATAGCGATAGATGCGTGGGTGTAAGGTGGTGTACACACATGAGCAATGTCAATTTTTAGGTCACTTTTTATCAGATCTTGGTGGCTTTCAAAAATTTGCACATCACCCAATTTAAACTTTTCTTGCTTTTTTTTGGCAACTTCCGGTTTAATGTCTACTAGAGCTACTATTTTACATTTGTCCTCAAAAGCCAAAAGTCCATCTATATGGCTTTGGGATATATTGCCGGTACCAATGACAGCTATTTTTAACATTTATGTCTCCTTTTTCTTTTTTTTCGTAGTGTAAGAATGTGTCTATGCTGCTATAGGACACTACGGCATTGTATCTACATCGCCAAAGGTTTCTAGCCAAGCCTGTTCACGTTCTGCAATAACAGCTGCCGCTCCCAAGTCCATATAGTTTTGGTACATGGCAGTAAATGTAGTGTCAAAATCTTGTGGGCTTGTGCCTGCTATTATGTAGCTAAGGAAGCTGTCCCTTGCACTTATTAGCGGTATTGTCATTCCTTCTTCGGCAGCGATAGGTCTTGTTACAACGTTCCTAAACCAACGTGCGTATCTGTGTCCCATATTACGAGCTTCTATTACGGCCTCCGGGTCTATCCCCGGGTAACCAAGAGCTAGGGTTGCAACGGCTCTGTCCGGGTCGGTGCTAAAAAAGTGTATACCGTTTACTGTAAGAGCTATGTCGAAGTTTCTTAATGACGGTATGAATTGGTTGTCCGGCCATGGGTTATCGGCTGTTTCCGGTAAAGCTGCAAGAGCTCCGTTTGGCAATACTTCGTGGTGTACGCCCTCTATGCCGAATTGTAGCAAGTCAAGCACTTCCGGGCGGCTCATAAAGTCTAGGTATAGCAAAGAAGCTAGTGGCTCTGTGTTTGTTATTGGGAAGAATATAGAACGGTCTGTTGCCGGAGGGAAGAACGTTACTGTAACGCCTGCATCGTTTTCAAAAGGCATTATTGGTATAAAGTTGGCATCCGGACCAACGTGTTCTCTTATGCCGGTTATAATGCCGTCTGCTTGTCTAAAAGGCCAGTCCCAGTTTGCGCCAAAAGAGCCAACACGTCCTAAACGCACATGATCCCATGCGTCTGCATCTTCAGTGTATGGGAAAGAGGGCCATAAAAGACCGTCGTGGAACCAGCGGTTAAGAATTCTTGTGCCTTCTCTCATAACATCTTCAAAATGGAAGAGTCTTTCGTTGTTGTTTCCGGGGAAGCTGTGTACAAACCATTCTCGTTCTGTAATGTCGTTTGGCACGAGCGATTCAAACAAGTTTCCGGCAAGAAAACTTAGGTCTTGTGTGAAGAAATAAGGGAATACCGTACCGTTATCATTTCCGGGGAGTAGGTGGGCATTATCTCTAAAAGCGATTAAAGTGTTTTCAAATTCTTGGAAGGTTGTGGGGATGGGCAAGTTTAATACATTTAGCCAGTCCTCGCGGATAAATTGCAGGGAGCTACCGTCTTGGAACAAACGGCCTGTTATTGCCCACAGCTCATTTGTTGTGGGATCCAATTCCCAGTATATAAGCTCTTCGCCTACAAGGTAGTACAAGTTAGGCAATACTTCTCGGTATGTTTGCAAAAGAGGGTATAGGTTCATAAGTCCGCCCATTTGTGAGAAAGTACGAACCATTCCGTCGCTAAATGTCAGGCCTACATCGGGGGCCAATCCACCCGCAAGCATTGTAGATTGGATCTGTTCCTCGCTCCAGCGTGGAACGGTAACAAATTCTACTATTATGTTGTGTTCGCGTAGTATTTCGGCTTGTACCCAAGTTGCCCAGTAGCTTTCTGCAAAGATTGGTACACGCTCGTTAGCTCTGTCCCACAGTGCGACAGAGATGTTGCGTGGTTCTAAAAAGCGTAAATTTTCGTCGAGGCCGGAAGCCTCAAGGGAAAATTCGACGATTTGGGCGGTTCCGCCCTGCCCTGGAGCCGGAGCTTCTCCTGGTCCTGCTCCCGTTGTTGTTGCATCTCCTGCGCCGCAAGCTGCCAAAAACAGCATAGCCGCACAACAGCATGTAGCAAATAATTTTTTCATTTGTACCTCCTTTAAAACCGTGGGGCGCTGCCCC
>WRKF01000093.1 GCA_009778165.1 Defluviitaleaceae bacterium
TTTTTCGCCCCCGGTTTTTTTCTTTTTTGATCCGGCGGTTTTTCTCACATTCCCCCCTCGTGGTACCCCGTTCGCATGTGTATAGCAACACTAGTCGCTGTGTACGTAGCAAACATAGATTTTTAGCGGAATTTGCTTTTTTGGGGTGAAAATGGACGTGGAAAATGGCGGTGATTATTTATTGTCTGTTAAAAGATAACCAAAGTGAGCTTAAGGCGGAAATTGCGGATTACATATAATGATAAAACATTGAGAAAAACGATGGATAAATCAACACAAAGAGAGAAAAACCGTGGACGCACAGAAGTGAGAACAGCGTATGTAACAGAGATTTTATTTATTTTTTCAAAGATTCGGGAGCTTTGTTTGTTAGATTCTTGAAAATCTATTGAAACTAAATTTCCGTTTATAACACAACACATTTTTGCCAAACAAAAACATTTCTGTTATAATGGAAAAGTATGCGAAAATGTCCATATAGTGGGCAGTAATAATATACTGCGGAAGGGAAATTTGATGGCTATAACTTATTCAAAGGTTCCTTCTGCGACAACCGCTGGTGGGGAGGGGGAGTGTGTTTCTCGCCCTTCTCTAGTATAACACAAGGTACAAAACATATTATGATAACGAAAATAGTAAGCGGCGGCACCATTGGAATCGATGGTTACCAAGTAACTGTAGAGGTAGATATTAGCCGTGGGTTGCCTTCATTTGACATAGTTGGGCTACCCGATTCTTCCATAAAGGAATCTAAAGAGCGGGTGCGAGCCGCCATAAAAAACAGTGGGCATGAGTTTCCCGTACGAAAAATAACTGTAAACCTTGCCCCGGCAGATACAAAAAAAGAGGGGCCATATTTTGACTTGCCTATTGCTGTAGGCATTTTAGTGCATATTGGCGAAATAGAAAAAAGTGCCACGGATGGAATATTTTTTGCGGGAGAACTTAGTTTAGACGGATATATACGTCCCATAAACGGTCTGTTGCCAATGGTTCATTATTGTGCAAACCACAGGATACGCCGTTTTGTTGTACCCAGGGAAAACTATAAAGAAGCCGGTTTGATATCCGGGATAGATGTGGTGCCGGTTGGGCATATAAGCGAGCTGATAGCCTATCTGCAAGGAAAAGATATAGAGGGCCCACCATTTGAAGAAGAAGAGGCGGAAGACGTGTATCCTGACTTTGCGGATGTGCGAGGCCAGGGAAATGTTATGCGAGCCTTAACAATAGCTGCGGCAGGAGGGCATAACATATTGATGATAGGACCGCCGGGGAGCGGCAAAACAATGATGGCTAAACGCCTCCCCGGCATTTTGCCCGACCTTACGGTGGAAGAAGGCATTGTAACGACTAAAATTTACAGTATTTGCGGTCTATTAAAAAATAGGGATACATTGATAAAACAGCGTCCTTTTCGTGACCCTCACCATACCATTTCATATTCTGCTTTGGTTGGGGGTGGGCGTATAATAAGACCCGGGGAAATTAGCCTGGCTCACAACGGGGTTCTCTTTTTGGATGAGCTTCCGGAGTTTAACCGAAATGTGCTGGAGGTGTTGCGCCAACCCTTGGAGGACAGGGAGGTAAACATAGCGCGAGCGAGCGGCAACCTCACGTATCCGGCGGGCTTTATTTTAGTAGCGTCCATGAACCCTTGCCCCTGCGGCAACTATTCCCTTGGAGATAAATGCACATGTTCCACCGGGGAGATTTCCAAGTATCTGCACAAAATTTCCGGTCCTTTGTTGGACCGTATTGATATGCACGTGGAAGTAAGCCCTTTAAATTACGAAACCTTGGGGGGGAACAAAACAGATAAAAGCCAAAACAGCAGCGCATTAATCAAAGAAATTGTAATGAAAGCACGAGAAGTGCAGTACAATCGTTTTAACGACAAAAAGTTAAACACAGAAATGAACAACCAAAATATAGAGAGCTACTGCCGTCTTTCAAAGGAAAGTGATGCCCTTTTAAAACGGGCTTTTGAAGCTCTTAAAATGAGTGCAAGAGCTTATCACAAAATATTGCGGTTGGCTCGTACAATAGCGGATATAGAGGGTGTGCAGGATATAGACAGAACCCACATAACAGAAGCTATACAATACCGCAGTTTAGACAGAAAATATTTTGGGATGACATAGTGGCTATAGCACTTTCCTTAACGGTTGTCCCAACTTTGAAAATCACAAAGTGCTGAATTAAGGAAAGCAAATTAACTTTTGTGATTTAAAAGAGACAACGAAAAGTTAATTTGCTATATGCGGTGGAAGGGCAAGAAATGCACTTGCCCTTCCACCGTCGGTTGCTACGAAAGGGAACCTTTAATTTAAAATTACATTGGAGACATTGGATTACATCGGAGGACTAATGGATTCTAAATTTAAAATAAAATCTAAATACAGCCCAAAGGGCGATCAACCAAAGGCAATAGAAGCTCTAACGGAGGGTTTTGAAAATGGAGAAAAGTTTCAAACTTTGCTTGGGGTTACAGGAAGCGGAAAAACATTTACTGTTGCCAATATAATAGAAAATCTCAACCGCCCCACCTTGGTTATGGCTCACAACAAAACCTTGGCGGCGCAACTGTACAGCGAGTTTAAAGAATTTTTTCCGGATAATGCGGTAGAGTATTTTGTTAGCTACTATGACTATTACCAACCGGAGGCATATGTGCCATCTAGCGATACTTATATAGAAAAAGATTCTGCTGTAAACGAAGAGATAGACAAGCTACGCCACTCTGCCACGGCATCACTGTTTGAGCGAAAGGACGTTATAATAATTGCAAGTGTGTCTTGTATTTACGGGCTTGGGGACCCTATCGATTACAATGCCCTTAGCCTTTCGTTACGCCCCGGCAAAAAAGATGTAGACAGAGATGATGTACTACGCAAGCTAGTGTCGATACAATACAACCGAAACGATATAAACTTTACTAGAGGAACATTTCGTGTGCGTGGGGATGTGTTGGAGATTTTTCCTTCCAACTCTACCGAAGAAGCCTATCGTGTAGAATTTTTTGGAGATGAAGTAGAAAGAATATCTATTGTGAACGCTCTAACGGGAGATGTATTAAAAACTACTAACCACATGCTTATTTTTCCTGCTTCTCATTATGTTACGAGTAGCGAGAAAATGCAGGCGGCGGTTAAACGTATCCAAGAGGAGTTGGTGGAGCGGGTTGCTGAGTTAAAATCTCAAGACAAGTTGCTAGAGGCTCAACGTATATTGCAGCGTACAAACTATGATATAGAAATGATGATAGAAATGGGCTTTTGTAGTGGAATCGAAAACTATTCACGCCATCTTTCCGGTCGCCCTGCCGGATCCACACCCCATACATTGTTGGACTATTTTCCAAAAGATTTTTTGATAGTGGTAGATGAAAGCCACGTTACAATACCCCAGGTTGGGGGAATGTACAATGGGGATCGCTCACGCAAAACAACACTGGTAGACTTTGGTTTTCGCCTGCCCTCTGCTATGGATAACAGACCTCTGCGTTTCGATGAATTTGAAAGCAAAATACATCAAATGCTTTTTGTTTCTGCCACTCCATCCAAATATGAAAAGGAAAATGCTCCAATTATTGTAGAGCAGATTATACGCCCAACCGGGCTGCTGGATCCGGAGATACATGTTTTTCCCGTGCAGAACCAAATAGACCACCTGATAGGTGAGATAAACAAAGTAACCAACAAAGGTCAAAAGGTTCTTGTTACCACCCTTACAAAAAAAATGGCAGAAGATTTAACAAAATATTTGGGGGAAAACGGTATTCGGGTTCGTTATCTTCATTCCGATATAGACACTCTTGAGCGTATAGAGATAATTAGGGATTTGCGGTTAAATATCTTTGACGTGATAGTAGGGATTAATTTGTTGCGAGAAGGGTTGGATATACCGGAAGTTAGCCTTGTTGCTATTTTAGATGCGGACAAAGAGGGGTTTTTGCGTAACGAAAGCTCTTTAATACAAACGATAGGTCGCTCTGCCAGGAATGTAGAGGGAAGAGTGGTTATGTATGCAGACAAAGTTACAAAATCTATGAATTACGCAATAAATGAAACAAACCGCCGCAGAACCCTACAGCAAGCGTATAACCAAGAACACGGTATTGTGCCGGAAACTATTGTTAAAAAAATCCACGATATAATAAGAATGACAGAAGTAGTAGATAACAAAAAGACTAAAGGCCTGGCAAAAGACTATGAATCTATGAGTTCATCTGAAATTAAAAAAGAAATTATATCCCTTGAAAAGGAAATGAAACAGGCATCGATAGAGCTAATGTTTGAAAAAGCAGCAGTGCTAAGGGACAAAATTGTGGAATTACGGAAATTTGCATAAAACTATATATGGTATATCTATAATAACTATGGTAATAACGCCGAATTTTAAAAACTCAACCAACGGTTTATTGAAAGCCGGATTTTCTTGTGGTAGAATAAATTTATGAATACAGTAGAAGTGGCTCAATCTTTAAAAAAATTGAGGAAAAAGCAGAAACTTACACAAAATGATGTTGCAGAAAAAATTGGGATAACTCCGCAAGCGGTGTCTAAATGGGAAAGGGGGGAAAGCCTGCCGGATGCCGGCTTATGGCTAATTATTAGCCAAATTTACGAAACAACCATAGACCACATACTTGCGCCAAACAATCTTACAAGCCTGCTGAAAAATTTACACATAGTTAGCCAAAGTGTCTTTGACAACATCATTTTAAACCCGGACGAAGCATTGGATATGTTCGTCTATTTAAGTGAAGACCAAAAACATGAGATACTGGAAAAAATAATGCAAGAGCGTGAGTTTGAGTATTATTTAAGCCAAGTTGTTCCTCTCACAAGCCCCAGCCACAGGAAATTTATTGTCCAAAACATAGTTGACAAAGGAGCTTTTACTGTTTTGGAAAATTTAGCCCCCTATTTGGTGCCATATATTAGCGAGGAAAACCTAGAGTTTTTGGCTCAAAAATCATCGGAAACATTAGAAAGCCTAGAACCTTTTTTAAGGAGGAAATATGCAAGAAGAAAGATTGAAAATACTGGAGATGCTTAAAGACGGAGCGATTAACGTTGAAGATAGCATAAAGCTCATGGAAACTCTAAAAAGCATGGAAGCCCAACGCTCAAAAGAGCTAGATGAAGAAGACGAAAGAGAACCCAATTTTATTTGGGTTGAGAAGAATTTAGGGCGTAAAAATACAAAAGTGTTTAACCAAATTTCTGACATTGTGGAAACAATAACCGAAAATGTAACAAAGGGCATAAACGACACAATTATCCATGTGGATCGGTTTGAAGGGGACGGCTTTGCAAAAAGTGAAGAATTTATTTTTACAGCAAATGTAGACGAAGTCCTGAAAAGTATGCGGTTAAAAGGAAAAAACGGTTCAATAGTGGTGAAAAACCATGATAAAGATTCAATAGAATTGCGAGGAGAATACAGACCTAAGTGGGGCATAGAGCCAAATTTTAAAATGGTTTCTAAAAAAGGCTCTGTAAAATTGGACTATGACTATAACGCAGTTAGAAGTTTGAGTTTGCGGGTTTTAGTCCCCGATGTTTTGATAAAAGAACTGGATCTGGATACCAGAAACGGTAGTATAGCGTTGGAAAATTTAAAGCCTAAGACTGTTTATGCAAAAAGCTCTAACGGTGATATATCAGCAAAAAACACCGAAAGCGATTTGTTTGTATTCGACACTTCAAACAGCCCCATTGCCCTGGAGGATGTTAAGGTGGTTAAGGCAAAACTTTCCACAAAAAATTCCCCTATCAAAATAGAGAAAGTTTTGGCAACAGAGATACAAGCACGCACTAGCAATAGTAGGATTTCTGTAGAATCCCTTGAACCTATCGAAAAAGAGGTTATGTTAGAAGCACAAACGAAAAACAGCGGAATAAATGTGGAGCTGGACGGGCTTGCAGTAAAGTTTCGTGCTAGCACCGACCCCGGAAAGGTTATAGCCGCCGGAGATTTTATATATAGCGAAAACTCCAAATCTTTCATAAAAGGCGAAAGCCCAAATTATGGGGATGCACAAAAGCGAGCAAATCTGAACCTTAGCACATCCAACGCTAATATTAAAATTGAGGCTTGATATAGCCTTGATAGCCGTTTAAGATTTTCGTAATATTTTTTTGAAAATAAAAAATAAACAAATGAAAAATCTCTTGACAATGTTATGGTGGTTGTGATATAATTGCGTCGCAATTGTAAATGAACTGTTAAAGATAATAGTTCTATTTCCTATTTTATAAGGAGGAAACAAACGAAATGAAAAACTTTTTAAAAGTAACTATGCCATTGCTACTTGCAGCGTTTGTGGTCGCTTGTGCACCCGCTGCTAATGGGTCAGATGACACAGGTTTTGTGCTTGCCCTAGTAACGGACTACGGCGGAATAGACGACGGATCTTTTAACCAAGGTGCTTGGGAAGGTCTTGTTGCCTATGCTGTAGCTAACAACATAACTCATACTTTTATACAACCTGCTGCTGTTTCTGATGCAGCCTATCTTGAGGCTATAGAACTTGCCGTAAACGGTGGTGCACAGCTTGTTGTAACTCCCGGTTTTTTGTTTATTAATGCTATTTATCAAGCTCAGGATCTTTTTCCTGACACAATGTTTGTGCTTATAGATGCAGTGCCATCTAGCCCAGACGGTGTACCTCGTATAGAACAAAATGTTGTTGCTATTAACTATGCAGAAGAACAAGCAGGTTTTCTTGCCGGTTATGCTGCAGTTATGGACGGCCACCGTAACCTAGGGTTTATTGGTGGTATTGCTGTACCTGCCGTGGTGCGTTTTGGTCACGGCTTTGTGCTTGGTGCAGACCACGCTGCAATGCAGCTCGGTTTGGCCAGCGGTGATGTAACAATAAATTTCCACTATGCAATGACATTCTCTCCCTCACCAGAAGTGCAAACCTTGGCTGCTTCTTGGTATCACGATGGTGTTGAGATAATATTTGCCGCTGCTGGTGGTGCCGGTTTTTCTGTAATGGCTGCAGCCGAAGCCCAAGGCGGCCTTATAATAGGCGTTGACCTTGACCAGGCGAACGATAGCGACACAGTTGTTACATCTGCTTTAAAAGGTCTTGGAGCTAGTGTGTACTACGCTGTATCAGAATTTTTTGCCGGTAGTTTTCCTGGCGGACAAAACCTAGTGCTAGGTGCAGCAGAGGACGGCGTTGGATTACCCATGGGAACAAGCCGTTTCCAAACTTTTTCACAAGCACAGTATAACGCTATTTTCGACCAACTTGTTAGTGGTGCAATAGTTGTAGACGACCGTTCCGACATTCCGGTTACTGCGTTGGATGTTAGTGTTGTTAACATAATAGAAATATCCTAGCTATATTGTGTTCTAAAACTAAATAATTAAGACCGCTGGGGCGGGTATTGGTTTCGTTGCCGGTATCCGCCCTTTTTGCTTTCAAATTGGGGTGACGTATCATATGGAATATATCATAGAAATGCTAAATATAACGAAGGAGTTCCCGGGGGTTATTGCTAACGACGATATTACATTACAGCTTAAAAAAGGCGAAATACACGCATTGCTTGGGGAAAACGGTGCAGGCAAATCAACTTTGATGAGCGTTCTTTTTGGGCTGTACAAGCCGGAAAAAGGAACGATTTTAAAAGAGGGGCAGCAAGTGAAAATTTCCGGCCCAAACGATGCTACTCGGTTAGGTATAGGCATGGTTCATCAGCACTTTAAACTGGTACATAATTTTACGGTGCTGGAAAATATAGTGCTTGGTGTGGAAAGTGTAGAAAAGGGCGTTTTAAGGTTTAGTGATGCTAGGGCAAGGATAAAGCACTTGTCCGCACTTTACGGCTTAGACATTAATTTGGATAACGAGATAAGGGATATTACCGTGGGTATGCAGCAGCGGGTAGAAATTCTAAAAATGCTATACCGCGACAATGAAATATTAATTTTTGATGAACCCACTGCGGTGCTGACAGTGCAAGAGATAGAGGCACTGATGAGTACAATGCGGGGGCTTGCCAATGAGGGTAAGAGCATATTGTTTATAACCCACAAGTTGGACGAGATAATGGCAGCTGCGGATCGCTGTACGGTTTTGCGTAAGGGGAAAAAAGTTGGTACGGTAGATGTTGCTACAACAACAAAAGAAGATTTAAGCGAAATGATGGTAGGGCGGAAAGTTTCTTTGTCCTTAGATAAGAAAGATGCCAGTCCGGGTGATACTGTACTTTCCGTAAAAAACTTAACTTTGAAAGGTATAGAAGGAAAAAATCTGCTCACCAATATTAATTTTGATGTTCACAATGGGGAGATATTGTGCATAGCCGGGATAGAGGGCAATGGGCAAACTCAACTTGTGAACGTTATAACAGGGCTTGATTCTACTACGGAAGGTACTATAACATTTTTGGAGCAAGATATAACACATGCAAAAATCCGCCAACGCACAGAGCTTGGTATGAGCCACATACCGGAAGACCGCCACAAACACGGTCTCGTATTAGATTACAATCTGTCTTTTAACTGTATATTACAAACTTATTACACTCACCGTTTTAGCCGTGCTACTTTTTTGGTTTTTAAAGAAATAAACGAATATACCCGCCATCTTATTAAAAAATATGATATTCGTGCTGGAAGACAAGAAAACACCCCGGCTCGTTCTATGTCCGGCGGCAACCAGCAAAAAACAATAATAGCAAGGGAACTGGACAGAGACCCAAAGCTGTTAATAGCTGTTCAACCTACCCGCGGGTTGGATGTGGGTGCAATAGAATACATACACAGTCAGCTGCTTGCCCAAAGAGATGCAGGTAAAGGGGTTTTGCTTGTTTCTCTTGAGCTAGAAGAGGTTATGAACATATCTGACAGGGTGCTGGTAATGTACGAAGGGGAGATAGTAGCAAACGTAAACCCCAAAGACGTTAGTTTTAAAGAGTTGGGCCTGTATATGGCAGGGAGCAAAAGGCAATAAAAAAAGGCTTGACATTATACATTTAGTAGGTTATAATCTGCTTTTTATAGCACAAATGCTGAAACAAGGAAGGTAAATTGAAGGTAAATTAACTTTTCCGGTTTAAAAGGAGCGGCGAAAAGTTAATTTGTGCAAAAACAAAATATAACTGTTTAGTTTGAAAATTCACAGGAAATTTTTGAACTAAACCCATGATCAAAGGAGAAAATCTATGTTAAACGAGCTTTGGGTAGTGTTAGTCGCCGTGGTTTTTGTTTCATTAAACGGTCTTACCATGTTGGCGTGGGCAGCATCTCAAGGGTACAAAATGAAACCTACTGCTTTTGCATTTTTGGTCGGTGCAGTGGGTAATCTCATTACCGGATCGGTTACTCCCATTTCCGGGCAATCGTCTATTTTGACAGTGTCACACTTTATCAAAAACATAAATGAACGTGTTGCAGCACTTCTTTTGGCTGTAATTGTAATGATTCCTCTCGGGCTTACAGGCTCAGTAACAATGATAGCAGATTTTGCGGGTCCTGCTGTTATAAATGGCATGATGGCAGGAGTGGGTCTCATGGTAACCGGCATTGCTTTGGATATGTTTAAAAATTCTCGAGAAAAAGAGCATATACAGTCCTTAGCAGTTGCGGATGGTATCAAAAGGTTTTATAGCATACAGGCAATGCGTACCGGTACAATCTCCATAGTATCCGGTATGGCAACATGGGTGGTTTTTCAAGGTCATCCAAACGCTTTAGTTTATGTAATTGCAATAAGTGTAACGCTGTCCTCACTTGACTATATATTTTTGCAAAGGGACTACACTACAGGGAAATACGGAAGGCGTGTAAACATTGCGAGCTTGGCGAAAGATTCCGGTTATGAGGGAGATATAGAGCAAAATGAAAATCCCCGGTTTTGGACAACGGAATTTTGGGAAGATTTTAAACTGATAAAACCCAAGTTTGGATTTAACGCAGTATATTTCGCCCTGGCTTTTATAAGTTTAAATATTGGAACAAACATTGCATTTGGTAATATAACGGCAGGGATGGCGGGATATGTTCAAAACATGGATCACCTTACAGTAATAAACAGCCTTGCGGACGTGCCATCGGTTATTTTGGGTGGTGCTCCCGTGGGAGCAATAATATCCGCAACTGCCGCAAGCCCTTGGCCCGTAATGGCGGGGGTTATGATGATGCTCTTTTGTGCTGTATTGCTATTTCTTGGTCTTATGACCAGGGCAACTAAATATATTCCTATACAATCTATTGCCGGCTTTTTGTTTATTATCGGTTTTTTTAGTACCTTTATCCCTAACCTTAGAAATGCGGTAATGGCGGGGATGGATGCTTACGTAACGGGAAG
>WRKF01000094.1 GCA_009778165.1 Defluviitaleaceae bacterium
GAAACCGCCCTTGAAATGCTCAAAGACGGCTTTACGCCTGATAAAATTGCACGTTATGTACAAATGCCCCTCGAATGGGTGCAAAACCTTAAAAAATGATTTTAATTTGCTCTCAATCAAAACAAAACCCAACAGGTTACTCTGCTTGCTTTCCTCTAGTTAGCTATGTGGAAGAGTATGTATGGTTGTAGCCGTATTAAAGGTTCTGTTTGCAAGTATTTGTGTGCCGCCGGAAGCTGCGGAAGTGTTAAACCAGCCTACAAAAGCAAAGCCTACCCTTGTTGGGAAAAGCAGTATAAATACGGAACTGCTGTATCGGTTTATTCTTCATCAGTAACTTTAGTTTCACCGGCAAGCAGATTACGCTGTGCCATCCGCTCACGAGTTTCAGCGAGTATTGTTTGGATTTTTTGCTCAAACTCGGCTTTGGGTGGCAAAGATGTCCAGTATTCTGCAACCAAAATCCCATCACGATCTAAGAAATCATCTCTCGTAATTGCATTACGCCAACGAGTCCGCGAACACACTCATCTATATAGTACAATTTTGCTTCCATTGTTTTAAGTGGCAAAATCTCAATAAAATGTGACCAACTGAATTGTGTCGAAGCCTTCGACACAATTTCAAAATCCGAGAATTGCTCCGCTAACTGCATCATGCGGCGCAAATTACGAACCCCAAAGCTACGCCCATACTTTTCCGTCAATTGTGTCGATAGTGTCGACACAATCTTTTTGCCGTAGTCAGCACGCTTATTTTCAAGAATGTCCTGATTAATATACCTACCAATTTCCCAAAACAGCAAAACAGTTACATTATTGACCTGTGTATACATAGTACGGCGGCTCTGCTCAATCAGATCAGAAATTTTTTGAAACAAAATCTGCCCGCCATTTTTATCAATTAAGCTATTAATATTTTCACCACTCACCAATTCCGTTTTGTTTTTATCATCTGTTTTAGCCATTCTGTTCTACCTCGCTAATTACGGAACTGCTATACTTAGTCCCCAAACATATCTAAAAGGCTATCGATGTCTATCCATATAGCACCATATGCTTCTGCCCTAATAACCTGCCCCGAATTGCGGTTAACGTATACACCGTATATACTGTATATATGGTATACACCGTCTCCATAAAAAACTTCTACGTACCAAGCACGTTGGAAATTCTCGAAGACCATGTGGGGCCAGTTAGCGTCCGCGCCGCCTATATGATTAATTGCTATCTCCATAGCTTGTTCAGCTGATATATTGCCGGGCCAAACTACAAAAAGCAACCCAGCGATTAGGATAAGGATAATTAAAAAGATTGCAATTTTTTTCCTGTCCCTTTGCTGTGACATGTTTATACCCGTCCTTTCTATAGAATTCCAGCAATTCCGAATTAGGGCGATGTTTCTAAGCCGTTGTGTTGCAAATTTGACGTTTCTAATGCGAACTAACGCTGACTCTAAACGCTGACTCAATGTCTTTTTGTGTTGATAATGATAAAATTATCATACACTATTTTGCTCCAGCTTTCTAAATTATCGTAGTTGGCTGCTATTTCAGCTATATTTGCCCAGTTTCCGGTCAGTTTTTGAGGTTCCTGTATTGTAATGTTTTTGGTGGATAGTTGCAGTTCATAAGCAAGCCCTAGATGAACGCGGTCTACATCTGTTTTGCTCTCATTTATAATCCCCAAAAAAATCGGGGCTTCTGTTACATCAATACCTACCTCTTCCTTTAGCTCTCGCTTAATACACGCCAATATTGTGGACGCTCCCGTGCCGTCTTTTTCGTTTATGTGTCCCCCAAGGCAAAAAGTAAACCCTCCCACCAGGCGTTTTTCAGCACTACCCCCTAGCCGTTGCACCAAAAAATACTCTTTGCAATCATTATTTTGATAAGACAGGGCTACATAGGGTATTATTTGTTTTGTTGTTGTATCCGTTTCCGCAACGCTTCTTTCTACAAAAAAAGAAGATTTGTCTATTAGTGATATTATATCTGCATTTTTTTCTGTGTTATTGGTAATATCGCCGGTTTTTACAACTAAAACTTTTTCTTTGATTTTTTTCTTGATTTTTTTCATAATCATGGTTGACATCTTTCCAAAAGTATGCTACGATAAATAGCTTGATATTTTTAACAGGAAAACGAAACCCAACAAAAATGCTTTAAGGAATTATAACATGGTTCAAATAATAATTCAACATAGATTCACTTTCGCTGAAAGACTAGATGTTTCGGCGTGTTTTTGCGTAGTTGTTACGCAATCGTTAATTATAAAATTATAAAAATTATTGAAAAATCATAAAAAAATGAACCAAACTTTTGAAATTTGAGCAAACAAAATTTAGGGGGTGTTGTATTAATGGAAAAAAACAGGGTTAAAACCGTTCGCATGGGCAACAGCAAACGGATAAGTTTCTCTCGTATAGATGAGGTTTTGGAAATGCCAAACCTTATAGAAGTGCAAAAAAACAGCTATCGCTGGTTCATAAAAGAGGGGTTAAAAGAGGTTTTTGAGGACATATCCCCCATTTCTGACTACAACGGAAATTTGGTGCTGGAGTTTTTAGATTTTAGGATAGAGGACAAACCCAAATACAACATAGAAGAATGTAAAGAAAGAGATGCAACATATGCAACCCCACTGCGGGTAAAGATACGGCTACACAATAAAGAGATAGACGAGATAAAAGAACAAGAACTGTTTATGGGGGATTTTCCCTTGATGACAGATACGGGTACATTTATTATAAACGGTGCAGAGCGTGTTGTTGTTAGCCAGTTGGTACGCTCCCCCGGGGTATATTACGACATATCGTTTGATAGGGTTGGTAAGGAACTTTTTACAACCTCTGTAATACCAAACCGAGGGGCTTGGATAGAGTACGAAACCGATTCCAACAATGTTTTTTATGTGCGTGTGGATCGGACTCGCAAACTGCCCGTTACTGTGTTGATACGAGCCCTTGGTGTTAGCACAGATGAAGAAATCATAGAGCTTTTTGGTGAAGAACAGTTATTGGTAGACACACTCGAAAAAGATATTAGCAAAAACTACGAAGAAGGTTTGTTGGAAATGTACAAAAGGCTTCGCCCTGGCGAGCCACCGACTGTGGAAAGTGCCGAAAGTTTAATAAAATCTATGTTTTATGATTTGAAGCGCTACGATCTTGCGAAAATTGGTCGTTACAAAATCAACAAAAAGCTGAGTTATTTGAACCGTGTGGTTGGGCAAAAGCTGTCCCGACCCATTATAGATATCGACGGAGAGATATTGGCATCTGCCGGAGATGTTTTAACGAAAGAAATGGCAACAGAGTTTCAAGATATAGGTGTGCCTTATATTTGGTTAGATGTGGATGGTTCCGATGTAAAGGTTTTGAGCAACCTTGCCGTTGATATTGACCATTTTATAGCAGACAGAGGGCTTAGTGCCAAAGACTTTGGTATAAAAGAGCGGGTTCATCTTGGCATTTTGCAAGAACTTTTTGAACAAGCCACATCCACGGAAGAGTTAAAGGCGTTGATACAAAGCAATTTGTCTCGTTTGGTGCCGAAAAATATTACATTTGAAGATATTATGGCAAGTATAAACTATATTTTTAACTTGGACCATGGTATAGGCTTTAAAGACGATATAGACCATTTGGGGAACCGTCGGATCAGAGCTGTTGGGGAGCTGTTGCAAAACCAGTTCCGTATTGGTTTTACCCGTATGGAGCGTGTTGTTCGAGAACGAATGACGATTCAAGACACAGATATGATGGTGCCTCAAGCCCTTATTAATATACGCCCCGTTACTGCTGCCATTAAAGAGTTCTTTGGCAGTTCACAGCTTAGCCAGTTTATGGAGCAAACGAATCCCTTGGGTGAGTTGACCCACAAGCGCCGTATGTCTGCATTGGGTCCCGGGGGGCTTAGCCGTGACAGAGCCGGGTTTGAAGTGCGAGATGTTCACAGCAGCCACTATGGACGCATGTGTCCGATAGAAACCCCCGAAGGGCCGAATATTGGGCTTATTAACTCTTTGGCTACATATGCCCGCATTAACGAATACGGCTTTATAGAAGCTCCTTATAGGATTGTGGAGAAAAAGAAAGATAAGGTGCGGGTTACAAAAGAGTGCCGCTACATTACGGCAGACGAAGAAGAGGAATACACAATAGCTCAAGCAAATGCCGAGCTAACCGAAACAGGGCAGTTTGCCCACGCAAAAGTTGCGGCTCGTCTAAAAGAAGAGATTATAGAGGTAGACGAGCAAAACATAGACCTTATGGACGTTAGCCCAAAACAGATGGTTAGTGTGGCAACGGCTCTTATACCGTTTTTGGAAAATGACGACGTTACCCGGGCACTTATGGGTAGTAATATGCAACGCCAAGCCATTCCTTTGTTGAAAACTGATAGCCCGATAGTTGGGACGGGAATGGAGTTCAAAACAGCATATGACAGCGGTGTTTGTGTTATATCAGAAGAAGATGGGGTTGTGAAAAATGTTGCAGCTGATAAAATTATCGTTAAAAACGGCGATGGTAGCACTGCCTCTTATAATCTCACTAAATTTAAACGTTCTAACCAAAGCACTTGCATAGACCAAAAGCCAATAGTTGTTAATGGGCAAAAAGTTAAAAAGGGGCAGATTATTGCCGACGGACCCGCTACCCAAAACGGGGAGCTTGCTCTTGGACGCAACCCGCTCATCGGGTTTATGACATGGGAAGGCTACAATTACGAAGACGCAATTTTGCTTAGCGAAAAACTAATAGAAGAGGATGTGTACACCTCTATACATATAGAAGAATACGAATCTGAAAGCCGCGACACAAAGCTAGGTTCAGAAGAAATAACAAGAGATATACCCAATGTGAGCGAAGAGGCTCTTAAAAATTTGGATGAAAACGGCATTATTTCTATTGGGGCAGAGGTGCATCCAAACGATATTTTGGTAGGAAAGGTTACACCAAAAGGAGAAACCGATCTGTCTGCGGAAGAGCGTTTGCTCCGCGCCATTTTTGGCGAAAAAGCAAGAGAGGTTAGAGATACGTCTTTGCGTGTTCCCCATGGAGAAAGCGGAACAGTAGTAGATGTGAAGATATTTACAAGAGAAAATGCCGACGAGCTTCCCACCGGAGTTAACAAACTTGTTCGTGTTTATATTGCTCAAAAACGAAAGATAAGCGTTGGGGACAAAATGGCAGGGCGACACGGCAACAAAGGAGTTATATCTCGTGTTTTGCCGGTGGAAGATATGCCCTTTTTACCGAACGGCAGACCTTTGGATATAGTGCTTAACCCTCTTGGAGTGCCTTCTCGTATGAATATTGGGCAGGTGCTTGAGGTTCACCTTGGTTTGGCTGCAAAGGTTTTGAACTGGAAAATAGCCACTCCTGTTTTTGATGGGGCAAACGAGATAGATATTATGGACACTCTTGAGCTTGCAAATGACTACACCACAATGGAGTGGAAGGCTTTCTTTAAAAAATGGAACGGTATTTTGGAAGATGATATAATGAGGTCTTTAAACGAAAACAGAGAAACCCGCAACGAGTGGAAAAACGTGCCGATAACAAGAGATGGTAAGATATGGTTACGGGACGGCCGCTCCGGGGAGTATTTTGACAATCCCATTACCGTTGGTTATATGCACTACCTTAAACTGCACCACCTTGTAGACGACAAAATTCATGCCCGCTCTACCGGACCGTATTCTCTTGTTACCCAGCAGCCCTTGGGAGGTAAAGCTCAGTTTGGGGGGCAACGTTTTGGAGAGATGGAGGTATGGGCTTTGGAGGCGTATGGTGCATCGTATACATTGCAAGAAATTTTGACAGTGAAAAGCGACGATATAATAGGCCGTACAAAAACATATGAAGCCATTGTTAAAGGAGAGAATGTGCCGGAACCGGGAGTACCCGAATCCTTTAAAGTTTTGCTGAAAGAACTGCAAGCTCTTTCGTTGGATGTGCGTGTTTTGTTGGACAGCAGCGAGTTGGATATAAAAGAAAACACAGAGGAAGATGGAGTGATTTTGGATCTTAACATGGAAGGCGAAGAACCGGAATACGACAACTCTACTCCTTTTGTGCGAAAAGACAGCCAAACATTTGTTGATCAAGTGTTGCCGGGGCATTTAGACACACATGAAGAAGATTTACTAAAAGAAGGCTTTGATGACTTTTTGACAGATATAGAAGACAACGACGACTATCTGGACGACAGCATTGCAGAAAGTATGTTGGTGGAACCGGAAGAGCTTGATATTAACCTAACAGGCTTAGACGACGATATTTTTGACGATGTAGACGAGTAAAGAGGGGGAAATCTTATGACAGCAAACGAACCAATCAACTTTGACTCCATTAAAATTGGCTTGGCATCTCCCGAAAAAATCAGGGAGTGGTCCAGAGGGGAAGTTAAAAAGCCCGAAACGATAAACTATCGTACTCTTAAACCCGAGCGTGACGGTCTTTTTTGTGAACGCATTTTTGGGCCTGTAAAAGACTGGGAATGCCACTGTGGTAAATATAAACGCATACGTTACAGAGGTGTTGTTTGTGACCGTTGCGGTGTAGAAGTAACAAAGTCTAAGGTTAGGCGGGAACGCATGGGACACTTGGAGTTGGCTGCTCCTGTTTCTCATATTTGGTATTTTAGAGGAATTCCTAGCCGTATGGGTATTATTTTATCTCTTTCTCCCAGGGTGTTGGAGAAAGTGTTATATTTTGCCAATTATATTGTTCTTGACCCGGGTGAAAGCGGTTTGGACTATAAACAAATTTTAACGGAAAGAGATTACAGAGATGCTCAAGAAAAGTATGGCAACAATACTTTTGAGGTGGGTATGGGTGCCGAAGCAGTAAAGCGTCTGTTGGAAGATATAGACCTGGACAAGGAATCTCTTGAGCTGAAAATTCAGTTGCGGGAAACCGGAGGGCAAAAACGTATACGCCTTATCAAAAAACTTGAGGTTATCGAAAGTTTTCGGTTGTCCAAAAATGATCCTTCTTGGATGATATTGAGTACACTGCCGATTATACCACCGGATTTGCGGCCGATGGTACAGCTAGACGGAGGGCGTTTTGCTACTAGCGACCTTAATGACTTGTATCGCAGGGTTATAAACCGCAACAATCGGCTTAAACGACTGTTGGATATGGGTACACCCGATATAATCATACGTAATGAAAAACGTATGCTGCAAGAGGCTGTAGATTCGTTGATTGACAATGGGCGCAGGGGTAGACCCGTTACAGGGCCCGGCAATCGTCCGCTGAAATCTCTTAGCGATCTGCTAAAAGGTAAGCAAGGGCGTTTCAGGCAAAATCTGTTAGGTAAACGTGTAGACTATTCCGGTCGTTCCGTTATTGTGGTTGGACCAAACCTAAAACTTTACCAATGCGGTATACCAAAGGAAATGGCTATTGAACTGTTCAAGCCTTTTGTTATGAAAAATTTGGTTCAGAGTGGCCAGGCTATTAATATAAAAAGTGCAAAACGCATGGTGGAACGCCTGCAACCGGAGGTTTGGGATATATTGGAGGAAGTAATTAAAGAGCATCCCGTTATGTTAAACCGTGCACCGACCCTTCACAGGCTAGGTATACAGGCCTTTGAACCTGTTTTGGTAGAAGGTAAAGCCATAAAACTTCATCCACTGGTGTGTACCGCCTTTAATGCTGATTTTGACGGCGACCAAATGCCCGTTCATGTTCCCTTATCGGCAGAGGCACAGGCGGAGTGCCGCTTTTTGCTCCTCGCACCAAACAATTTGCTAAAACCGAGCGACGGAGAGCCCGTTACCGTCCCATCTCAAGATATGGTTTTGGGTATATATTACCTAACTTTGGCAAAAGATGATGAACCGGGGGAAGGGAGCGTGTTTAAAGATGAGTATGAAGCAATACTTGCTTATAGCAACGGTGATATTACCCTGCATTCCAAAGTTAAGGTACGCCGCACAATGGAGATAGATGGGGAGATGCATTCGAGCCTTATCGATATAACCGTGGGGAGGATCATATTTAATGAAGCTATACCGCAAGATATAGGTTTTGTGAACCGTGCCATCCCGGAAAATCTGTTTAAATACGAAATAGATTTTCTTACCGATAAAAAATCATTGGGCAAAATAATAAACCGCTGCATTAACAAACACGGGGCAACAAAAACTGCTCTTGTGTTGGATAATATAAAAACCCTTGGTTTTAAATACTCTACCCAGGGGGCGCTTACTGTTTCTGTTTCTGATATGGAAATACCGGAAGTAAAAGAAGAAATATTGAGTGCTGCCCAAGAAGAGGTGGAGAAAGTAACACGCATGTTTCGTAGAGGTCTTATGACCGATCAGGAACGCTACGAAAAAGTAATCAGTATATGGGAAAAAGCCAATGAGAGCTTGACTCGTACGCTAATAGACGGGCTTGGCAGTTACAACAATATTTATATGATGGCAAACAGTGGGGCGCGTGGTTCCAACAACCAAATAAAGCAGTTAGCGGGTATGCGAGGGCTTATGGCAAGCCCTAGCGGCAAAACCCTGGAAATCCCTATAAAATCTAACTTTCGCGAGGGGCTAAACGTGTTGGAGTATTTTGTTTCTGCCCACGGTGCCAGAAAGGGGCTTTCTGATACTGCCTTGCGTACGGCAGACAGTGGTTATCTGACACGCCGTTTGGTAGATGTTAGCCAGGATATTATAATACGCGAATGGGACTGCTCAACCGATAACGATATTCCTAGCATGGAAATTACTGCTTTTAAAGATTTGGAGGAGGTTATTGTGCCGTTGGCTGATCGTTTGCGTGGTCGCTGGGCAGCGGAAAATATCCTTGATCCACAAACAGGTTATGTGATGGTTCAAGCCGACCAAATGATAAGCCACGATCAAGCAGAAGAAGTGGAACGAGCCGGAGTGGAAAAGGTGAAGATACGAACTATTTTAACTTGCCGCTCAAAAGTTGGGCTTTGCTCCAAATGCTATGGTGCCAATATGGCCAGTGGTAGAGTGGTGCGTATTGGAGAAGCGGTAGGCATTATCGCTGCACAGTCTATTGGAGAACCGGGAACACAGCTTACCATGCGGACATTTCATACCGGTGGTATATCCAGCAACGAAGATATAACCCAAGGGTTGCCACGGGTAGAGGAAATTTTTGAAGCCCGCAAACCAAAGGGGCTTGCCATTATTTCAGAAATAGGCGGTTTGGTTTCGGTTTCTGATAGTAAAAAGAAGCGAGAGGTTACCGTAACAAGCCCCGAAACAGGTGAAGTACGCGAATACCTTATACCTTATGGCTCACGTATAAAGGTTCTTGACAACACAGTAATAGAGGCCGGTCAGGAACTGACGGAAGGCAGTATTTACCCTCATGATATTTTGAAAATACGTGGATTGCGTGGCGTGCAGGATTATATGCTAAAAGAGGTGCAGCGTGTTTATCGGTTGCAAGGGGTAGATATTAATGATAAGCATATAGAAGTTATTGTGCGTCAAATGCTAAAGCGTATTAAAATCGAGGAGAACGGCGATACACAACTGTTGCCCGGCAGCCTTGTGGACTGGTTGGAGTTGGATGAGGTAAACACAAAAGCAATAGAAGAGGATAAAGAACCGGCTACGGGTAGTCGTGTGTTGTTGGGAATAACGAAAGCCAGTCTTGCTACCGACTCTTTCCTATCTGCCGCAAGTTTTCAAGAAACAACACGAGTTCTTACGGAGGCGGCAATAAAGGGCAAAATCGACCCGCTGATAGGCTTAAAGGAAAATGTAATAATAGGTAAGCTCATACCGGCAGGTACGGGCATGAGTGCATACAGAAAAATAGACGTTTTGGCATTGGAAACGTATGAAGACGATGATTAGTTGGCTATAGCAATTCCGCTTAAATATCTCGGCACGATGAGGGCATGTTAACACCAATTTGAAAGTTAACATGCCTTTCTTTATTGTATTCTAATGCGAACTAACGAAGACTCTATGGCTGACCCGATGTGTAGCTCAACGGCTAATTTTATGAGATTTTATGCGGTATGACATAGTAAATAGCGGAGATTTTTTTGTGTTTTTGAAGGATATTTTTGATTGGTATTTTCGGATAATAAAAATAATAAAAACAAAAAAATATTATAATATAATTTACAATGACAAAACAAGAAAAAAATTGCGATTTAGGGTTGTTTGATAAACTCTAATTTAAAAAACATTAGCATAATCACCATAATTCGGACAAAACAGCGGTGTATATAGCTGATTTTTGAGCCGAAAAAAACAAAAATAATTTTCATTAGGCATATTTACCTAATATTTTGTGAAAATCGACATGAAATTCTACTTGCTTTTTTTTTTTTTTTTTTT
>WRKF01000095.1 GCA_009778165.1 Defluviitaleaceae bacterium
TTCGTTGCCTATAGTGGGCATTTTGTGTTATTATATCCATATCAAGGTTTCCCCTTTTCCAGTAATATTTGCCATTTTTATTATATCACTTGGAACTTGGGTTGCCTTGTTTTTTGTTACCTATCTATTGTACCTCAACAAAGTTGAAAATATTTTTACGGTTCTTTTGATATAAAGAAACTAGTAGCCTAACGAGATTGTTCCACCAACCGCAATAAAGTATCGCTAGTTTTGCTGTCTAAACTAGCGATTACAACATTCTCCGCTTTATTCTGCAACTGTTTTTATAGCCTCTTCTAGGGATATTGACTACTATGAACATTGCCAGTAAACCTGCCCTCTATCCACTCTGTATCTGTCATAATTGTAAATTGATTGGGTGCTTCTAAAACTGCCCCTTTACACCCTCTTTTCAAATTTGGCAATTTTATCGCAGGTATCTGGAAAGGTTTGCTTTGTAGTTCGAACATCTTAGTATCAGAGCGAAAATGTAACCTTGATAAAATGTCCATTCCAATAATTCCGTGGTAAGAATAATCTTCCCAGTCCAAAACTTAAACCTCTAAATTCTTCCGCTTGTATATTCCAATAAGATGTAGCTGAGATATTGTTGTTATATCAAAACGCTTTTTGCCCATTGCTGTCTGTTTTCTAATTTTATTTTTTGTGAATTTGTTGTAACCTAAATCGCTAAGAACATCTCTCACTATAGCGGTTTGTGATGCTCCAGTATCAATCAGCAATGTTATTCTTCCAGACTCAGTCTTCATATCCGAAGATAACAACACACAATCTGTCTTGAATGTTGCGTTGTTTTTAACATCAAAAGAAAGCAATACACTATCATTCGAATTCTTCTTCGATTGGAGTTGATGTGAGATTGTATCCAATTTCATCTTCCTCCTTTACCATATAATATAAACTAGCACTTTCCGTTTTTAATACATTGCGGATATTGTAACGTCCCTCTTCTTTACTGTCATAAACCCCATAAACCACACAGGTATCGTAGTGGGTGCCTATATATTCTGGCTTTATAAATAATACCCACTTTTTAGGGTACATATCGTATAGGTCGTCAAACTTTACTCTTTTGTTTTCGTTCATTTTGTTTCTCCTTTCATTTTATCTAGTATTTATCTTTTATTTTTTCCTCGTATTGAGGTTGATACTATTAGCGTAGCACTTGATTTTAGATTTGTCAAATTTACCGATTTCCCAAAAAAAGAGAAATTTCGCCAAAACAGCAAAATCCCCCAACCCTCAAGCCCGAAACATAATCTCAGTATAAACACTATAAGCAAAAACAACCAACTGCTGCCAAAGCGTAAACAACAGCGTTATCAAAAACACGATCCATCTGCTCTTTCCTACCTACCGTCAGGTAGGCGACAGGCAAATCATAGCTATATCTATGTAATACGCAAACAAAAGTATAGCCCCATTTGAGATTAAATTTTCTTTTCCTTGCCATCCCAAGCAACTATTTCAGAATCTTCCTCAATAATTTTTTTCCTGTTATCAAAATATGTCATTATCAAAAAAGATATACCTATAGCAACTATCATATCTGCACTTTCTGCTGAAATCAAGGTAGCTATAAAATAAAATATTACCATATATAAATATGTGTCGTTAGATAATAAATTTTTAATCAAATGTTCCTGTCGAATTTCCTTGAAAATAAAATTATATGTTAGAAAAATTAAAAATTTATTTACAATGCATTTTGCAATAATGTAATGATAAAGCAAAATAGCCAATACGTACACAATAAGATCTATTTGAAATGCGTTATTATCTATGTATATTGTAGTATTGCTAAAAACATTCACAATCTTTGCGATATATGCAATAAAAACTGCAAACCCTACAGCAGCAATAGCTAAGCTAACTAATGTTTGAAAAAACTTTACAATATTCTTTGAAAGTTTGTACCATCCTAAAAAATTTTCAAAAATAGGTTGAGCATAAAATATGAAAAACATAAGTGCATAAAATAAGGCGAACGGAATTATTCTAGAACCACTTAATTCAAACCAATTAGGCATAACTTCAAATAGAGTTAAAATTAGACATACTGTTGCACATAAAAACAGTATTCCAACAATAAAATGAGTAAACAGAGCAATTACTACATTTTTGCCATATTTATAAACTTCTTCAACATTTCGGACGTGTTTATCTTTCTTTTGAAAATAATCTTCCTTAAAGCATTGTTTATTCCAAAAGTATTTCCGAACTTTTGAAATGGTTAAATCAGAAAAAGTATCATTACAAAAATTTTTATTTTCGAATAAATTCATCAATTTAGAACCATTTTGTGCCACAATAATTATTGGTAAAACTGGAATAAAAGCAAATATCGTTATAGCTATATATGCCATAAATAATCACTCCTTTCTTTGATTTTAATCTATATTGACTATTACAATACGTATGATACTGTCAGTCCGATATGAGAGTGATTTAGAAATTCTCTTTTCAATACTCCTATCGTTATCATAAAAAACAATTGTCCCTATCCAATTCCTATATGTAAATGGAGCAAATTTTTCTATCGGTGGCGGAATGTTTGTTGATACCGCTTGGGTTGGGGTTGCGGCTAATATCGCCGCTAATGCTAATGTTGCTAATACTTGTTTTGCTTTCATAGTTCATTCTGCTATCTTGTCCTCGTGTTGAGGTTAGTTGATATTATTAGTATACTGCATGGTTTTTGATTTGTCAAATCAAGTTATTCCTCTTCATATTTGTAATCAAGAAGTCTAGCTGTACCCAAAATTCTTTTACCAGCACATATAGCCAAAATGTCATCTACTGCCAAAATAGGGGTTAAAGCATTATATGCCTCATCTTCCACAGTAAAAAACTGTATACTCACATTATATTCCTTATTCGCATAGTAAATCTCGTTATCACTCTCTACGTGTCCTGAAAAAATCAAATTATCAGGAAATCTGAAAGCTATGCGAAACTCATTGTCATTTGTGTAATTTTTACCTTCTAATGTAAATTTAATTTTTGCATTAGCCTTTAACGTATAAACTCCTCCTTCAAAATATAGGGCAAACTTTTATTATTGCTTTGTTGAAATCTTCTAAATTTTCTTCTTGAATTTCAACAGTACCTTTCTTGAATAGAAATGGGTCAACATTAGTAAAATCGGCAATCTCATTCAATACAGCGGTTTTTATTTCAACTTCAAATACAGATACTAAAGTCTTATTAAATGCTTTATTTGCAAATAGCAAAGTCTCTTCAAAATCTAATCCAAAATACTTTACATCATCTCTGTTTTTCCTTAATGTAAATTCGCCTGTTTTTATAATGGATAAATATTCTTCTACACCGACTGCTCTGTACAATTTAGTAGTTGATTGCTCTGCATTATTATTGTTGCTGTTTTCTATATCCATTCACACACTTCTTTGTTTTTAGTGTACCACTTGATTTTGTGGTTGTCAACATTTCGCTAACTTACCGATTTCCCCAAAACTCAAGCCCGAAACATAATCTCAGTATAAACACTATAAGCAAAAACAAAATTTTTTCCCATAAAATTAATATTTTTTAGCACAAATTTCAAAAACACGCAAAAACAAGAGCAAAAACCAAAAATAGTAAGATAAAAATCAAATGTAATTTTTTAAATCATATTTTTACACAAAAATTGTGGATAATGTGTATAAATCACGATTGACTTATATATATATATATATAATGAACATATACAAATTTATTTAACTTCGAAAAATAAAGCGAAGTTGAAAGGGGTTTTATATTATGAAAGATTGTAAAATGGCTAAAGGTGGTTTATTTAAACTTTTGGCTGTAACTTTGGGCTTTAGTATGTTTGTGGCATCGCCGCTGAATGTGCAGGCATCCGAAACCATTAGCCCAACAGAGATTGAGCAAGCCGAAATCGCCGAAATTAACAATGATATTGCTACAATGCAACAAATTTGGGGACCTAGTAGGGAAACATTTGCCTTACAAAACCCTGCTCCATACGCAACATTTAATTCAATGGAGAATAGAACAGATGGAACGTTGTTCGGTTCTACTTTTGGTTCTGGTAATGACGAAAGAGACTTCGTTAAGCTAGCCACAGACAGAGGTAATCCCAGCACAATTGTGGAAAATATGACTGTTGCCAACGGTCAAGAAGTTTACGTTTTAGCATTCGTTCACAACAATGCTAGTCCAAACTCTAATTTAGTTGCTGAGGATGTTTATATCAATTTTAATATTTCAGGACGAAGTCGTGCTGATGCAGATGGTAGGCAGCTATTAAGCATTTTTGGATTTATAAACTCGAGTAATGCGAATCCGCCTAGTATTTGGGATAATGCTACTTTAATAGCAGAGCAACCTTTTATCCTCAGTTATGTTGAGGGCACTGCTCAATGGGCAGGAAGAGGAATTGGAGATATTCCGCAAGTATATGAATTAAGCAATCCAACTTTAGAAAGCGGAGCAAAGTTGCACGATATTAATCCGTGCAATCAGTATGAAGGCTGGGTAACGTTCCGAGTTCGGGTTGAATACATTCAACATGAGTTCTCTATCACAAATCATGTTCGGCAAAATGGAGAAGATGCGTCTGCTTGGGCGGACGAAGTTAATGCCGAAATTGGCGATATACTTAATTTTCGTCTAGTTTACACTCAAATTGGCAATGTAACAAACCCTGATGTTATCCTTTTGACAGATATTCCTGCAGGACTGGAATTTATACCTGGTAGCACAAGAATTAGCAATGCAAGTAATCCCAAACATTCCTCCGTTGCTCCAGAATTGGATACAGCAGAAAATAATATCACAAATAATGGGCTAAACATAGGTCGCTACAGAAATAACGCAAATGCTGTAATTACATTTAGCGCTAGAGTTGTAGATTCAGCTTATTTTTCAGAAAGTAACGAGAATATTCTAGTTAGTACGGCTACTGCAATAGTAGATCAAGAAGATCGTAGTGCTTCTGCTCAAGTTTTAGTTGATTAGCCTTAAGCAAAACACAGCTTGACAAAATTCAAGCTGTGTTTTCATTTTTAATCAATTTTATTGTTAATTCTGTCATAAAAATAATTTTAGCCTTTTGGGATTTCGTATTTTACAACAAAACAAGCCATTTCGGACTGTAAGGCTCTAGGTTGATTATTACATATATATTTTGATTTGTCAATGGGAGTTTGAAAATTTTTTTGATAATCTGTGAAAATTCTCTTTAAGTTGCCGATTTCCAAAAAAAGGGGGAATTTCGCCAAAACAGCAAAATCCCCCACCAATCAAGCCCAAAACATAATCTCAATATAAACGCTATAAGCAAACACAACCAACTGCTGCCAAAACGTAAACAAAAGCTTTATCAAAAACACGATCCGTCTGCTTGTCCCTGCCTACCGTCAAGTAGGCGACAGGTAAGTAGTAAGTAAGCTGCTCCCAATCTTGTAGCACGCCAACGCAAAATTTTGAAAAAATTTTTTATTTATTTTTTTTGTTATTTAGTTTTCGACGAGCTGTTTTTTCAACTGCTTTAGGTAAAGTTGGAATAAACCTTACAAGTATTGTGCCAACAAAACCAATAAATAATGCACTAAAATTCATAAATATAAATTGTCTTATGTTAAAATGTAGCGATTCTCCTGCTACTGTAATCTCAGAAACAAGTCCCGAGATGCTTAAATTGGTAGTTTCAGACGAATCAATATTGCCTAAGATGCTCAAAGGGTAATTTAAGTTTGTTGCAACAATAGGCAGATTAGAAATATTGTAGGAAGTTTGATTATTTAGATAGGTGTGAAGTAAATTGCTGTTTGTGCCGAACGTTCCGTTGAAGGAGTTTGCTGTGCCATCAAAAAATAAATTAGTATTATTGTAAAATTAGAAGAAAAAAAATTAAATGGAATAGGATAATCTGATAAAATATCATCGTTGACCCATACTTCAATAGTTGCAAAATTACCTACTTTATCTAAACGTCTGCCCTCTATAAATATCAAAGCATTGCTTAGATTTATAGAACTCCTCTGTGGAATATGTAAGATGTACGGAAAACGTGGAATAGGTAAGGTATATGGAATAGCTTCTCTAAAGAAATCTTGCAACGTAAAGATATCTTGCACTCTTGAAAAAATCTCAAATCTATGCGTAATTTCAGAATACATAGAATAGTAACTAAGAACATTACGTTTATTAATAAAAATATTTGAGGAATCCACAACATAGCCAGTAATGATTGCAGATGAACTTGTCCTGTTTTCATACTCAAACGAAAAATCATAAATAGAAAAACCTGTAGTAATGTATTCTATAAATTCTGGTGATTTTTCATCGATTACAATTTGAAGTCCAAAAGAGTCAACGATGTAATTTTTTCCATTTATATTAAAGCTAACTGGAGACATATTATAAATATATGCACTGTTTGTCTCTATTCCATACCATTGAGAGTGAATATTTCCTGAAAACCCGTTTATTTCAATATCCGCATACGTATTAACTGTCAAATTTATCCAAGATTCTCTCGGCAAAGCAATGTAACCAAATAACAACAAAATAATTGGTACAGCAACAATCCCATATTGTTTCAGAATAGGGGATATTATTTTGCTTGTCCTCTTGTAGCTTATTTTACGTTTCAACCTTTTCATAAAAATTCCTCCTTTGTTGATGTTTTTGAACCTTTTTACTAAATAGATACTTATGGGATAATATCCGCCTCTACAACGTCCACCAATTGTTAATTTACTTCAAGCAATGTGGTAGTCATATCAGCTATAGTGTTATTTACTCTTGAAAAGTGGTATTCCACATCAAAATTAACACTAGATTAGATATTGTTTTTGCTCCGAAATCAACATAAGCATTATTGCTGTTTATAATATCTCCTGTAGCTAAATCAAAAGTAATAGAGTCTCGTTCAACAGGTACACCAGGCATTTCTGTTGTATAAAGAACATCAACTATCCTATGTAGTACATCGTTATCCGTAAGGAACTCTCTGTACCGAAGAGTTGCTCCAATATGTTGAGGTAAATTTATCGTCTCGATAATAGCGGTTCTTGCTCTGCGGCCTAAGCTACTCCACTGTTCTTGAGTTAAACCTCGTGGTGGTGTTATTCATTGCTCTTGACTTATACCTATTGGTGGCGGAATGTTTGGCATACTGCCTGGGTTGTGATTAGTGTCGTTGCTAATAATGTTACTACTGATAATGTTGCTATTGCTTGTTTTATTTTCCTTGGGCTTTCATAGTTCATTCTCCTATTCTTGTCCTCGTGCTAAGATTGATATTGTTAGCGTACTGCTTGGTTTTGGGTTTGTTAAGGAGTTGTTTGCTAAATTTTGAAAATATTGCTATGGCTCTTTTGGTACAAAATGGCTTATATTTTGAATGGGTTGTTGAGGTTACACCAACCGCAATAAAGTATCGCTAGTTTTGCTGTCTAAACTAGCGACTACAACATTCTCCGCTTTATTCTGCAATTCTGTAACGGTTTTTCTAGCCTCTTCTAAAGAATATTGACTACTATGAACATTACCAGTAAATCTGCCCTCTATCCACTCTGTATCTGTCATAATTGTAAATTGATTTGGCGATTCTAAAACTACTCCTTTGCACCCTCTTTTCAAATTTGGTAATTTTATCGCAGGTATCTGGAAAGGTTTGCTTTGTAGTTCGAATATCTTACTATCAGAGCGAAAATGCAACCTTGATAAAATATCCATTCCAATAATTCCGTGGTAAGAATAATCTTCCCAATCCAAAACTTCAACCTCTAAGTTCTTCCGCTTGTATATTCCAACTAGATGCAATAATGAAATTGTAGTTATATCAAATCGCTTTTTGCCAACTGCTGTTTGTTTTCGATGGCTGTTTTTCGTGAAATTGCTATAACCCAATTCTTCCAAAGCATCACGCACTATGGCTGTCTGTGAAGCGCCTGTGTCAATGAGTAACGTTATCGGTTTACTTCCTTTCGTTTTGTCTAGCGAATAAAGCAGACAGTCTGCTTTGAAAGTAGATTTATTATTCACGTCAAAAGACAAAAGAATATTATCATTCAAATTCTTCTTCGATTGGTGCTGCTGTGAGATTGGATCCAATTTCTTCGTCCTCCCTTATCATGTAGTATAAACCTGCACTCTCTTTTTTTAATAACTCTTGCGAATGATTACGTCCTTCTTCTTTGTTATCGTAAACACCATATACTTCGCAAGTATCTATTTTATTACCAACAAATTCAGTTTTTACAAATAATACCCATTTTTTAGGGTACATATCGTATAGGTCGTCAAACTTTACTCTTCTATTTTCGTTCATTTTGTTTCTCCTTTCATTTTATCTGGTATTTATCTTTTATTTTTTCCTCGTATCGAGGTTGATACTATTAGTTTACCACTTGGTTTTGGGATTGTCAACATTCTCGTTAAGCTACCTATTCAAAAAAAATGGGGAATTTCGCCAAAATAGCAAAATCCCCCAAACCTCAAGCCTAAAACATAATCTCAGTATAAACACTATAAGCAAACACAACCAACTGCTGCTAAAGCGTAAACAACAGCGTTATCAAAAACACAACCAACCTGTTTGTTGGGAGTGTGAAAGATTTGTCTATGCAAGGCAAAAACTCTCGAATAGCCCAAATTTTTTCCCTATTATAAGCAAAAAGTTTGAGAATTTGGGCAGTTTTTGCATTCCGAGAAAAAATTTTCGGAAAACGGTTTCTTATGAAATCCACTTCCGATTTCGGAAGCCAGTTTCGGAAACCGCAAGCACATAAAAAGCCCTTTCCGAAAAATTGGAAAGGGCTAGTTGTTGGAAAGGTTTTGCGGGGTTATCTTATGCCGAAATGTTGAAAAAGTCTAGTTATTTATTGCACCTGTAACCATATATGCTGGTGCTCCTCTTCTCTCAGTAAGCGTATTATCCCTAGGATGAGGCAAGTTTCGAATTATAACACTAGAGCCAAAGTGAGTCATTCTAGGATCCATTATTGTTATTCTATGTCCATTGCTAGTGAGCCAGGCACCTACGTCATGTGCTGGTGAAGTAAAACCACTACCAAAGTTTTCTCGAACCAGGTTGCTATTTCTTGGCCAATTTTCACGCCACGCTCTGTCCCATGGATTAGACCCATCATGGCCTATATGTGCAGACCTACGATTTTGATCAAGGGCCTGATTTTGAGCAGATCTAACTAGTCTCTCATCCCACTGCAAAGGACTCGCACCTTCAAAACTTCTAGCAAGATTACTTAACCTAAGCATTTCTTGCCCCCACATATACACAATTTGCTCATCTGTATAACCATCATGAGTTAATAAGTCAAGATTGTATGGATTATGCTCTCTGTAAAACGCAAAAAGATACGGAGACTCTGAGATCCATCCTCCAGTGGTAGGTGGAGTGTGCCAATCATAGCCAGACACACTATTTATCACATCTCTAACTGTATTACTTACTACGTCAATAACAATCACTCCTAAAACTGGGTTGTATCCAATACCTATAAACGAAGCTCTAGTGGCACTAGGACGATCCATTCCGTCATTCAAAATCGGAGTTTCGCCCATGCTGACCGCAAATTTCCCACCAAGCCCAAAACTTTCAGCACGGCGGTCTTCTTCGAGGATTAGGTTCATAGCGGTTGCGACAGAGGTATCTCCGATGGGCATTGTTATAACAACGATTTCGGGACCATGGCGACCAGGACCAGGCAAACGGTTTAGTAAATCGAGGTCATTGGTTAGCCACCTTGCCGCTGCGGAGAGATTATTATCCCACTGTAGTTCGTGATGTCCTCGGCGGACACGTTCGGCGTTTACGGCGTTAAAAATGCCGATTTCAAGTTGATTGGCTGTGAAAATTTCGCCATTCTCGCCAACTTGTCCAGAAAATGGATTGGTCGGCAAAGTTACATCTGTGTTATTTTCACTAACATTCGGAGCGGTTGGAGCATTCGGCACACTCGGCACAGCGACAGGAACGCTCGGAGCGTTAGCATTTTCAATAGTAGCACGCACATCGGCTGGCAAATTTTCCCAAACTTCCTGCGGAATCGTAACCGAGCCACTCGGCACATTCGGAATACCTGCGGCGGCAACTTCCGTCCTCGGAAACACCAACCCAGCCGCTCCGATAATAGTCGCCAACAAAGTTGCGGCAACCTGTTTCATTTTTGGTCTTTTCATTAAAAAAGACACCTCCTTCATCAATTTTAGGCTAGTCGCCACCAACAATCAGTCAAGTCTCACGCTTAGCGACAAACAACTTTCACGTTTATTTTATCACAGGCTAACCTCAGAATCAAGAAAATTTACAAAACTGCGTTATTTTGCAAATTGAAAAACTCACAAAAACCCTTTTGAGAAACCTCCCAAAAGGGTTTTTACACGGAATTTGCGATTATACACCAAAACCCTCGCAAATCCCACAATTCAAGCCCGAAACATAATCTCAGTATAAACGCTATAAGCAAAAACAACCAACTGCTGCCAAAGCGTAAACAACAGCGTTATCAAAAACACAATAACCAGCAAAGCAACAAACGTCAAAAACACAGTAGAAACCGCCTTAGATGCCGTATAATTATGCACAGTTACCAGCCCTGCAAACACCAAAAACACAAAATACGCCGTTCCAACGC
>WRKF01000096.1 GCA_009778165.1 Defluviitaleaceae bacterium
ATATAAATGCTGCAACAAAACAGCTTCTTCCGTCCCGTACTGTACTGCCAATTTTACGTTAAATGAGTGAAACATGTGTTGATACCTCCGTTAGGATCGTTGGTTACTCTGTTTAAATTAACATCAGTATTTTTGGCACTTTTTTATTAGTAAAAAAAATGCTTTCGGTACCCCTGTTAGTTCATCTTCTTCGCCCGTGAGTGCATACTTACAAATTGCACTATATATCATTGCTTTTGTTTCGTAGTCCGGCAACTCTTCTATGGCTTCATAAAAACTTCTATAAAATACAAAACTATCTCGCATTAACTCCCCCCATGTTTCATTTGATTTTCAATTTATAAACCTTGCAAATTTCCTCTGTAGCTTCTATCCCATACACCATATACCGCTCATTAAACCGCTCTTGACCCATGGTATGACACTCTGTATGGTGCTTTCTACATAGACACATAACACTCATGCCCAAATGCACTATCTTCTCCCTATCAAACCCCATGCCCACTGCTGTGGTATGGTGTAGCTCCCCATCAGCTCCGCATATAACACAACGCTTGTGCATTAGGCTAGAATATATGGCGGCGGATATATCGTCTGTGCGGCTTACCAAACTATCTAACAACGGTATATGCCACTCCAGTGCAAAATCAATCAAATAATTTATAAACAGCCGTGCCGTGGTAACACTGCAATTCGATAACGAAAAATACTCCGCTCCCGTTTTGCTTATGTACCAATATTTCATTATCTCCTTTAGCTCCTCCGGCATATGCCCTGTATGCGTAGCTATATCCGCCATTGTAGCATATGCCTTTTTGCGTTGGTCGCTTGTTATAGTGCGACCGTCATCAATACGCAGCTCGCCTCTTATTATTCCATCTTTTGCAAACCGCTCCAGGTCAACATCATTAAGACGGGAAGGGACAAGCACACGCAATAGCGTTCCGTTTGGCTTTTCTTCTTGTATTCTTGCTCTTACTTTTTTATACATGCACATCTCCGAAAAGGATACCGTTCTACCTATCTACCTTACTTACGCTGTTAATTCCATCAAACAATCGTTAATTTTTTTAGCATCTTTGCTTTCCAATTCTTTCACTATGTGCATATATATGTCCTGTGTCATAGATACTTGGGAATGTCCAAGCCGCCGTGAAATACTGTGGATAGAAACCCCACCATAAAGCAGTATAGATGCGTGGGTATGTCGCAACCCATGTACAGAAATTGGTTCTATACCTGCCCTTATACAAAGCCTTTTAAGGCGGTTATTAACAGTGCTGTTGAAACACCTAGCACTGTCACGAGGTACAAATATTGGCTCATTTTCCTGCGTGTTTTTTAGCTCGTTTTTAAAGATTTTTGTCAAGTACCGTGGTATACTGACAGTGCGTATTGCAGCCTTTGACTTAACTTCCTCTGTAAGGGCATTGGTATATTTGTAATCGTAAGTTTTATTTACTGAAACAGTGTTTTGTTTAAAGTCAAAATCGCTTGGAGTTAACCCCAGCAGTTCTGAAAATCTTAAACCGGTATGCAAGCAAAGTAGTATAAAAAAATCCCAATTTACAGCATATTTAACATTGATAGTTGTTTTTCTGCCGGATGTATCATAAACATCTCTTTTGTAAGGTTTAACCACAACTAAAGGAGTTACCAAATCCAGTTCGGCTACAAGTTTTTGGCATTCTTCTTGGTTTAAAAAAGTTCTTTTACGGTTACTTTTTGTGCGCCCTTTGTAAATAGTCTTTCGGGTTGGGTTAATAGCTATTAACCCGTCATCTACAGCATCCAATATAACCGCTTTAATCATGCTAGCAAAGTCTTTAACTGTTTGTATATGTCTAGTTTCCGCATATTTATTTATCATTTCTTGATATACTTTTCTAGTTATCTCTTCAACTTTTACGTCCGGAAAATTATCTTGTACAAATTTTAAAACACGGTAATATCTGTCTAAAGTGGTACGCCGAACCGCCCCTTCTTTATAAGTTTTTATCCAATCGCTAAAATAATCTACAAAAAGCATTTAAACCTCCTCGTCCTCAAAATAATTAGGGCTTTCTATGTGTATTATTGCTGTGCCTTCCCAGCCTTTTATGTAAAAAGTTTTTTCTGTAAGGGCTGTTCGGGGCATGACATTCAAATAGCTGAAACTTAAAGAGTCGTTTTTTTCATTTACTACAAAATACACTTGTTCTGCTATCCGTGTTAATGTATCTACCTGGATAACTATAGCGTTCATACCCCTAATTAAAAAGTTGAACAGTAAAAAGGGTATGTTTTTCTTGGATATATCCTCTGCCCTATAAAAATAGTTGCTAGGGTTATAATCCCATGGTAGGTGTTTTATGCGGTCTTGTTGCCACTTTGCAATTAATAGTGTGCCTGTTCCTGCTGTTGGGTCGTATGCGGTATATCCGTCTTTTAGAACTTCAACTTTAGGGTTAACCAACTCCCCCAAAAGTTTTGCTGCTGCATTTGGCGTGTAGTGCTGTTTCAAACTTTTAAGCGAAGCTATATTTGCACCGAAAATGTCAACAAACCAATCGGTAGAAACATCCGGCTCAACTTCCAAAAAAGCTAAAAACATCCCCTCTCGTCGCTTTTTGTCAAACAAAACGGCAAATATTTCATCACCTAAATAACTATGTTCTTTACAACCCACTATTTCCGCACATTTTTCTATTGTTAGCTTCATTTTTTGTTCCTCGCTTTTCTTTCTAACTAGTAGGTTTATTATTAGGTTACATAAGGCGGTTCCCTAACGTTCTGCATTATTACTTGTATTTGCTTATGCATGGCTGCCCCTCTCCCTAAAAAAAATTTATTTCTTCTGCTATCCTGTACTTACTATTACATTTTCCACTTTTGTTACTGTTATCCCTGCAACTATCTCACCAGTAGCGGTCATTAGCTTTCCTGCTTCTGTTACAGTAAAAACGTCCTTGGCTTTTTTTATCTCGTCTTTTCTTAGCGAATGTTTCAAAAAGTCCAAATGTCCCGCTTCCAAAAGACACGCAACCGCCTTACTCTCCTCATAATCCCATTTTTGACTTTTGCGGGTGTGTACCTTGCCGTAAGGTGTTGAAAGCCTAAAAGTAGGGTCTTGGCTCTTTTGTTCGATATAATACTCTTCCAGTAGGCTTTTAAAGTAGGATATTAAGTTGTCCGTTCTTCTGTTTTCGGTATCTAGCCAATTTTGTATACGCAATTTTTCCTGCTCTGCAAGCTCTTTGTTTTTGGCAGCTTCATCTTGTGCGTCTTTTAATTTGCGTAATACCTCACTAGCACTTTGTATGTCCGTTATCTTAGAACATTTCTTTTCAGAAGCCATACTTTTAAGTATTTCATAAGTGGTATCTACCCACATTGCAGGGCGTACACCACCGGAAGCGTAGTTGACACAGAAACCACCGATGCTGACACTGCCGCCACCACCGACATACGCGGCATAGAGACTATTGCCGCCGGGCGACCGCAGCCACCACCAACCCTCTCCTTCTAAAAATGGAATGTTATATTTTCTAACTTCCTCTACACTAAGTAAAAAGATTTTGTCCTTAACACCTAGGTCTGTTCTAGTATCAAGTATGTTAGCATGATACTCTTTTAAAGTTTTGTAAAAGCCATTGTTTAACCATCCTCTTAAAGTACAATATTCCCAAGTTATATTTTTATAGGTTTCATGATACGCTTTTTGGGTGATAATATCTTTAGCGAGCAGTAACGTCTTATCTTCTTTTTCCTTCAGTACATACCACTCGTAACCACAAAAGTTAACTATTTTCATTAACTTGCACCTCGCTTTCTGATAGTTCCGGATTGTCGTGTATATTGCCAATAACTTTGTATGCGGAAAATTCCAATGGGTTAAGGTTGCGACAAGCGGTGGTTTTGCCCGCACCGCTTTCGCCCATTATAGCTATTACTTTTGCCATCTATGCTCCTTTCAGCTCATCACATGTTGCCAACCGTCCCCTATCAGGACATCTCTTGCTGTGGAAATTAGAAACTCTTGTGCAGTTCCAAGGGTTAAATATCTATCCACACAATCCATGCATAGAGCTTTGTTACAATTTTCTAAATATTCGTCCCCCTCATGTATCTCGCAACCGCCCCATTCACAGTTGTGGATAACAGCGAAACGACCTACTACGTTTGGGTAATGGTTATCGTGTGGCGATTTAAAACATTTATCACACATGGTTTTTATCTCCTCTCTTATTTTTTCGTTATGTCATGCACGCATTCTTGCGGGCTTGTTTTAGTGTTTGTCTGCTCATGCCGCTAACCTTTACTAACAACTTCATTGTTCATAATTGCTTGCAAAACAGGGATAATATCAGAATAATACCTAAAACTATCAATCTCTTTATTCGAGTGCTGTGATTTATCTCTGTACCACTCGCCGTATTTTTCGGTTTTCAAGTTGTGCTTGTTAGTCAAACGTCCTATCTTGTTTGCACTAACCCCCAACGCTTGTCCCACTTCATATGCGGAGAGTGTTTTAATTTCCGATTTTGGTTAACGGTAGTATGTACTCACCTGTTAGCACTTCCGCTGCTTTTGCTATTAATATGTTTTTGTATTCCGTTGATAAGGTATCAACGTTGGACATTTGAAACAATAACCTTGCTTGTCTTGTGGTAGCGTTCTTGTGCATTACTTCATTTCTGCTGGGGATGTTTTGTGTTGACATTTTTTTCCCTTTTGTAGCGAAGTAGTGGTCAACTAGGTGGTCAAACATTGCCCATGCCTTGTCAGTATTTAGGCTTTTTGCATGTCGCATTGCACCGCTCTCTGTCCAAAGATAGAGAATGTTTAGGTTTTCGGCAAATACGGAATTTCCGTATTCGCTCTTAAACGCTTTTAATTCCTCACCTTTCAGTAAATAGTAATGTTTGCCTAGTACGTATCTCTCTTTGTTTGTATTAAAGTTTTCTGATATGCGGCGAGGGTCTGTTTCGTATGCTTTTGCTATTTGTTGCGTGGTCAACACTCTTTCGTTTTTATATTCTATTACTTGTAAGTTCATTTTCCGCTCCTTAACTACTTTATTTGTATACGAGGAATCGGAAACTTCTCCGAGTCCTATTTCCTCATCGTCAATAACTCCCTTTTTTTATCCTGTATCACTCAAAGAAATACCTATTTGGTGGTAGCCTTTTTTTATTTCCACTATTGCCGCCTGTAACTTTTCATTTTCCCTTTGCAACTGCTCATTTTCCTTTTTTGTGTTTCGCAACTGCATAGCTATGGAAAACTCACTATTTAACCATGACATCTCCACCGCTTTTATTGCATCCATATGGAAAAGGTTTTTGTTTATTGGGATAGGTGAAATCACACCTGCCTCCACCCACTCATTTAATACAGCCTTTCCGATTCCCCAATGTTTGCAAACTTCTGTTCTACTTAATAAGCAGGCCTCTATGTGTTTCTTGTTTTTTTCTTTCTTTTTGGTCGTTATAACTTCTGTAGTTTTTTGCGCATTTTCAGTCATTAATAACCCCCCCTTCTTGCAGTGTTATGGCTACATCGTACCTACTTAGCAACTCTGCTATAATGTCAGCGGTTGGTATGTATGCAAGGTCAACCTCACCTATCCCAAGCAACGAAGATGCCATTGCCCAGAATATGAGCAACAATACTATCAAAAACCCGCTGCCAAAAACTATAAATACCACTACATCGCCCACGTCCTCAAATATGTTTTTAAACATTACGCACCTCAAACATCACTCGCCTTGGGTTCTAGCTCTTTGTCGAGAGCATTCTCCTCATAGAGTTGCTTTTGCACATCTTTTACGATTCCGAGAGCATCGCCTCTCATCTTCTTTATTGTTTCATGTGCTTCATCGTATTTTGCTTTCCAGTGTTCAAGTTCTTTACATTTCGCTTTCCAATGGTTCAGCTCTTTTTCCTTTGCTGAAATTTGTTTTTGTCTTTCAACTAGCGTTTTTATTTTCGCTTCTAACCTATCTTGTAGGTAGTCTATATATTTTTTATCTGTCATTTAAAATCACCATTTCCTTTATCTTTTGCCCTATTGCGGTTATTACATTTACTGTTACCGCATTTCCGGCTTGTCTATATGCTTGGTGGTCGCTTGTTATGGTAAGTATTTTGTCTATTTGGGTTTCCTCAAATCCCTGTAATCGCAGGCATTCTCTAGGGGTTAAGCGGCGTATACGCCCATTTTGCAGTAAACCGCTACTCTTACGTCCAAAGTTTGACATCACATTGCGATAGTTTGCTGTGATAGTACGGGCATGTTGTGTTGTTTTTGATTGTTCGCACAAATCTATAAAAACTTCCAACACACCACTGTTTAGGTCTTTGTGGTTTGTTATTCCTGCGTTATATCTGCTAATGATGGCACGGGCATTTTGGGTAACCTTTGATTGCTTGCACATACCCACAAAATACAACCCTGTCTTTGCACCGACACCACCGCCATTACTGATTAAGGTTGCCGATAACCCATCGGTATCATAAACACGGTACCCTTGCGCTCCGCCTATAAGCTGTTTAAGATTGTTTGTGCTTGCTCGTCTGATAGGAAATACTTTTCCGCTACATCGGTCATCAGTATATCCGATAATGTACAACCTTCTTCTTGACTGTGGTACTCCAAAATCCTTGCTGTTAAGCACCTGCCATTCGACATGATACCCCAGTTGTGAAAGCGTGCCGAGGATTGTTTTATACGTCTTGCCTCTGTCATGGTTAAGCAGTCCGGGAACGTTTTCAAGCAAAATATATTTAGGTCTTTTTTCTGCAACCACTCGGGCAATATCAAAGAATAGAGTGCCTCTCGTATCGTCAAACCCTTGTCTTTTACCAGCGATTGAAAATGCTTGACAAGGGAACCCTGCTGTGAGCAGGTCAAAGTTTGGTAGTGTTCTAGTGTCAATTGTTGTTGCGTCATTGTAATAATGCTCTCCTTTCGTGTTAAAAATAACTCTGTAGCTTTTGGCGGCGTGTGGGTCGATTTCACAGTAACCAACGCACTTGAAACCGCCCACACGCTCCAACCCTGCACGAAAACCACCTATCCCCGCAAACATATCGAAAAATGTTATCATAACTTACCTATTACGATTTTGAGGTAACATACGTTTTTTCGGTCTGAATGTTTCAAAGGGCTTATCTTCATGAACGTTGCGTATTATGAACAATATTTCGTTGTCGGTAAGCCCTTTGTTACGTACCAAAATTTCAAAATCCCTTTTGTGTTTGTTTGGTACTTTGTATAATTTTTCTTGAAACATGATGTTTTATCCTTTCGTTTCTGTCTTTAGTTCCCTTTCGCAAAATTTACAAATACGACCTTTATTTGCGTCTATCAAAAACTTTTGAACTTCTTTGAGTAGTTGAAAGTTTTCACGGTTAAGCTCTTCACTTTCCTTTCTAGCTTGTTCGTATTCCTTTCTAGCTTGTTTGTAATTTTCGGCTTGCATTTTTAGCCGTGTTACACATAAGGATACTGAAAGACATAAACCCAAAAACGCTAAAGTGCCAAGAAATATTTCTATTGCTGACATTGTATATATTACCTCCTACAGTTTTATGTCCCTTTCTAACCATTGTTGCTGTTTTTCTTGTTTTTCTTGCTCTTGTTTTCTACGTTTTTCAAGCCTTGCTCCATATACATATAAAGATAAACAAAGGGATAAACCCAAAACCGATAAAGCGATAAGAAACATTTCTACTATTATCACTTATTACCTTCCTTGCTTTTGCCGGGTTACTATTGGGTATTACTATTTGGTGCAACCGCAACAACGGGCTGCCCTTGGTTAAAACTTGGTATTATGGGTAAATTGGCTTCTGTAGCAACATATACTACATTGCCATGTTCCGCCATTGTGCGTATCCAAAAATGGTGCAAATAAAGGACACTTATGTCGTCATTTATTATTTTCATTGCGGCGGCTATACCTTCTGCACGTACAATTTCCGCTTCTGCATGTAAAACTTCTGCACGTAACCTTGACTGTGCTTCTAGCTCTATTATCTGCATTTCGTACTCTGCACGCATGAGGGCTGCTCGCCCCTGCATTTCTTGCTCCAGTTCAACAAACTGCATTTCGTAGTGCAACCTTATAAGGTCTGCCCGTCCTTGCCTTGTGGCTCTCCACTCCTGCGTACAGCCTGTCAAAAACATTAACGGGAATACAAGCACTGCCAGTAAATATTTTTTCTTCATTTTCCCCTACCTTTCCAACATTGGCTCCCTATATCGAGCGTGTTCTATTTGCCGATGATTGTGTTCTGTCATCGGTGGGTTTATTTGTGGGATAGTCATCCCCATTGCAACAATAGCAACAAACATAGCACCTATAATTGTTGTAATAGCAATACCAAACAACAACTTGCCCCATTCCTTTTCATTTTCAAACATTGCTGATTACCTCTCCATTTCCTAAGAATTAGTATTTAAACATTTCCTTGTTTTTCATTTCCGATGTATCTTTAATATCACGGTCGCTATCATTGTTCCGCTTTCCTTAAATGCTCCTGGCGGCACTTCAATAACCCTATAATCCAACCCACTAAGCCACTTCCTAAACTCCATGGTTTTTTTGTTTTTTCGCCACTGCCACGAAGTGGTTGCAACGCTAACCAATATTCCGCCTGGCTTTAACATTTCATAGGCTGCTCTAATGTGGTCAAGGTCTTGCTGTTTTGCGAACGGTGGGTTCATAATAACATGGGTAAACTTTTTGCAGCCTAATAAATCCTCACGGCTTGGGTCGTATGCCAAAGTTAAAAAGTCTACTCCAACGAGTGATTTGTAAGGCTTTTCTCTTAAATACTTTCCCATGTCTTTATTGATTTCTACGCCAACAAGCTGCATTATACCCTGCTCACAAACAACATCCGCCAAATCACCTTTACCTATGGACGGTTCTAAAACCTTGCTGTCTTCGTCAAGCTCTGCCAACTTGCACATCTGCCCTGCAACCGCTCTAGGTGTCGGAAAAAACTGAAACACTTTCTTAAAATCCGTGGTTTCGCCTGTCGTAATCATGTTTTCCAAGCCATCCGTTGGGTCGTGGTCAAACAGATGTCCTTTGGCTTTCCTGTTCCATTTACCGCCTATATTTTCAAGGCATTTATTGACTTTGGTGTACATAGCTCGGTCAAGCTGCTCATCGGGAAGAAATAAAGTATTGTCTTGGATAGTACACCTTTCCAAGACTTCTAAAATGTCTTGTGATATTTTCATGAAGTCTCCTTTTCATTGTCTTTTACCTTTCAAAAAGTTATAATGTTAGAGTTACTAATATAATTTTTGAAAGGGTATAATTTATGAATAAAGCCTATATTGAAGCTGTTGTTGAAAAAAATGCTGAAGCCATCTTTGCAGATTTGCCTTCCGCATTTACAAAACTTGTGGAGCAATACTGTTCAGAATATACCGATTATGAACAGTTAATTATTAAAATTTCTGCTTTACTACTTACTGAAACAACTAAGGCAAGCACACTGATTTTGGAGAGAACCCTTATTGAACTTTTAGGGAACGATGGCTAATTGCGTATCTTTGCGTAGCTATTTCTTTTAATAATCCTAAGTTTTTTTTGGTAATTTTAAGTTCTCTTTTTTCTTGTGTAGTAGATATGTTTCCCGCCCCCTCGGGGGCTTTTTCTTTCTCTTCTTTCATGTTATCCCTCCTGTCCGCAAGTATGCAGGGTAAGCCCGATACCGTGAGCGTCATTCAGCTCGCCTTGCAGTTTGCAGTAGACTGTTTCTCCGTTTGGAGTTAAAATGATTGCGGTCGGATACTCCGACAGCCAATATAGAGTAGGTTCTGCTCCTCTGATTTTCTTGATGTCTTTGCTGCACTCTTTACACTTTTCTTCTTTCATACTATCATCCATTCCAACCCACCAATGATTGTGTATTGTTTGCTTATTTTTCATTGTCTTTTACCTCTTATCGAGCTTCCAGTTCCTGCATCTTGGTCATTATTTTGCTTTTCATGTTGTGTTTCTCCCTTCAAAAAGTTATAATGTAGCTGATAGGCAACATTAAATTTTTCCGTGAGGTAGATTTTCATGCAAATAGACTTTGACACAATTGAAACTAAAATCAAAACGGCAATTGATAATGCTTATAACAACGATGACAGCCAAGGCAAAAGATTAGCAAAATCTTTCAGAAACCTTGTTTGCCCTCTTATTGTTTTAGCGATAAAAGAGTATCATCTTCAACTGATTCAAGAGATTGAGAAAGCCACCCCGAAACAAAACGAGCAATAGTTTCATAGTCCAACTTTTCAGAAAGCTCTTGAACTTGTACTTCAAGGGCTTTTGTTTTCTCTTCTTGAGCAGAATTTGCCTTTGCAAATTCTGCATTTAACTTTTTTAAGTGTTCAATTAATTTATCTACATTTTTTACTGCTTCGGTTGTATCTACATCAAGTTTAAGTTCAACTGTTATGCTTTTTCCTGCCCCCTCGGGGGTTTCTTTTCTTTCCTCTACCGTTTTCATATTGCCACTCCTTCCGTCATTTGCTGACCTTCCACCTCACCAACGATTACAGGTTGTTGGCTCTGTTGGGCTTCCAGTTCTTGGATTTTTGCGATTATTTTCGCTTTCACCTTTAATCCGCTTTGAGTTCCGTCTAAGTATCCCGAAAAAACATTGCTCATCTGCGGATAGTTTACATCAATTAACGCTGCAAACTGCTTTTTTGTTATACCTAACCTATT
>WRKF01000097.1 GCA_009778165.1 Defluviitaleaceae bacterium
CCGGCCTCGATAGTGGCAGTGCTGCGGATGTCTCTGATGACGGCGGTGTCAACTTCTATGGTATCGATGTCTCCCTTGCTTCCGGTGGTGTTCGCCCTGCAATGTGGGTAGATACACTATGCTTAGAAATGGTTTAGAAGAAAGGGAAAAGGGGTTTCGGTAACGAAGCCCCAAATGCACATAATCCCCCTTCAACAAGAAATATAACAAGAAAGGAGTTTAAAGTCATGGAAAGTAGCATATCATATCGCCAAAAGGACGGCGGATGGCAGTATATAATCCGTTATAAAGAAAAAGGTAATTGGAAACGAATAAGCAAGCAGGGGTTTAAGAGCAAAGCCCTCGCAAAAGAAGCTACAAAACCTGCCTTAAAAGAGCTAGAGCGACAATATGAATTAAATGCAACTATAAATACCGACCTAATCAATATAACTTTTGAGGATTTTGTAATGGAACTAATAGAGCATGAGAAATTATATAAACAACCTAATACGGTGCGTGCATATCGAACGTTTTTTAACAATTTCGTAGCATTGCACGAAATGCCTATAAATAAAATTAAAACTCTGCATATACAAAAAGAAGTTGATAGGTTATCGAAAGAAGGCTTCAAGGCTAGCACAATAATAAGGAGTTGCTACACAATAAAATATTTTTTTAATCAAGCTATAGAAGTGTATGAAATTATTACTACAAACCCAGTTAAAAAAATAAAGTTTCCTGCCCAAAAACTAGAACAAAACGCAAGAATAAAAGCACTAACCGAACTAGAAACGGAAACACTATTGCAACAAATAGAAATAGGAAGTCCTAGATACTATCCGATTTTTCTTTTAGCAGTAACAACGGGTTTGCGTGTAGGTGAAATGTTGGGGCTTACATGGGCTGATATTGATTTTAAAGTAGGCATAGTAGACATAAATAAACAGTGGAAAAAATTGCCTGATAGCAAATATGGCTTTGGTAGCTTGAAAAGTAAAAACTCCAAAAGAAAAATACCTGTTCCCTCTAAAACTTTGGCGGTTTTGGCTAATTCTAAAAGGGAGCAGGTGGTAATATCAATAGATAACAGAATTATTGCGGTTTCATATAATTCTGTGGTTGCTGCATTCAGAAAGAATTGCAAAGCATTGAATTTAGATATAACAATACATGATTTGCGGCATACATATGCAACAAGGTTAATTTCAAATGGAGTTGATTTTAAAACAGCGGCTAAGTTGCTTGGACATGACGTAAAAGAAACAATGGCTACATACTCGCACGTAAATGACGATATGCTTAAAAGAGCAACCGACATAATCGAAAATATTTTTTAAATTTTTTTGTGCCGTTTTTGTGCCGTTTGTTTGTGGAAGTGCTTAATTTTAGGGCTTTTTTATAGTTATAGTTAACTCTATGGCTGAAGCGATGTGTGGGTGGGCAAAGAATTTTTTTGTGCCGAGAAATATTATTATCACTGTGTATAGATTATACAACAGATGATATGGACAAAGCAAGAAAAATTGGTGCAGAAGTAATAATGACCACGTTTTTGTTTGAAATCAAAAAAATCAAAAACTTATACTTGAAAAATTTCGCATAATAGTTTATAATGAGTAGCGAGGAAAGAGATTGAGTAAAAAATCAACAAATCTCACAAGAAAACAAAGGAGATAACTATGAGGAAATTAGATATGAGTATGGATGACATCAAAGACTACATCTCTCCAAAAAAATATTTTGTTGCAAAAAAGAAAAGATGCAACTGGGGTGTTGTAGCAGTATGCGTGCTTGTTACCGTTGTATTAGTTGGTGCTGTACTATTGGCACTAAAATACAAAAGAGACTACGACATGTTTGACGACTACGACGAAGACTTCGGCATGGACGATGATGTGCTTTACGCCAAAGAGAGTGACTTCGACGAGTAGGCTTCATTAAAATGGGGTGTGTTGAAAAATCAAAAATGAACACATGAAACGGATACGCTCCTGTGGCATTTTTTGCTTTTTTATGCGGATCAACACGCCCCTTTTTGGATTTTATGGCTATATATAGCCCTTTTTTCTTTTGGGGGAATTATTATAATGACAGAAAATCTTAGAAACTGGGCAGAAATAGATTTAGATAATCTAGCCCATAATGTTATTGAAACAAAAAAATTTGTTGGGGATACAAATTTTATGGCTGTGGTAAAGGCGGAAGCCTACGGTCATGGCTCCATAGAAATAAGTAAAGTAGTTTTGGAAAACGGTGCTTCTTCTCTTGGGGTAGCAACATTGGATGAAGCTATAAAACTGCGGCAAAACGGCATAACAGCCCCCATTTTGGTTTTGGCACCAACGATGGGTATTAGCAACCCGCTTCTTTTGGAACATAATATTTCCCAAGCTATTGCCACAGTAGCAGCCGCTCGGGAACTTTCTCAAGCAGCAGTTGCCGTTGGCAAAACCGCCGTTATTCACATAAAAATAGACAGTGGGTTGGGGCGTATTGGCTTTAAAACAACACCGGATACTGTGCAAAAAATTTTGGAGATAGATAAGCTGCCGGGCATTAAGATGGAGGGGATATTCACCCATTTAGCCGTTAGTGAAACTCGAGACACAAGCTACACTCAGGAGCAGTACAAAAACTTTTTGCAAGTAACACAACCTCTAAAAAACGCCGGTCTTAACCTTGTTGAACATATATCTGCCAGCGGGGCAATATTGAGCAACCCTGAAATGAATATGGGTATGGTACGCCCCGGGGCATTGTTATATGGAGTTTACACATCAGATGAAATACCAACACGTATAGATCTTCGCCCTGTTATGGTGGTTCGGGGTCGCATTGCTTTTCTCAATCATATTGCTAAAGGTGAAAGTGTGGGATACAGCAGAACTTATTTTGCCTCACGACCAACCACAATAGGGATTTTAATATACGGTTATGCAGATGGTTACCCATCAAAATTCAGTAACAAAAGCCATGTTAGTATAAATGGCATAAAATGCCCCGTTGTTGGGCGTGTGTGCATGGATCAGCTTTTAGTTGATGTGACAGACGTACCTAATGTTGGGGTGGGGGATATTGCTGATATAATTGGCGGCGATGGCCCTAGTGCCTTCGACCTTACCAATATTAGCGATGTTACTACTCGCGAGGTACAGTGTCTTACAAATATAGGTAAACGTGTACCAAGGGTATACTACAAAAATAGCAACCCTTATAAATGTGAATATTTATAGTATAGACAACTTTTGAAAAAAAGTGTGAAGGGAGGGAGAGCTTGGAAAAGAAAAAAATATATTGGGGTGTGTTGCTTGTACCGTCTATAATATTTATAACGGTAATAATAATTGGGATAATAGACGAGGAAACACTTGTAACTCGGTCTACTATGCTATTTGAATCTTTAATGTGGAATTTTGGTTGGTTAGTTAGCCTTACGATGCTTATCTTTGTTGCTTTTGTTCTTGTAATAATATTTCACCCTATCGGCAAAACACGCCTTGGGGGCAACAGAGCTAAACCTACCTTAACATATTATCAGTGGTTTGCCCTAACACTAATATCGGGGATAGGTACAGGTATTGTTTTTTGGGGAGCGGTGGAACCTATTCTGTTTGCTATGGAACCAGCTCCGAGCCTTAATCTTGAACCGGGTAGCAACGAGGCGGTAATATGGGCAATGCGTACCACATTTATGCACTGGACATTTATACCCTATGCAATCTATGTAACTTTTGGTATTATTATGGCATATGCCATACACAATATGAAAAAACCTTTTAATGTAAGCTCCGGTCTTGTTCCCCTTATGGGAGATAACGTAAACAAGTACAAAATCGGCAGTATCGTAGATATTCTTGTTGTTTTTGCATTGGTTGGAGGTGTGGCTGCTTCTTTTGGGTTTGGGCTTTTGCAACTCACACAAGGAGCCAGTATAATTTTCGGAACACCGGAAAACAGTACGGCTGTAATGCTAGTAATAGCCGCTGTTATTGTAACCACCTATCTAATCAGCAGTATAAGCGGGTTACGAAAAGGTATAATGTGGCTTAGCAGAAAAAACGCCGGTCTTTTTTTTATAATCATGATATTTTTTATAATATTTGGACCAACGGCTTATATTTTCAACTTATTTACCCAATCTTTTGGCTCTTTTTTAGGGAACTTTGTAGAGGGCATGACATTTACTGCACCATTTCCCGACAGCGAGCTGTGGCCCCAGTGGTGGGATATGTTTTGGTGGGTAGCCTGGTTAGCCTACGGTCCGCTAATGGGTCTATTTTTCGCAAAACTTTGCTACGGTCGCACACTGCGGGGGTTTGTAGTAGTTAACTGGATACTGCCCTCGGCTTTTGGGCTTGTGTGGTTTTCCGCTTTTGGTGGCACTGCATTGTACAACCAATTTTTTGGAGGTATAGATTATTACGCAATTTTCTTGGAGCATGGTGCAGAAGCAATGACTATAGCCACATTTGAAGCAACGCCATTTACCGCCATAACCCAACCGATAATGCTCGGGGTTGTTGCATTATCTTTTGTAACCCTTGCAGATTCTATGGTTTCCACTATTGCGAGTATGACTGTAAAAAATGCACAAGAATCAGATGAACCCCCAATACCCCTAAAAATTTTTTGGGGCGTATTAATAGCAGCTACAGCATTAATTTTTACACTGGCGGCAGGGCTGGACGGTATAAGAATGGTAACAACAATAGCAGGGTTTCCTGTTGTGTTTTTGGGCTTGGCTATGGTATACGGTTTTGTAAAACACATAATAAAGCAAGGGATTTAACATATTTTACACAGCCCTTGAAAAATTCACCAAAATTTTCTGTATTTAACTCATTTATTTTGTGCAATTTGCTGTTTTTTCGGAAAATCTCCAAAAAACTTGCAAAAGAAATAAATTTATGGTATGATGAGGATTGCCCGTGTTTTAGTAAGACAAATAAAACACAAAGCTACGAAGCGAGAGGTTGCTATGAATGGGGTTGTACCTTTGTTTTTGCCCTGTTATAGGTTAATTTTCGCAGAGCCAGTCTGGTATAAACTAAGGCGTTTGGGTTGTATAGGAGTTTGTTCGCTTGCATGACACACTAGGAAACGTGTATACAGTTTGTGGCAATTCTGACTTAAAATAAGTATCCCAAGTAAAGCTGAGTGTCAGACATTTGAGGTGATTTGACCGATAGGCTACACCGATTTTAAACAGAAATAATACATAGCAATTCCATTTTTGATTGTAGGTTAGCTATAGCTTCAAATGGAATTGCTAAAATCAAAAAAATAAGAAGGAGGGTTATTTTTTATGGCACAAAAAATCCGTATCAACTTGAAAGCGTACGATCACCAGTTAATTGACAAGTCTGTAGCCCAAATAATAGAAACAACAAAAAAAACCGGTGCAAAGGTATCCGGGCCAATACCGCTACCTACAAAACGAGAGGTAGTAACAATATTGCGGTCTGTTCACAAACATAAAGATAGTCGTGAGCAGTTTGAAATGCGTACACACAAAAGGCTAATAGACATAATGCTTCCCACACAAAAAACAGCCGACGCACTAACCAGGCTAGATTTGCCGGAAGGGGTGGATATTACCCTGAAGATAATGTGAGGAAATAAAAGAAAAAGTAAAAAAGTAATAGAAAGTGAAAAAATTATGAATGGGAGAAAACCGTGTTCCGCTCCTGTTCCGCTAATGGAGGAATCATTGAATGAAAAAAGCTATTTTGGCTAAAAAAATCGGGATGACACAAATCTTTTCCGAAACAGGTGTATTGATTGGGGTAACGGTGCTGGAAGCGGGTCCTTGTACAGTTATCCAAAAGAAAACAATGGAAAAGGATGGTTATGAAGCTCTCAAAGTTGGTTTTATAAAGCATCCAAAAGAAAAGAATGCAACAAAACCATTTAAAGGTCAATTTAACAAAGTTGACTTGCCCGTCAAAAAAGTAGTTAGGGAATTCCGCATAGAAGACATATCTCCCCACGAAGTTGGTAGCGATATAAAAGCTGACGTTTTTGCCATCGGTGATAAAGTCGATATAACAGGCATATCTAAAGGTAAGGGAACACAAGGACCAATAAAACGCCACAACCAGCACCGCGGACCTATGAGCCATGGTAGCAAATATCACCGTGGTGTTGGATCCATGGGTGCTGCCACAAGCCCGGGTCGTGTTATGAAAGGCAAAAAAATGGCGGGACACATGGGTGCCCAAAGAGTTACAGTGCAAAATTTAGAGGTTGTCCGTGTTGATGCAGAAAAAAATCTTATCCTAATAAAAGGTGCTGTACCGGGGCCGAAAGGTACTGTGCTTTTCATTAAAAATACGGTAAAGTAGGGAGGAACTCATGACAGTAAATGTTTACAACTTGGAAGGCAAGCAAGTTTCTACATTGGAGCTTAAAGAATCCATATTTGGTATAGAACCAAACGAACATGTGGTGCATTTGGCGGTAGTACAATATTTGGCGAACAATCGGCAAGGCACAAAAGGCACAAAAACCCGAGCAGAGGTTAGGGGTGGCGGTCGAAAACCCTGGCGGCAAAAAGGTACCGGTCGTGCCAGACACGGTTCCATACGTTCCCCTCAATGGACCGGCGGTGGTGTGGTTTTCGCTCCAAAGCAAAGGGATTTTTCCTTTAAGCTAAACAAAAAAGTGAAACGCCTTGCACTAAAGTCTGTTCTTACCACACGTGTAACTAAAGAGAAACTTATTGTGTTGGATAATTTAGCTTTTGAAGAAATCAAGACAAAACAAATGCAAAATGTACTTTCTGCATTGGATATCAAAAAAGCTCTGTTTGTTATGGATGAACCGGATGAAAACGTGGTGCTTTCCGCAAGAAATATACCCGGCATTAAAACAACGGGGGTAAATGCGATAAGCCCATACGAAATACTAAAATATGACACCATGGTAGCAACGGTGGAAGCCATAAACAAAATACAGGAGGTGTATACATAATGGCGAATTTACAGTATTATGACGTTATACAAAAGCCTGTAGTTACAGAAAAAACAATGAAAACTATGGCAGACAAAAAATATACTTTTTATGTGCATCCGGATGCCAATAAGATACAAATACGACAAGCAGTAGAAAAAATGTTTGAGGGTACAAAAGTAGAGTACGTTAACACAATGAATTTGACCGGCAAAAAAGTACGCCGCGGTCGCACGGTAGGAAAAAAGCCGGATCGCAAAAAGGCTGTTGTACAATTAACGGCAAGCAGTAAGGAAATAGAGCTGTACCAAGGCATATAAGCATATAATTACAGGAGGGAATAATGGCAATAAAACGCTACAAACCATATACGCCGTCCAGAAGGCATATGACATCTAACGACTTTAGTGAAATTACTAAAGACACTCCGGAAAAAAGCCTTGTGGTACATATTAAAAAGCACAGTGGCCGCAACAACCAAGGAAAAATAACGGTGCGACACCGTGGTGGCGGCAGCAAAAAGAAATATCGTGTGATAGACTTTAAACGCAGAAAAGATGGTATACCCGCAAAAGTGAGCAGTATAGAATACGATCCAAACCGCACCGCAAATATTGCATTGCTTGTTTACGCAGACGGAGAAAAACGTTATATGTTAGCCCCTGTTGGATTAAAAGTTGGGGATAAAATATTGAACGGACCTACAGCAGAAATAAGGCCGGGCAATACACTTTCCATGAAAGATATGCCTGTGGGTACAACAATCCACAACATAGAGATGCGTCCGGGGCAAGGCGGAAAACTTGTACGCAGTGCGGGGAACTCTGCTCAGCTTATGGCAAAAGAGGGGAGTCAAGCAACGGTACGCCTTCCGTCCGGTGAAATGCGCTTGTTGCCGATTGATTGCCGTGCAACCATAGGGCAAGTGGGAAATATTAACCACGAGCTTATAAATATCGGTAAAGCGGGACGCAAACGCAATATGGGTATCAGACCGACTGTACGTGGTTCTGTAATGAATCCCAACGATCACCCACATGGCGGTGGTGAGGGTAAAGCACCGATTGGCCGCCCGGGACCAAGCACACCATGGGGTAAACCGGCTCTTGGTTACAAAACCCGTAAAGGCAAAAAAGCTAGTGATAAATATATTGTACGCCCCAGAAACAAAAAATAAGGGCATAGACAAAACAGCAAGGAGAGTTTATATATGGCACGTTCTCTTAAAAAAGGACCGTTTGTAGACGACCACCTAATGAAAAAAATAGAAGCACAAAATGCCGGCAACACAAAAGATGTTATTAAAACATGGTCTCGTCGCTCTACAATATTTCCTGAATTTATAGGTCACACTATAGCTGTGCATGACGGACGCAAGCATGTACCCATATACGTAACAGAAGATATGGTAGGCCACAAGTTGGGCGAGTTTGCCGGCACCCGCACGTATAGGGGACATGGTAAAGACGCAGAAAAGCGTTCAAAGGTAAAATAAGGAGAGTAACTAATGGCAGAAAACCGCGGCAAATACAAACGCACCGTAAGAAACGCCGTAAAAGATACCAGGCCTCAGGCTCACGGAAAGTTTATCCGTGTTTCTGACTTGAAGGCTCGTGTGGTGCTTAACCAAATAAAAAACAAAGATGTGAAAACAGCAATGGCTCTACTAGACTATAGCCCAAGAGCCGCTGCGGTTATTGTGAAAAACATATTAAAAAGTGCAATAGCCAATGCGGAAAACAACCTGCAACTGGACACAGACAACCTTTACGTGCAAGAAGCCATAGCAAACCAAGGCCCAACAATGAAACGTATACGTCCAAAAGCCAAAGGCAGGGCTTATCCGATTTTAAAACGCACCAGCCACATTTCAATAATACTAAATGAGAAAAATAAAAATGAAGGATAGGAGGTATACATGGGCCAAAAAGTAAATCCCCACGGTTTAAGGGTAGGCATTATTAAAGGTTGGGACTCGGTGTGGTATGCAGAAAAAGATTACAGTACATATTTGGTAGAAGACAATAAACTTCGCAAATATATAAAGAGTGAGCTTTATAACGAAAAAATCAACGCAAAAGTTCCTCGTATTACAATACACCGCACTAGCGAAAAAGTAAAAATTACTATATATACCGCTGCCCCGGGTATTGTAATTGGTCGCAACGGAGATGCAATACAAAAGCTAACGGCAAAGGTGCAAAAGCTAACTCCCCAAAAGGTTTTCCTTAACATTGAAGAGATAAAAAGGCCGGAGCTTAGCGCCCAACTTGTAGCTGAAGATATTTCACAACAATTGGAGCAACGTGTTAGTTTTAGACGTGCAATGAAACAGGCTATGGGTCGCACAATGAAAATGGGTGCTCTCGGCATAAAAACATCTGTGTCCGGTAGGTTAGGCGGAGCAGAAATGGCGCGCATCGAACACTACAACGAAGGAACAATACCACTACATACCCTGCGAGCCGATATAGACTATGGTTTTGCTGAGGCAGACACAACGTATGGCAAAATAGGCGTTAAAGTATGGATATACAAAGGTGAGGTTTTACCTGCTAAGGAGCAAAGAAAAGAACAAAGAAGGGAACAAAGAAAGGAACTCAAACCAGATAAAGCGAGATAGATGATAACAAAAACCCTGGAAGGGAGCATGAATAATATGTTAATGCCAAAGCGTGTAAAAAGACGTAAACAATTTAGAGGGCGTATGACCGGCAAAGCCTTGCGTGGTAGCACAATAACTTATGGCGATTTTGGTTTGGTAGCAGCAGAGCCTTGTTGGGTTACATCCAACCAAATAGAGTCCGCCCGTATAGCCATGACACGTTACATTAAACGTGGTGGTAAAGTTTGGATAAAAATTTTTCCGGACAAACCGGTAACAAAAAAACCTGCCGAAACCCGTATGGGAAGTGGTAAAGGCTCGCCCGAATATTGGGTAGCTGTTGTAAAACCGGGTCGGGTAATGTTTGAGTTGAGCGGTGTAGCAGATGAAACCGCAAGGGAGGCCTTGCGTCTTGCTTCTCACAAACTACCCTTAAAATGCAAAATAATTTCAAAAGCAGACCAAGAAAAAAATCAAGCCCTAGAAGAAAAAAGGCAGGCAGGGGGTGAAGGTTAATGAAAGTTAAAGAATATTTGGAAGAGCTAAAGAAAAAAGACCAAGCACAATTAAAGGAAGAGCTAACAACGGCAAAAAAAGAGCTGTTTAACCTTCGTTTTCAAAATGCTACAAACCAGTTGGGCAACACGGCGAGAATAAAAGAAGTACGCAAAAACATTGCCCGTATACAAACTGTTATGTTAATGAAAGCAAAGGAAGTAGCGTAGGAGGATCAAATGCGAGGCAATCGTAAAACAAGGATAGGCCAAGTAATAAGCGATAAAATGGATAAAACCATCGTTGTTGCCATTGTGAATAATGTTAGGCATCCCCTTTACAAAAAAATCATAAAAAGAACATATAAGCTGAAAGCCCACGATGAAAATAACGAATGCAGCATTGGCGACAAAGTAAAAGTTATGGAAACAAGGCCTCTTTCCAGAGACAAAAGGTGGCGGCTAGTTACTATACTTGAGAAAGCAAAATAATAAAGAAAGTCTAAGGAGGAGCAACATGGTTCAACAGGAAAGCAGGCTTGTTGCAGCAGATAACTCTGGTGCAAAGGAGCTTTTGTGTATAAGAGTAATTGGCGGTTCAGTTAGGCGTTATGGCAATATAGGAGATGTAATTGTTGCAACTGTAAAAGATGCCACGCCGGGAGGAGTTGTAAAAAAAGGAGAGGTGGTGCGAGCGGTTATAGTACGCACAAAAAAAGGTGCTAACCGTCCGGACGGTAGCCTCATTCGTTTTGACGACAACGCAGCCGTTATTATAAAAGAGGACAAAAATCCGAGAGGTA
>WRKF01000098.1 GCA_009778165.1 Defluviitaleaceae bacterium
CCCCTTGACCCCATTATTTTGATAAATTTTTTTAAAATGGGGTCTGGGGCCTTTGGCCCCAGCGGGGAAGGTCATTGCGTAGTTTCCGTTAACTAAATATGAAACTACGCAATGACGATCGGGGCTGGCCCCGCTTTATTAGGAAACAAAAATGGACAACGAAAAGATAAAGTATATATTAAAAATTTTTAGCACCTCTGCGGTGCTTATCTGCATAGTAACTTTTGTGAGTGTTGTGTACACTTTTTTTGGGTATGAGCAGTTTTTTTTGAACAATATTCTAAACAATGTTTTTAACGCAAATTTTGTTGTTGGCGCTTTTATTATTGCCATTGGTATCACTCTGTTAATATTACCCGCACGCCTTGGCTCACGCAGGCTAATAGACCATACAACGTACGTTTCAAAAATAATAGAATCTCGGGAAGCAAAAGGGAAAAAATCTCGTGAACTGATATATATCGGCATGACAAACATAATGATTGTGGCTGTTGTTCAATACTTGCTTTGGTTGATTTTGACGGTCGATTAACTTTATTCTTCCAATTTATCCTTCAACTCTTGTATACGCTCCCTAAGCACCGGATGCAAATAGTGCGGGTTCAGCTCACAAAAAGGAGCAAGCACAAACAACCTGCGATGCATTAGCGGGTGGGGTAGTATTACGGTTGGATCATCGCTTATTATATCGTCATACGTTAATATGTCTATATCTATTACACGAGGCCCCCAGTGCTGTGCATTATCACGTATGCGTCCCAATTTTTTTTCTGTGTCTAACAAATGCTCCATAAGCTCCCGGGGTGTAAATGTTGTTGTAATCTCCACAACGCAATTTAAATAATCGTCTTGTGGGATAGAGCTGACCGGCTCTGTGTTGTGGTATGTAGATTTGCGTATTATTTTAAGCGTGGGACACTCCATCTCTTTTATTGCATTATCTAAATTCGCAGTGGTATCTCCAATATTGGAACCAAGGCCTAGATAAACACGATGCCACGCACGGTATATTTCCACAAAAACACTACCCCTCATTCCAATGGGAGCCCAAGGTTTTTCTATCGTAACTGTCAGACTGTTTACGGCATAATTAGCCAGTATATGGTTTGCAATCATCTCAGCACAGGATTCTATCAAATTGTAAGTGTTGTCTTGCATTATTTGTGCAATATCTCGACACACCTTAGCATAGTTTATTGTCTTATAAATATCGTCGCTTTTGCCCGCTTCCCTTAAACTTGTGTTAAGCTCGCAGTTCACAATAAATTTTTGGCCAAGATCCTTTTCCGCTTCTAAAACGCCATGGTTAGCAAATACCTCCAAATTTTTGATTATAATTTTATCCATGGCGATACCTCACAAACTCGTCTGTCATCATTGCCACCTTTTTATTTTGGGCTACATCGTGAACACGCACAAAATCTATACCATGAGTAATGCCAAAAGCCGTGGTAGCAAGGGTCGGCTCCAACCGCTCATCTATAGGAAAACCGAGGGTGTGGCCAATAAAACTTTTGCGGGACGCTCCGAGCATGAGCGGATAGGGCATTTGTGCAAAAGTAAACAGATTCCTTAGCACAGTCATGCTCTGGTCGGCATCTTTTGCAAAACCAATACCCGGATCAACTATTATATTTGTAGGAGAAACCCCCGCCTTTACCAGTATTTCTATCCCGCTCTCCAAATCAGATATAATATCCAAAAGCAAATTTGTGTACTCCCCACTATCCCGATTGTGGGTAATGCAGCACACAGCACCGTGTTTGGCACAAACTTGAGCCAACTCCAAATCCTCTTTAAAGCACATAACGTCGTTTATTAAGTCTGCTCCCGCCTTTAACACCGCTTCGGCAACAGCAGCTTTTCTTGTATCTACAGCTATTGGGGTATCTGTCGTCTTTTTTAGAGCCTGTACCACAGGCAACACACGGCGAAGTTCATCTTGTTCATCAACAGGGATATGCCCGGGGCGTGTGCTTTCGCCACCCACTTCTATTATATCTGCTCCTTCTTTTATTAGTTTCTCTGCGTGTGCAACAGCCCGGTCGGGGTCGTTATGGCTGCCCCCATCAGAAAAAGAATCGGGCGTAACGTTTAAAACCCCAACGATAAAAGTGCGGGAACCTATATCAAATTTTTTTGTACCTATTTTCAACTTAATAACCTCACAGCTTCCGCCCTCATATTGGGGTCATCTTTCAACACTCCCCTAAAAGCAGTGGTGACAGTTTTAGCCCCGATTTTTTTTGCACCTCGCATAGTCATACACAGATGGGTGGCTTCTATAATAATAGCAACACCCACAGCTTGGGCTTCTTTTTGCAACAAATCTGCTATTTGTTTCGTCATATTTTCTTGTAGCTGAAGGCGTTTCGCATACAGTTCCACTACCCTCGCCAACTGGCTAAGGCCAAGGAGCTTGCCGGCAGCCGGCACATAACAAACATGAGCCATTCCATAAAAGGGCAATAAATGGTGTTCGCACATAGAATGAAATTCTATATCCTTTACTATTATCATATCTCCACAAAAATCTTCTTTAAAAAAATTTAATGCCCCTCCATCTTTTGTATAGAACCCTCTCAATATTTCTTCATACATTAGTGCTACACGTTTGGGGGTATCCAAGAGACCTTCTCTGTTTGGGTCTTCCCCCAGAGCAACCAACAAATCTTTTATGGCTTTTTCGGTTTTAACTTTGTCAAGACTCATCTGTTACGTATCTCCAATAATTTAGATTAAATTATAGCAGTTCCGTGTTTACGTATTTAACTGTACTTATAAATTTTTTGGAACTGCCGAATCAAGGAAACAATTCCGCTTAGTAATTTCAAAAAGGACAGCACTAAGCGGAATTGCTATAAATAAATTTTATTATAATTTTGCTTGTCCTTCTTCTTTTAAAAAATCCCGCACCTCTTTTGTGGTACCAAAGTTTAGTGCATTTGTTGCCAGGTTTTGAGCATCTTTCAAGCTCATCTCTCTTATACTGTGCTTAATCAAAGGCACATCCACAGGAGATATGCTAAACTCGTCTAACCCCATACCTAGCAATATTTGTGTAGCCATTTGGTCAGCAGCAAACTCACCACACATACCAACGTGTTTGCCATATTTATGCCCCGCTTCTATAACTTTTTGGATGGAGCGCAAAACAGCGGGGTGATAGGTATCATACAAAGCCGCTATTTTATCATTGCCTCGGTCAACAGCCAACACGTACTGGGTCAGGTCGTTTGTTCCAATACTAAAAAAATCTACTTCCTTTGCAAAATCCTCTGCCAAAATAACACTGGCAGGGGTTTCTATCATAATACCGGTAGGTATACTTTTGTTGTAAGCTAACCCTTCGGCCTCTAGCTCCATCTTGCATTTGTTAAGTATAACGGTGGCTTTCCTGAATTCCTCTAAAGATATAACGAGGGGATACATAATATGAATATTACCGTGGGCACTAGCCCGCAAAAGCGCTCGCAACTGGGCTTTAAACACATCTTCCTGTTCGTTGCTAAGGGTCATACGGATAGCACGCCATCCCAAAAACGGATTTTCCTCCACAGGAAACACGTAATAAGGTAATGATTTGTCGCCACCAATGTCTAAAGTGCGGATAACAAGGGGCTTGCCTTGGCAAAGCTCGGCACCTTTTTTGTAAATTTCATACTGTTCCTCTTCCGAAGGAAATGCAGTATTTTCCATGTACAAAAATTCTGTGCGAAAAAGCCCAACACCATCTGCTCCATTTTCCATCGCTGACTCTATATCGTTTATACTGCCAACATTAGCCCAAACTTCCACTTTGTGATCATCTGTTGTGACAGTTGGCAAATGCATATCTTTTTTTAGACTCTCTTTACGCTTTAAGTGCTTTGCCATTTTGTTTTTGTAAAACGTTATTTTGTGTTGAGTCGGATTTACTAGCAACAGGCTTTTTTCACCATCAAAAATAAGCTGATCCCCGTGGTTTATCTCTTTTAAAATCTCAGCTTGGCCAACAGCAGCCGGTATGCCAACATTACGAGCAATAATACAGGTGTGGCTAGTCGCCCCGCCAAGCTCTGTAACAAACCCTCGCACCATACTAAAATCCATTTGGGATGTGTCAGAAGGGAACAGCTCCCGCGCCACTATTATGGTATCACCCTCCATATTATCGTACATTTTGAGAGGGATACCTTTTAGGTTTGCCATAATACGCGAGCAAATATCATGCACATCTGCCGCCCTTTCTCTTAGATAAGGGTCTTCCAACACTTCAAAACGGGCAGCCAAACTGTCCTCTACTTCTTTTAACGACATTTGTGCATTTTTGTGGTCGTTTCGTATTTTGTCCAAAACCCCCTGCAACAGGCTACCGTCTTTTGCTATCTCGATATGAGCAGTCAAAATATCACGTTGTGCAGGGGCATTTTCTACCATTTTCTGCATTTGTGAAATTGCAAGATCTCTGGCATCCATAAAAGCCGATGTTTCCGTATCTACCTCCGGATGGGTTATTAAATGCTTTGCAGGTGTTAAATCTAGCTCTGTTGGTATAAAAGCGGCTCCCATAGCTATCCCGGACGATGCAACTAAATTTAAATTCAATATTTTCATGTTGTCACCTACGCTATTTCGCTTAATTTCTAGGTTATCAAATGAAATTAAGCACAATAGCTTCCTAATTATATAGAAATTTAATGGAAATTTAATAAAAATTAATTTTGTTTTGAATGTACGTTATAATTTCATCAATTGACATTCGTTCTTGTTCCATGCTATCCCTGTGTCGAATTGTTACAGTATTGTCTGTTTGACTATCAAAGTCGTATGTAATGCAAAAAGGAGTACCTATTTCATCTTGTCGTCTGTAGCGTTTTCCTATCGAACCTGTTTCGTCATATTCACAGGCAAAAATTTTCGTTAGCTGAAGGTACATTTCGTGAGCAGGTTCGGCTAGTTTTTTTGAAAGAGGCAAAATAGCGGCTTTTACCGGAGCTAAAACGGGGTGCAACCGCAACACAGTGCGAACATCCCCTTGTGCTATCTCCTCTTCTTCATAAGAATTGCACAAAAAAGCCAAAGCCACACGATCAGCCCCCAAACTCGGCTCTATACAATAGGGAACAAATTTTTCTTGGGTTGCGGGATCGAAATATATTAGCTCATCTTCGCTGTTGTCTGTATGGGTTTGCAGATCATAGTTTGTGCGGTTAGCTATACCCCATAGCTCCCCATATCCGAAGGGAAATTTGAACTCTATATCTGTTGTGTCCTTGCTATAATGGCTTAGTTCATCTTTTGAATGATTGCGCAACCGAATATTTTCATCTTTCATTCCCAAATCTTTTAAAAATTTTTGGCAAAAATCTACCCAGTATCTAAACCACTTTTCGTCCTCTGTTGGATGACAAAAAAACTCTAGCTCCATTTGCTCGAATTCCCTTGTGCGAAACACAAAATTGCCCGGGGTTATTTCGTTGCGAAATGCTTTTCCGATTTGGGCAATGCCAAACGGAATTTTCTTGCGACTTGTTCGCTGCACATTTTTAAAGTTAACAAAAATGCCCTGGGCAGTTTCAGGGCGAAGATACACAACGTTTTTGCTGCTTTCCGTAACACCTTGGCTAGTTTTAAACATAAGGTTAAACTCGCGGATTTCTGTAAAATCGTGACCACCACAGCTGGGGCAGGGTATTTTGTTGTCTTCCACATAGGTTTTCATTACATTTTTTTCCCAACCGTCCACAATCAAGGGAGTGCCTTTTGCTTCATTAAATTCTTCTATTATTTTGTCGGCTCTAAACCGCTCCTTGCAAAGTTTACAGTCCATTAAGGGGTCGCTAAAACCACCAACATGGCCGCTGGCTTCCCAAACACGAGGGTTCATTAGTATAGAGGCATCTAACCCTACATTATAGGGGTTCTCTTTCACAAACTTTTGCCACCACGCAGCTTTTATGTTGTTTTTGAACTCTACCCCCAAGGGGCCGTAATCCCAAGTGTTTGCCAGCCCTCCGTATATTTCACTACCGGCATAAATAAAACCTCTGCCTTTTGCCAAAGCAGTAATTTTGTCCATTGTAACCATTTGTTATTAATTCTCCTATTTTAAACAGCTTTAAAAGACGAAACCCTATCCATTATTAACTGAGGAATTTCATCTGGTGGAGCTTGCACCACTACCGCACCCATGCTGTGCGCTACTTTTGGCATACCGTATACTACGCTGCTTTTTTCGTCTTGTCCTATTGTATATGCCCCTTTTTGCCGCATACGCAACAAACCGCTTGCCCCGTCGGACCCCATCCCCGTTAATATAACACCTATGGCGTTTCGGTTAGTAAAATCTGCAATAGAGTTAAACAGCACATCTACAGATGGTACATGCCCACCAACAGATGCCTCTCTTTTGCAGGTAACGGTATATTTGCCGTTTTTCATCTGCAAACGCATGTGCATTTCGCCGGGGGCAACCAAAGCAAGGCCATTTTCCAGTTTGTCGCCGTCGTCGGCTTCCCACACACTCATAGGACACTGGGCATTTAGCCTTTTTGCATACATTTTTGTAAAAACAGCGGGCATGTGTTGTACAATAAGTATTGGTGGAGTGTCTTTGGGCAGTTTTTTTAATATTTTCAAAATTATCTCTGTACCGCCGGTAGATGAGCCAATAGCTATTATATTCACTACCTTTTTGTCAAAATTATGCTTTAGTGATTTTGTATTTGTGTCATATTCTTTAAAAACTTTACCTACCTTAGAAACAAGGTTTTGGGCAAAAGATTTCATATCTTGCGGGGTTCTTTTAAATGGAGCTACCACCATATCTTGGGCTCCATTTTTTAGAAAAGTAAACCCTCGGCGAACATCTTTACATACTGCTATAATGCGAATGTCTTTGGATTTGGCAACTGCAACCACATCAGTAAACATTTCTTCGGTTGTGGTCAAATCCATCACAACAACTACTCTGCCCTGATCGCCTACCATCTTAATTAATTCCTCGATAGAACAGGTAACCCCAATAACATTAAAATTAGAATTATTTTTAAAACCGTCTTTCAATGCATTAAGTAAATCTCCATGGGAAAAAATTAATACTTTCACACTATTTCCTTCCTTATTTATAGCAAACTAACTTCTCCTTGTCTTTTTTTAATCACAAAAGTTAATTTGCTTTCATTAATTTAGCGCTTTGTGATTTTTAAGGTTGGGACAACCGTTAAGAAAAGTGCTATATTAAAAACGCTAACAGATGGGCGTGCTGAACAACCCGAAAAATTTTACACAACAGATTAATCAAAAATGGAACTGCTATAGCGGCTTAGCTTAAAAATCGCAAAAATCTTTAACGGAAATTAGGTTAATCGGCTATATAATCACACTTTTTAAAAGCTCTGTATCTTTTTTTCGTTTATTCAACACACCCCGCACAGGATTTATCGAAACAGCTGACTTACGATAAATCCGGTATTTTTTAGGGTTTTTAGTCATCATGCAACAAGTCATGGGGTTCGATAAGAAGAATCACTTTTTCTTCTACATGTCCCAAACCTTTTACAAACTGGTTTGCATAAGATAACTTTGCGGATGGAGGGTAAGAAGTATTTTCTTTACTTATATATTTTACCTCGTGTACCTCGTCTACTATAAGACCGATTTTTTCTTCTTCTCGCTCCAATACTATAATGCAAGTAAGGTCATCGTATGGTCTATGCTCCATCATAAATCTGCTTCTAACTTCTATTATTGGCACCAAATCGCCCCGCAAGTTAATTATCCCTTTTAAGTAGTTTGGTGTGTGCGGCACACGAGTAATAGGTACAATATTTATTATTTCCTGCACGGTGGATATTTCAATACCAAACTCCTCTTCTTCAACTTTGAAAATCAGGTATTTGTCATCCATTGTGTCGGAGCCGATGTGATTTAGCTTTATGCTTTCTGTTTCCATTTCACGATACCTCCTTTTCTATACATCAAAAAACGCAGGAACATTTACAATAAGGCTAATATCTCCATTACCAAGCAATGTACAACCGCTAAGGCCATGCACTTTTTTGATATACTTAGGGATATTTTTAACAACTATTTGCTGCTCGCCTACAAGTTCGTCGGCAAATACACACACGGTTTTTTCACCGTTTTCAAGCATAAGCACTATTCCGTCCTCTACATTTTCGTAGCCTATATCCAAACCAAAAAAGTTGTTAAGACGAACCAGGTTATACACCTCGCCCCTGATTTTTATCATCTCGTTGCCATTAGGGTCAAATATAATGTCGTTTTTTGTTACTTTTAGTGAACGACGAATATCCATAATAGGTATTGTGTATTTATCGTTTCCGATTTTTATAAGCATACCGTCTATAATGGCTAGGGTTAGTGGTATTTTTAGAGTAATGCTACTGCCTTCCCCTTCAATGCTATCGGCGATAACAGTGCCGCCAACATGGTCCAAATTGGTGTTAACAACGTCCATGCCAACACCTCTACCAGAAAACGTTGTAACACTTTCGTTTGTAGAAAAACCGGGGTAAAAAATAAACTGGTAAATTTCTTTTTCTGTATACTCTTCTTCCGGTTTAACGAGAAGCCCGTTGCGGTAGGCTTTCTCCAATATTTTTTCTTTATTGAAGCCGGCACCGTCGTCTTTTATAATAATCAAAACATCGCCACCGCTGTTTTTTGCTTCAAGTGTTACTGTTCCTTGCCCGCTTTTACCCTTTTGCATACGAATCTCGGGTTTTTCTATACCATGGTCAAGAGAGTTGCGGATTATGTGCATGAGCGGATCGGAAATGTGTTCTATTATGTTTTTGTCCACTTCTGTTTCGTCGCCGATAACCTCTAAGTGTACGTCTTTTTTGAGCTGACGACACATGTCTCGCACTATACGGTGCATTTTAAAGAATGTTGGTGCCAACGGAACCATACGCATGGACATAACGGTATATTGTATCTCTGTTATTATTTTCCGTAATTGCCTGCTTTCTTTTGTAAAGCTCTCAAGCTCAAGTCCCTCCAGCTCCGGGTTTTGTGTTACCATAGCCTCGGATATAACAAGCTCCCCAACCAGATTGAGCAGTTGGTCAAGTTTGTTTACATTTACATTTATGCTGTGTGTAGTAGGCTTTTTAGCTCCGGCTTTTTCTTTTGATTGGTCTGAATCGTCGTTGTCTGATGCCATACCGACAGATGAACTCGCCGCCCTTTTGGCACGCGGGGCATCCGACGCAGCTGTCGAAGTAGCCAAAACAGGTGCCGCCACGGGTGCAGGGGTAGACTCTACCGCTACTGCCTGAGCGATTGCCGGAGGTGCCGCAGAAACAGTATCTCCCAACTGTCCAAAAGCATCTACCAATGGGTCACTATCACCTGCGCTAGCCAATAGAGCAACGCCCTCTTTCGCCAGTTCATCTTCTGTAGCGTCTTGGTTGGTTGGTTGTGCAGCAGATTCCACCTGGCTAAGTGTTAATTCTTCCAAATAGATTGTCTGTTGCAAAATGCTCTCTAACTCCCTGTAGTTAAGGTCTGTGGCGACAGTCATTGTGAATCCTTTTTTCCTTATAACCTCTGCACTTGCCTGATCTAGCAAATCTCCCGGGTGTTGTTTAAGTATTGTGACAGTGTCCTTTATGTTGTTAACAAGAGCAAAGGCACGCACATTTTCCATTTGGCTTTCAGCTTGAAACTTTATTGTTGTCATGTACACATTAGTACTAGGGTCTGCTTCGCCACTAATTTTTTCTAATTGCATATCTTTTATATAAATGCTTTGCATTAAAGTGTTGCGTATTTGTTCCAAACTGTGGTTACTGCTAAACTCCAAACGAAAGCCATTGGAACGTATTGACCAAATAGAATCCTCATCCAGTACGTTCCCGGGGACGGTTACCACATCTGTTGCCACATCTTTCAAATTATGTATTACGGTAAATGCACGAACATTTTCCATTTCACTGCCTTCTTGAAAAAATATTAAGGCAGAATATCTGTTAACATCTCCTGTCGCAACCGGAAGACCTTGTGTAGGCTGAACACCGGCAGAAGTTTGTGCAGTAGCCGCATCAGTTCCTTCTCCCTCGCCTTTAATATTGCTCAAGCAATCTTTAAGGTTTTTCATGAGTTCGGGAGGCTTTTCATCCAACGTTTCTCCGTCTTCCATATGTGCAAGCTGCAACTTAATAAAGTCTACAGATTCCAAAACCAAGTCTGTTATTGTAGCATAGTCAACATCTACCGTTGGTGTATTTTCCCGCAGAAAAAAGAAAAGGTCTTCGGCGGAATGGGTAACGTCAGCCATTTCTGTGAAAAGCATCATAGAGGCCGAGCCTTTTATTGTATGCATAATACGAAAAATTTCATTTATCTGCTCTTTGGTGTACACCTCACCGGTTTGTACCATTGTGTTTTCAAGCTGGTCGACCAATATACCCATTTCCTGTATGAAGGACTCCAGCATCGCACCTCTATCAAAATCATCCATTTTAATCGGCACCTCCGTATAAAATTTTTGTAGCACTTTTACTAATGGTTGCCCAATTTAAAAGCAATAAAAGTGCTAAATTTAGGAAAGCAAACTAACTTTCTTGAATTTAAAAAAGTTAATGAAAAGTTAATTTGCCATAACACACACAAATCTTCCTCCATTGTAACATTTTTATAGTTTTTTGTAAACTGCCGGCATAGCATATTTGTATTTTGTATCTGTGTAGCTAAGATTTTCTGATTGGCCTATAAACAAGTGTGCACCCGATTCCGATACATCGTAAAACTTGTTAACAAGGTTGTTGCGTGTTTCTGCGTCAAAGTAAATCATTACATTTCTGCAAAATATTACTTGGAACTGTTTTTTAAAATTAAATTTATCCTCTATCAAATTGAACTTGGCAAAAGTAATATTTTCCTTTAAAATTTTTTCTGCTTCCATGTGATGGGCATCGTGTTGTTTGAAATATTTTCTACGCCAAGTTTCCGGTAATACTTCAAGAGCATCTGTTGGGTAAATGCCCCTATACGCCTTGTTTAGCACGGTGTTTGATATATCCGTCGCCAATATTTCCGTGTTCCAACCGGACTTGTTTTCAAAGTATTCTCGCAATACCATTTGGAGCATATAGGCTTCTTCTCCACTAGAACAGGCAGCACACCACAACCGTATATCTTTTGTGGAATTGTGCTTTTTTTCTACTATAGGCAATATTTTGTCTAATAAATAGTCAAAATGTTCCTTTTCTCGCATAAAAAATGTATGATTAGTGGTAATTTTGCCTACAAATTCTTTTGTAAGCTCTCCATCTTTATCGGATAGGAGAAGATCGTAATATTCTTTAAAGGATTTTAAGCCTCTCACTTCTATTATGCTACGCAACCGTGAATATACCAAAGATTTCTTTTGGTCAGTTAAGTTTATGCCATACCTTTGTTTGATATGCTTTCTGAAAAGTTCAAACTCGCTATCACTTAATGTTTTCATGATTAACTCACCTCTCCTAATAACTATAGCTTTCCGTTTTAAATTGACCTTTTTATTAATGTTGGAACTGCCGAGATTAGGAAACTATTGTGTTTAATTTTGTTTTTGAAATACCAAACGTTAAGCACAGTAGTTATACGTATAATGTTTCGAAAAAACACTATACTACATTATATCATATGTATCATACATATTCAACATTTATCAAGATTTTTTCACGGAAATCAATTTTCACCACCCCCCAAAACCTCAAGCAACTTATCGCAATTCAATAAGCACCCAAACATGATTTTGGATAAGGGGAGTTTTGAGT
>WRKF01000099.1 GCA_009778165.1 Defluviitaleaceae bacterium
GGGGGGGGGGGGGGTATAGAGGGTCTTTCTGACTAGGAATGTGTACAATTAATACCTGTTTTTGTTGATTTTGCCATGCATTTTTGTGAACACGCATATCTTTCTTTTGGGGAACGCCAAAATTTTGTCTATTTCAAGATTTTTTTTGTAACATTTTCACGAAATTTTTGAGAATTTGCCGAAAGTGGTATATTTTCTTGATTTCTTTATTTGAGTCACACATAGAGTGTGACATCAAGTGTGACATAGAGAGTTTCATAGTTCGAATTAGAATCATCGTTTAAAATGGACAACCCCAGGTAAAAGTGCTAAAATATGTAATAAAGTTGCCTATCGCCTAATGTTGTATATATGAGGTTTTTTAATGCACAATTTTCATAATTTTCACAATTTTATACATGTTTCTGCTGCTGTGCCAAAACTTGTTTTGGGCAACCCCGTAGCAAACGAAAAAGAAATAATAAAAATAATAAAAGATGCTCACGAAAAGGGTCTACATGTTTTGGTTTTGCCTGAACTTTGCCTTTGTGGTGTTACATGCGGGGATCTGTTTTTTCAACCCACTCTTATAAATAAATGCCAACAGGCAATAGCTCAAATAGAGAAAGAAACAGAAGGAACGACGGTTCTTGCCTTTGTCGGAGCACCTATTTTAATCCATGGCAAGTTATATAACTGTATGGTTGCCATTAGTGGTGGCTACATTTTAGCAAAAATAGCAAAACACCCCACTATAGAACAAACTCGTTGGTTTAGCACACCAAAACACAGAGAAAAATCACTTTTTTCCATGGGAAATACAACCCTGGAGATTATCCAACCGACCAACGAAAGCAGATTTAGCAAAGCCCAAATAATAATCGACCCTTGGGCAGTGCCGATAAATGCAATGGAAGACAAAGTAGCTCAAGCAAAAGCTCTCGGCATTGGGCGAGCATTAATACAAGTTGGCCCGGGCATGATGGAATCTTCAACAGATATGGTATACAACGGCCACAGCATAATAGCAGAAAACGGCAAACTCCTTGCCAAAGGAGAAGAATACAGCCAAAACACCACAACGATTGCTACTACAATAGATATAGATATGTTAGATCCACGTTACAAACCTGTCGGCAAAAAAGCGATTTTTGTGAAGGGATTCGAGGAAAAACCTGCAATAAACTTAATAAACCGCAAAATATCATCTGCCCCGTTTGTGTTGGAAAAAGAAAAGCTGGCAGTCGCAATTAAAGCAACGCAAGCTGCCCTTGTTCGGCGCATCCTTCATGTTGGTGCAAAAAAAGCCATTGTTGGAGTTTCCGGTGGTGTAGATTCTACCCTAGCTCTGATTACAACTGTGGAAGCCTTTAAAATGATGGGTAAAGACCCGAAAGATGTTATCGCAATTACTATGCCCGGTTTTGGCACAAGCAACAAAACGTATTCCAACGCCACAAATATAATAAAAGCAACAGGTGCCAGCTTTAAGGAAATAAGCATAGTGAACGCTGTAAATCAACACTTTGACGATATTGGTTTAGATTCCGCCAAAAAAGATATTACTTACGAAAATGCCCAAGCACGGGAACGCACCCAAATATTGATGGATATAGCAAACATGGAAAACGGGTTGGTGGTAGGCAGCGGGGGCATGTCCGAAAATGCCCTGGGTTTTTCCACATATGGTGGGGATCACATTAGCATGTACAATGTAAATGGCGGGCTGCCAAAAACTCTCATAATAGCCATGCTCCGCCATATACAACAAACGAACGACACCCTATCACAACCCCTAGAGGAAATATTAACGACCCCAATAAGCCCGGAACTACTACCCCCAACAGATGATGGGCAAATGTCTCAAAAAACAGAGGAGCTAATAGGCTCATACCTACTTAACGATTTTTTCCTGTATTATACACTAAAAAACATCGCTCCAAAGAAAATACTGTTTTTGGCGGGGCAGGCATTTGAAAATCTGCAAGAAGAAGAGATAAAAAACCATTTGCAAAAATTTTATAAACGCTTTTTTACAAACCAGTACAAACGCTCTTGCGCAACGGACGGTCCGGCAGTGATTGGTTACAGTCTTTCCCCCCGCGGTGGTTACATAATGCCAAGTGATATGACAGTACAGGCTTGGCTCGAAGATATTGATTAAGTTATAGCAAATTAACGTTTTGTTACCACTTTAACTCAAAAAAGTTAATTTGTTTTCCTTTGCTTTTATAATTTAGCACTTTTGTTGCATTATTGCTTTTAAAATGGACAATTCCAGGTAAAAGTGCTATAATCAATTATAGGAGGTGACGTATTATGAATCAAATGAACCAAATGAACCTAATGAGCCTAATGGCATCACAAAACGCAAGCAGACGCAGTTTGGCATCAGGCAACAGTGCGTTGGGCAGAACGGGGGAAATGCTAATCAGGGCAGGACAGCAACGAAACCAAGTTAATGAAACACTTTCAGACCCTTGGGTACACCTCAATATTTCCGATGAAGGAGTTGCGTCTGCTCGTGAACAAATGTTGACCGATCTGGCAAGAGATTTGCAAAGTATGAGAGAGCAAATGGCAGAGGTTCGCCAGCAAACCGAAGCCGCAGCGGCTTTTTGGCGAGCACAAATAAAAGCGCTGCGTATAGCTGGCCGCATTATTAACGGAGATAATGTGCCGCAAGAGGATCACAATTTTTTGCAAGATCACGACCCTGCTTTGTATGGCAAAGCCATGTCGCTACGCAGAGTAAACGAAGACCCAACCGACTACGAATCCCTTTACGAAAAAGAACGTCGTCACACAAGCGGCAGCTCTACTGCACTTAACGCCGGTGGTGGCAGAGCAACCGCCGCATTGCAAGAAGTTTTAAACGATGCAAGGGTTTCGGGCAATCCTAGCGTATCAGTAGATCACTCCCTTTAGGATTATACCATATTGTATAATGCTTTGTATTTTGTATAATGTTGTGTAATGAAAAGGAGGCGAATGCAAAATGTACGAAAAAGTTTATTTACAGCTTTTAGCAAAACAATATCCAAATGTTCAAAAAGTTTCGGAAGAAATTATAAACTTGCAAGCCATCCTTAATTTACCAAAGGGTACAGAGCTGTTTTTGTCTGATATACACGGAGAATATGACTCCTTCTCCCATATTTTACGAAACGGCTCTGGTATTATAATAAAAAAAATAGAAGATATTTTTACACACCAAATAACCTCCCAAGAAAAATCTCTGTTGGCAACCCTTATATACTACCCGGAGGAAAAGCTAGTAGCAATAAAAAAAGAAATATCCGATTTGAAGGAATGGTACAAAATAACTCTATATAGGCTCATAAAAGTAGCGAGGGATGTTTGCTCAAAATATAGCAGATCAAAAGTGAGAAAAGCACTTCCCAGTGGCTTCGACTACATAATAGACGAGCTTTTGAACATACAAGAAATTTCACCGGACAAAGAAAAATATTACAACCAAATAGTAAACTCTATAGTGGAGCTAAACCAATCCGATGAGTTTATTGTTGCTATTTCGGGGTTAATAAAAAGAATGGCAGTAGACCATCTGCACGTAGTCGGAGATATATACGACAGGGGACCTTCTGCAGAAGAAATTATGAACACTCTTGTAAAATTTCATAGTGTAGATGTGCAGTGGGGTAACCACGACGTGTTGTGGATGGGGGCGGCCGCCGGTAGCAAAGAATGTATTTGTAACGTTATAAGAATATGTAGCCGATACGATAATATAAGAACACTGGAAGAAGGGTATGGTATAAACACCAGGCCACTGGCTACCTTTGCCCTCGAAACATATGACGACGAAGTTTCAGAAAAATTTTTGCCCAAAGTACACAATTACAATAAATATGTAAAAAATGACGAAAAAATAATGGCAAAAATCCAAAAAGCTATTGCCATAATCCAATTTAAACTGGAGGGTAGTTTAATAAAACGTCGTCCAGAATTCATGATGGAAGATAGACTGCTCCTGGATAAAATTAATTTTGATGACCACACAATAAATATTGGTGGTGTTACATATTTGCTTAACGACAAGAGTTTTCCCACCATTGACCCTGCCAACCCACACAAGTTAACAGAAGAAGAAGAAAATGTGATTGACCGACTACAGGAATCGTTTATGCACAGTGAGCTTTTAAACAGACACATGAACTTTTTATATTCAAATGGTGGGCTTTATAAACGTTTTAACTCCAATCTGCTGTTCCACGGTTGTATCCCCATGGATGAAAATGGAGATTTTGACGTTATATCCATAAAAGGGTTGGGTGATCGCCTGTCAGGAAAAAAATACTTTGATGCTACAGAAAGCATAATACGCAAAACTTTTTTTAAAAAAAATAACCAAAAAAACCTAGATTTTATGTGGTATTTTTGGTGTGGTCCTAAATCTCCCTTGTTTGGGAAAGACAAAGCCGCTACGTTTGAGCGGTATTTTATAGACGACAAGCAGCCACACAAAGAAGTTAGAAACCCATATTATAAATATGCGATAGAAGAAAGCACCTGTTTGAAAATTTTTGACGAGTTTGAGATGTGTAGAGAAACATCTCATGTGATAAACGGCCACACTCCAATCAAAGAAAAAGATGGAGAAAGCCCAATAAAAGCCAACGGAAAGCTATTGGTTATAGACGGCGGTTTTGCAAAGTCCTACAGAAAAGAAACAGGCAGGGCAGGGTATACCTTGAGCTACGACTCTTATGGCTTGGTATTATATGCAAATGAACCCTTCAGCTCTGTAGAGGAAGTTATACGAGAAGAAAAAGACATAAAATATGAGATAATGGTAAACGAAAAAGCAGTTGAAAGAAAAATAGTGAGAGATACCGATGCCGGCAAAGGGATTTTGAAAGAAATAGAAGGCTTGACTTCATTGTTAAAAGCCTTTAAAGATGGGAGCATGAAAGAAAAGTTTTGAAAGTTTTGAAAGTTTTGAAATATGTAGCTATTCCACTTAATTCTATCTCTTCATAAAATAAAATTAAGTGGACACAAGCAAAATTTCCCTAAAAACCGGAATTGTGCTATTAAGAAAGTTGGTGTACACGTGAAAATTTACATGGACGTTTGTTGCTATAATCGTCCATTTGATGATTTGTCGCAAGAGCGTGTTCATATTGAGGCGGCGGCGGTGCGTAGCATTATCACACACTGCAAGCAAGGGGACTGGATTTTGGTTGCCAGTAGCGTAATAGAACGAGAATTGCTGAAATTACGCGATGCAGACCGCCTTAAAAAGGTACAAAACCTGTACTCCGTCGCAACAGAATGGGTGGAAATAACCTCTACCACCGAGCAACGTTCCGCTGAATTGCAATTACACGGCGTTAAGCGAGTGGACAGCTTGCACGTTGCTTTGGCAGAGATGTGCGGTGCAGTATTTTTAACAACAGACGACCGTTTGCTGAGAGCGGTCAACGGGATAGGCTGTAAGGCTTATAATCCCGCAATTTGGCTTATGGAGATACTAAAATGATAAAAACACTTGATGTTCGCAATCCGTCCGAGTTAAGAAAGGCGGAATTAGCGGGATTTACAAGGGAATTAGGGGTGGAAGATATTGATAGCATTGAACGCTCCAAACCCGACAACGGCGAGTGCCGTATCAAAGATTACACCGCCGAGCGCGGCAACTGGCTTGACAACATAGATTTTGACGAATTTTTAGCTGAATGCAAAGAACTTGACAATCAACGAAAGCAAAAAGCATCGCAAGCATAATAACCTCTGCGGCGGACAAACCACACAAAAACAACTGCGATAGCAAACGTCTGCCGGTAAAGGGATTTTGAAAGAAATAGAAGGCTTGACTTCATTGTTAAAAGCCTTTAAAGATGGGAGCATGAAAGAAAAGTTTTGAAAGGGATTGATTTGAGCGACTACCTAGAATATAAAGGCTATTTGGGAACTGTCGAATATTCAGCCGAGGATAATCTGCTTTGCGGAGAAGTCGTTGGCATTATGAAAGGTCTAATCATGTATCATGGTCAGACACTGGATTGTTTGAAGCGTGACTTTGAAGATGCCATTGACCACTATATCTCGTGCTGTGAAGAAGCCCGGCGGCTAAATGCGGCTTTGCGACGTAAAGAAAGAGATAAGGAGCAGAAATGAAAAATTATAAATTGGCAGCACAGAAATTCATAGAAAACTGCAGCTTTAACGACGATATTGTGGCAGTCTTTTTAGCGGGTAGCCACGCCGTGGGCAACGCCGACCAATTCTCGGACATCGATTTATACATTGCATTAAACGATAATTGCGACTGGCGAGAGCGCGGCAACAGGCTAGCTGACGGATTCCACATAGAATATTTTGCGAATCCAATCAGGCAAATCAAGCAATATATTGATTCGTCTTACTCCAATGTGGCAATACTCGAGATAAACATGATACTCAACGGCATTGTCCTGTTCAACAAAGATTCCACAGCCGAGCATTTACGTGAATATTGCATCCAAAAAAAATCGACAAATTTCCCAAAACTTGAGGAATTTCAGATAAAAATGGGCAAGTATGCGGTGTGGGATAATTTTGACGAATTAACACGCTCGAAAGCCGATAATAAAGCGGATTTTGCAATGCAATATTACATTTTTTTGCAAAATATTTTCGTTTTCTATTCACGTTATATTTGCTCGCCCGTGCCGAATTATCAGAAGTTGTACAAATGGCTGACGGACGATACATATCGCAAAAACTACAATTTGCCGCAGTATAATGACGAGGTTTTTCTGGAATTAGTTTTGGCGGGGTTTGATAGCTCGGATATGAGCGTTATGTTTGAGCAAGCCGAAAAAATAAAGGATTATGTGCTTGAAAAAACCGGCGGGTTTGACATATATAATTTTGCACTCAAAGGCCCGTTAGATTTGTAGCACAAAGGAGGATACCATGGATTTACTGTACGCAACCACCAATCAAAGCAAAATCTCTTTTATGAGAAATTGCCTAAAACAGCTTGATATAACGATTTCAAGCCTTGCAGATATATCCTTAGATTTGGCAGAAATGCCAAAAATTGTAGAAAACGGCAACAGCCCACTTGACAACGCCAAAATCAAGGCTCTTGCCTACTACAAAGCCCTGCGTGTGCCGCTTTTTTCTTGCGATAGCGGGCTTTACATAGATGGGCTTTCCGAGGAAAGGCAACCCGGTATCAACGTGCGTGGCACAAACGACCATATGAACGATGCCGAAGCAATCGCCTATTATTCCGCATTAGCCGCCGAAATGGGCGGAAAAATGACTGCTAGATATAAAAACGCAATTTGTCTAATTTTAGAAAATGGGCAGATACATGAACATATGGCGGACGATATAGCTTCGCCGCCGTTTCACATTGTAGATAAGCCGCATAACAAGCGAAAGATTGGATTTCCGTTGGATAGTTTGTCGGTTAATATTGAGAGTGGACAATATTATTTTGACGAAGAAGTTTCCGATAAATATGAAAATCATGACGGTTTTGCAAAGTTTTTTAGGAGAGTTTTGGGAATTTGACCTACTCAATATTGCCCTCTATTAACTTTAAAACCTCCTCGTCTAGCTCTATAATACGGCAAATGTTAACAGCGTCTTTTGGGATTTCTGTATTGTGGTTCACTTGCACCAAACTGTAATCCATATGTTCCGTTATAAAATCCAACCCTGTCTTAGCTTTTTCTCTGAATTGCTCTATGCCATTTGCAGAAAAAGCTGTAAGCCCTGCCACCTGATAATGCCCAAAATTTGGTTGCACTACACCATCGTAATGGGTAGTCATTATAGAGATGGCATTTTGTGCAGACAAAAATGTAGCGATGGCATTAACAATCCCTGCTCCTTCTTTTGGGTTGGTACCTCGGGCAAACTCATCTATAGCTAACAACATGAAACTTTTGCGAATTTTGTTTATAATGCCATTAAAATAAAAAATTTCTGCACCAAAAGTAGAAAGCCCTTTTTCTACGTCTTGCATATCTTCCGATATTAAACAAATGTCGTGAAAAAGAGGCAACACAGCAGATTTTGCAAACACAAAAAAACCCATCTGAAACAAAACAGCGTTTAACACAATAGTTTTTAAAGCGACACTTTTCCCCCCCATATTTGCTCCGGTTATCATTGTAACTCCTTGATCGAAGCGGGCAGATATTTTCGTCATTTTTTTGCCCTTTTGCGCTAAAAAATGTGCTATATATGGATTTTCCACGTCTACTATAGAAATATTGTTTTTGCCGATTTTGGGGCGGGTAGCGTTGTAGCAATCCGCCAAATATGCCTTTTGTAAAACAAGGTCCAACTTGCCAATCGCTACCATATTCCGAGCAAAAACATCAAGATATAGACGCAAATTATTTGTGATTTCCTGCATTACAATTAGCTCTTCATCTTCTTCTTGGCTAGCCAACAACCGCCTTTGTTCCAAAAGCCGCTCTTTTTCTTCTTTTTTATCCGGCTCCAAAAATTCTATTTTTCTCTCTATTTTAAATTTTTCTTGCCTTATCTGAGCTAAAGTTTGGGAATATACTGAATCAATATGAAAAGGTGCTACACCGCCGCTTGTGGGGTCTAAAATTTTTAACGCCTCTGTCATTTCGGCAAATTGTATCCCCCACAAATCCACGTTATAATCCTTGTTTTCGTAAGTTTCAAAAAAAACAGCAAAATCAAGCAAAAATCCTTTAATCTCAAAAAGCTCCACTTCGTTTAAAGTGCTATCAGGAATTTTTTTTATAATGCCCCATATATTTTTGAACTGCGTAAGGCACTGCACAATCCTTTCTATATGCTGTGGATTATCATCTTTAAACTTTAAAATCCTGCCGATATTATCCAATTCTTTTTCTAATTCTTGTTCAGAACCAGGAACAAAACAGGTGATTTTTTTAATCTCCTCTTTTCCATAAGGACTGTAAGAATGCAATTGACTCATAATAAATTTAAGGCCAATTGCTTCTTTTTGCATTTCATTAAGATTAAACATTTTTTCAAAACCATTTAAGCTAATCTACTATATAACGTCAAAAACGGGAACATTCACTGCTTCTTGCATTTTTTGCAAAAATTCTTTTGGGTTAAACCCGCTACCATAAGGAGATGTAGGGTTAATAGTTACGCAAAGCAAATTGGTTGCTTGTTTTACAGCCAGGGTTGCACCTTTTGCTACTAACTTTTCAAATGTTTGAGGCTGTATAAAAAATTTGCCGGAATCTTCTGCTATTATACGCCTATCATTTAGCTTTTCGCCGCTTAACACAATTTTTTTTAAAACATGGTCGCTTACGGCTCCCGCAAAAAAAATATCGTTTTTTTGCAAAGTTTCAACTTGTGGCAAGGAAAGTATTTTAACTAAAAATTGTGTATGCTCTACTACTTTTTGTAAATTTGCTCCGGTTGCTCCCACACACAAAACAGCCGCTTGAGCTATCTTTGGATCAGCCGGGGTTATACGGTTTAGCGCACCGTCTATTAAAGATTTTTGCGCTCCTTCCCGCTCCATTATTGGTATAATTTCGCCTATTTGTTTTGTGATAGAAGGTCCCCCGAGCTGAACATAACCGGACGACATTGCACGCACCACAACAACCCGCCCAAACGGTGTTGATATGTTTGCAATATGCAACACCTGTTTTGTAATATCACAGTACGACAAAAGCCTTTCTGCTGTGGCTAGCACTGTGCCTTTTATCACAAAAATCTCCGGTTTCGGGGTATGCGTAACAATATCTATATTTTCTCCATCTCGCCCAACACTTGTAAGACCAAGGGTGATACCTTTGCGGTTCAAACCATTTATCATATAATTAAGAGTCGTGGTTTTTCCAGCGTTTTTTGCTGTTCCAATAATGGCGATACTGTCATAAGGCATTGCTAAGTCTGTTAAATCTAACAAACTCATAACAATATCTCTCCTTGCAAAAATGTTACGGCGTAACCTCCTATTTTTACCCGTTCTCCCAGGGCGTGGCAAAACAAAGCACCACCTCTTGCAGAGGCTTGGTATGCGATAAATTCATCTTTTTTTAATACTTTCTGCCAATAAGGCACAAGCAAAGTGTGGGTAGACCCCGTTACCGGATCTTCATTAATGCCAATTTTTGGTGAAAAATAGCGGGATACAAAATCAAAACCGCTGCCATCCTCTCCCTCTGCTGTAATAATAAAACCGGAGAGGTCTATCTTGGCTGCTTTTTCTAAATCACACACAGCGTTGTATATTTGGCTTTGGCTTTCCGCTATCAGCATATATTCCTCTGTGCCGCACCAAACCTGTTTTGGAGTAAAATTAAAACAGTCTAGCTTTTTGTTCCACTCAATTTGCCGAATATTGTCTTTTGGGAAATCTAAAACAAGAAGCCCATGTTGCTGTTTTTCCACAAAAAGCTGCCCACTATTGCTATTGAACGCCAATTTTTGAGCATTTATATTTTCATGGGAAAAAAGCACATGAGCCGCCGCCAATGTAGCATGACCGCACAAATTTACCTCTGCTAAAGGGGCAAACCAACGTATATCCCATTCTTGTCCTTGGGTGTCCCGCTGTTTAATAAAAGCGGTTTCGGAGAGGTTGTTTTCTGCTGCAATGGATTGCATTACGCTTTTTTTTGGCCAATCTCCTGCTACAATGCAAATTCCGGCAGGGTTTCCCGAAAATAGTCTGTTTGCAAAAGAGTCTACTTGATAAAATTTCATAGGATTTCCTTTGATTTTTCTAATTTTTCTGATTTTTTTATATTTCGTTTGCAGTTTCCTGCCCGGTTATGATACGAAGGCAACCCCCCGCTAGAGCTTCTAGCTCATACTCTCCCGGCATTATTTTTACCGGAGCTATAAAGCTCACGTGGTCTGATATTTTTTCAGATACAACCTTGGAGTTCATCATTCCTCCGGTTAGTATGATGGCATCTATATTTCCTTTTGCGGCGGCAGCTAAACTGCCTATTGACTTGGATACGCCGTAACACATTGCCTCTACTATCAGTGCCGCTTTTTTGTCCCCTGCCGCTACCATGTCCTCGGCTTCTTTCAAACTGGCTGTTCCCAGGTGAGCCTTTAGCCCGCCACCGCCTCGTATGCGTTTTTGGGCATCTTTTTTGCTTAGGTCGTTGTTATATATAAAATCCACAAAATCCATCAAAGGCACGGTGCCTGCCCTCTCCGAGGAAAACGGCCCCAAATCGTCCCCAACAGAATCTGCCAAACGGCCTTGTTTGTACAAAGATAAAGAAACACCGCCACCCAAATGAGCTACAACTAAATTCAGCTCTTCAAATGGTTTGTTGATAGATTTTGCGTATTGTATTGACTGGGCTCGGCTGTTAAGAGTGTGGGACAAACTGCGACGGTTAATCTCCGGAATGCCTGTTACACGAGCCACATCCGGTAGGATCCCTGCGGAAACAGCGTCATAAATAAAGGCTTGGCAATCGGCACGTTCGGCTAAAAGATTAGCCAAAATTGCCCCCAAGTTTGAAGCATGAGGTGATACCCCCTCTTCATTTTCTATCATATCCACCATCTTTTTTGTGACTCTATAACCTCCGGTTTCTATCGGTGGTAACAGCCCGCCAATCCCCACTACGCCGGTTAGGGTTTCAATCTCTATCTGTTGTGCTTTTAATGCCTCAAGCACAAACTGTAAGCGAAAGTCTTTTTGGGATGAAATTGTTGGGAACTGCTGTATTTGTTCATGGTCGTGTTCGATAGTGGTGATAAAAATCGGTGTTTCATTTTTGAAAATCCCTATTTTTGTGGAAGTGGAACCGGGATTTATCGCTAAAATTGTGTGCATGTAACCTCCTAGTATAATAATGTTGTAGCTGAATCCATCAAGATTTAGCTCATTTCTGATATGTCTATTTTTTCTAAAGGCCAGTCAGGTCATTTACA
>WRKF01000100.1 GCA_009778165.1 Defluviitaleaceae bacterium
TGTCTAAAGACTATGAAATATTAACTGTTCATGCGGAGAATATGTTCATGATTTCACACATGCATACTTTACTTCGATCTTATTGACCGCCGGTTCTAATACTCAATGCGATAATCTAAATTCCCATCTCGTATTTCACTTACTCCGCCCGCCAGCGTGTCTATAGCGGTCATAATATGCCCCGAGATATATTTTGTGAGAAGCCGATTTATAAAAATTATGATCATAAGCAACCCAAAAAACATAATAACCGGAATATATGGCGGTATGCCTTGGCTTCTCAAATGTTCGCTCATGGATTCGGGTAGCACCAAAAGATATGAACCGGATTCTGATTGGTATATAACAACAGCCGTTGCTACTTGCGTGTAAACTTCTCTATACAAAAGTATATTGGCAGTTAACTCGTCAGCAAAAATAATGTTGCTTCTGTTTTCTCCGGTTGAAAACGGGTCCATTCCGGTTGTTCCGACAAAAACGAGATATATAGCAAAAGACATTACAATAGTAAAAACGATTGGCAAAATAATCATCAGAATATTCGATATAAACAAACGCTGTTTTATACTCAAAGCAACCACCGCCTATGTATTAGACTTATTAACAAAGAACTCATATCCTAATGATACCACAAATCAAAACCATACACAAACCTTTTTCGTTGTGAATCGTGAGCGAAAATATCAAAAGATTTTTGGAAAATATTTTCGCTCACGAGTATACAAACGGGAAACCCCGAAAAAATTTCAGAAGTTTCCCGTTCGCTAACTGTTAGGAATATCTATTACTGCTATTGTTGTCGAAACCAACCGCCTCTGCTACCACCTTGTCGCTCGCTACTTTCCCTCGCAGCAATCATTGCGTCAATTAGCCCCGCAGATATGCCATCCCGTGAAATTTGCTCCCAAAGAGCGTTGCGGTTAGCCATTCTTTCATCGGCGTTAAACTCTGCTCTTCCGGCTTCCAAAGAAGAAACCACGATGTCGAACAGCTCCTGCGAAATTAAGCCATCGCCATAAAATTGTTCAGCTAAGCCGAGCCTTGTGGCTTGCCTTTCGGCAATCGTTTCATCGCTCGGAGCAATAATGTTGCCTGCAAAGAGTTGAGAAAATAGGTCATTTCTCAACTCCCACCTTTGTTCCCTTTGCTCCTCGCTAACGTTTCCTCTCGCTTGTGAACGGGCGGTCCATATGTCTCCCAAACTGTTGTTTGCTGCATATGCTGTTGTTGCACCTATTGTACCCATTAATGCTATCGCCGCTAGAGCTATTACTGCCTTTTTCTTTTTATTCATTTTGCTCACCTTTTACCTTTCGATTTTAGTTTGTATTATTTTATAATATTTTTAGTTGCTGCAGCTAACTGTGTATATTATAAACCACAGATGTTAACCGAAAACCCTAAAAGTCTAAAATAAAGGTAAACTAATGCCAATAATGGTAAATTAATTGTAAACTAAAAAATTTAATTTGTGTAGACAGAAAAATTTTCGCTTGAAAGCCCAAATAAAATAGCTTATAATGGTATTTGGAAATCATTGATTTTTGGAGATGGTCTAAAAAGTTATGTTGAATACAGACTCTCCTAAAGTTGCAAGACAAAAGGAGAAATTATGGGGATTGAAAAATTATCAGCAAAATATGCAACCGAAAAACACGCATTTCAACGCTATTTAACTGAATTTGCGGAAACTTTGGGGCAACGCATAACCCTTGACGGCGAATGGACTATCAGAGGCTTCGTTGACATCTTCAAAAATATTTACACAATTTCCACCGATACCAAGATAATTTCAAAAATATTGGAGTTACATTTGTTCCCATATTTCCTTGATTTTGCAAGGGGAATAGGTTACACGCTAGAACTTGCGACCCACCAAAATTATTACCCTGACGTAACATTTATAAACAGCGAAAATGCCGAAATCAAATTTGCCGTTGACCTAAAAACTACTTATATCAATGAAAAACGTCCCGATTTATGCAACGGCTTTACGCTTGGCTCTCACGGTGAATATTTTACCAATCGTGAAAGTTCAAAAAATATACAATATCCGTACAACCAATATTCCGCCCATTTTTGCTTGGGGATAATTTATTCTCGGAAATCTGAAAACTCGGAAATTGAATCGTACAGCCTTGAAGAATTACCAAATATACCGAGCGTAATCAATAATTTCAAGTTTTTCGCCATTGAAAAATGGAGGATTGCAAGCGACAAATCGGGCAGCGGAAACACCGCAAATATCGGCAGTATAAAAAATATATCGGATATTGCTTTGGGAAACGGCGTTTTTGCAAAGGCTGGCGAAGAAATTTTTGACGATTATTGGACAAATTTTGGTAAAATACAGATAGAAACACCAACTGGACAACGTAAATATCTAAATTCCTTTGACGAATATATAGTTTATCGTGGTTTGTCCGCAGATATAAAAAACACAAAAAATTGAGGTATTGCTATGAAAAACGAGAAAATATTTGTACCGCCGTTCAAAATACAGGGAATAAAAACCAAATTGCTCCCCCTGATAAAATCTGCGATAACTATTGAGAATGATATGACCTGGATTGAGCCTTTTATGGGGTCTGCCGTTGTGGGGTTGAATATTGCGGCACAAAAGGCTGTTTTTGCCGACCTAAATCCACACATAATAAATTTTTACAACAGCCTAAAATTGCGGAAAATAACCGCCAAAATGGTCAGAGAATTTTTGCAGGACGAGGGGGCAATATTAGCCGAAAAAGGCGAAGAACACTATTATCACATACGCACACGCTTTAATACCAACCATAATCCGCTAGACTTCCTATTTCTCAACCGTTCTTGTTTTAACGGCATGATACGCTTTAATAAGACCAACAATTTTAATGTGCCGTATTGCCACAAATCACAGCGTTTTTCTAAGGCGTATATCACAAAAATTGTGAATCAAGTTGCACATTTTGAGCAAAAAATATTGCAAAACGACTGGCAATTTTTGTGTCAGTCGTTTGAGAAAACAATAGCAATGGCAAGCGAAAATGACTTTATTTACTGCGATCCGCCTTATATTGGTCGCCATGTTGACTATTTTGACAGTTGGGACGAACAGCAGGAACAAAAACTAAAAAATTCCCTGTTCGGCACAACAGCAAAATTCATGCTGTCAACTTGGGATAAAAACAAATATCGGTCAAACCCATACATAAAGTTATTCTGGAACGACTGCTCCAAAATAAATCACGAACATTTTTATTTTGTGGGTGCGCAGGAAAAAAACAGAAATTCCATGACGGAGGCGTTATTGACAAATTACACGGTTTCCAACGCAAAAATCCCTAAAAGTAGCAATTACGAGCAGATAAATTTCGAATTTGACGAATTAAAATATCTTGTGGATAACGGTTTTAAGTAAGGAATTGTCGTGAAATTAAGTTTACTCTGCAAGTAGAAACACAGAAGATTCACCCCATGGTTTCGCACGAGTGGATAGTAAACTTTATTAAATGGCAATTCCTTATAGCATTATAATTTGTTTGGGAAAACGGGCAACATTACAATGGTAAACTAGAGGTAAAATATTGGCGGAAAATGATAAAATTTTGTAAACTCTTCACAAGATGAGGGCAATGATGGTATAATAGACAAAAGTTTTTTTGGCGTAAAGAGACAATATGTATCTAACCCCACTCGAAGGAGAAGTCATGAACTTAACAAACAGAAAAGCCAAGATTATTGTGGATATTTTTATGACAAAATTTGTAATTTTGTCGTTTGTTCGCTGGTTTGGTAATCAAGGATTAATTTTTCACGGCATTGTGGGAACATTCTTCGGCTTTTTTCTCGCAATGCATCTTTATCTGAACAGAAAATGGATTGTTTCTGTAACCAAAGCTATGATAGCAAAAAGAATGAATAAAAAATCAAAGCAGTTATACACAGTAAACACGATTTTGCTTGTAGTATGGCTAATCGCCATAGTCACTGGGTTTCTTGCCATTCCTTCATATGCATTTGACGTAGAATCATTTTGGGTGTTTAGCAGGATTCATGCCGTTTCTTCTAGGCTTGGGGGGATATTAATTATTGTTCATGTGTTCCAACATTTAGGGCAAATCCGCTCATACATCGGGCTAAAAGGAGCAAAACAGAGTCACACCTAGCATGTGAGCAAGTATGGTATAATCTTTTTAGTGAGGCAGATAATAAAAAGGGTTTTTAAGAAAGGAGAAAACGATATGGCAAATGCAAGCGAATTATTAAGGCAAGAAGCCAAAGAAAATGAGATTAGAAGAATTTTATTACTTATTGAAAAGTTAGAGAAAGATGGCAAAACGTTAAAAGATCTTAAAGAGTTAATGGAAGCCCAACTAGAAAAGTAAAAAGAAACGCCAACAAAGAACACAAGAGAATGGGATGAACCTCACTACCCCACCTCTCAAAATCATAAATTATATTCGTAAGCGAAAATGTTTTCTAAAAATCTTTCGATATTTTCGCTTACGATCAACCTTCATTTTGTAAATGAGAAATTTATTTGGGTTGTTAACTTTTTGGAAGTTGCTTCTAAATTTTCGTAACAACCCTTTTCCGAACCCCAAGAACCCCGGCTAATACACCCAATGATGGTATAATAGGCAAAGAGGAAACTTCTATGAATATATTGCCACGGCATGAAGAGGCGATTATACCAATAGAAAAATTTACAAAATATGCTTTAGAGCCCGCAAAGGACATTGACAAAGCAATTGCTTTTGAAATAGCTTTGGGATATAATTTGGATAACGCCAATGAACTAATAGAAAATATACGCCAAAATTTACCTAAATATCCCGCCATCGAAAGAGGAGATGATGGTTTTGGTATGAGATACCAAGTAATTATGAACCTTACCGGTATAAACGGAAAAAGTGCAAATGTTTTAACAGGTTGGATAGACGATAGGGTAAACGGACAAATGAGGCTTACAACAGCTCATGTAGACTAATAGGAGGTTTACACATGGTAAATATCGAAGAATATGATAAAGTAAAATTGAAAAATGGCGAAATGGCTCGTATTGTTGAAGTGTACGAGGCTGGTGTTTTATATGAAGCCGAAATATTTAGGCCGAGTAATGGCTTTTCTGTAACTGTGGATACTGTAAAGCATGAGGATATTGTTAGTGTTTTTAAAGAGATAGAATATCCGCTTGTATCTGCAAGTTAAAATATAACCTAAAAAAGATTACATCCAGGTATCCCTCAAAAGCCCGGCGAGTATAGTTGATTTTTGAGGGCTTACCTTAAAGCCACCACCAACGAAAGAATCCCACATTTCTGAAAAGCCCAAAATGGCCGGTAAAAACGTATTCCACGCTATTCATTCCCAATACATACTCTTGAAAATATATCTGCAACCCTGTGTCATAATATGCAAAGTTAGGATTAACAAATAAATCACCAACAAACAGATACCTACTGTCAACAAGAAAAGAAACCGAGTCACTTGTATGCCCCGGTGTGTAGATAATTTGAATTAGCCTGCCGTATATTTCTATTGTTTCTCTATCGGTCATTATATGATGTGGCATATCCGGAAGCTCAAAGTCCGAAAGATTAAGACCGTGTACTCTCCGCGCATATTGAAATTCGGTGATTCCCGTGTAAAGGGTCGCATTGTAAAACAGATCTAACGAGCCAATGTGGTCATAGTCGGAATGTGTAATAAACACTGCCACGACATCGCTCGCTGATATACCCAAATCCCGCAACGCTCTTTGTGACTGTTCACTGTCCGACCCTGCGTCAAAAGCTATATATTTTTCTCCCGCTCTAACAAGAAAAAAATTCACAAACGGTACTCCGTTATTGTAATTTCTTATGGCGTATATGCCGGGCATAATCCTACCCATCGGGATATATCTTGAATATGCAAACGCAACTATTGCCACTAATGCTAATACTAAGACTAATGCCAAAACGGCAAGTTTTGTTACCATTTTTCTGATTTTCATATTTATCCTTTTTCTGCAGATTTGGTTTGCATCGCAGTTGTTATTGCTAACCCGCTATATTATGTCATAGTTTTCATTAAATTGCAACAAAAAAATTAAGGAAATTAGCTATACCTATACTTACTTTACTTTTGTTCCAAACCCACCAACAATCGCTTCTTTTGGGCAAGCCTTTACACATTTCCCACATCTTATACATTCCAATGTTTCCAATGTGTTGTGCAACTTATACGGGATAATATCCATTTTGCAGACTTTTGTACAAAGATTGCAACCGTTACATTTCTCCTCAACTATTTTATATCGCCAAAATGAAATTTTGTTGAACAATGCTCCCACAGCCCCGGCATTGCAATTAAATTTGCAGTATGGGCGCTTAACGATCACAGCCATTAAAAAGAAAGCCCCCATAATAACTGACAAAATTATCGAAGGGATGCCTTGATAAATGAAACCTATGGCTATAAGTGCCGGTATCCCTATGTAAACAACACAGAAATAAACGTATTTAAAACTACGTAAATGCCTATCATGCTTAAATGTTTTGATTTTAAAGAAAAAAGGGATTTTAAAAAAAATGTCTTGCAAAAAACCAAGTGGACAAACCCTTCCACAAAACAGCCTGCCGGTAACAATTACCATTAATAGAACCAAAATACCTAAAATAATTGTAAAATTCATGATTGCCTCCTTATTTGCTCAAAGTTACCGATAAAAACGTACTTTAAACGTACTTCCTTCATTTAAACTGCTTTTAACCTCTATCTTGCCTTTGTACAGCTCGGTTATGCTTTTTACTATACTCAAGCCTAGCCCGTTGCCCATTTCTGCATGGGATTTATCCCCTTGGTAAAATTTATCGAAAATATGCTGCTGTGTTTGCTCTGCCATACCTACGCCCTTATCCATAATTGCAAAAACTATCTGCGAATTTTCTGTCTTTAAGTTTATATCTATAACCCCGTTATTGTGTGAAAATTTTATTGCGTTGTCTATAAGATTAACCCATATCTGCCCTGTTATATTCTCATCTCCTGCAAAAGTAACTTCCTCTAACTCCACATTTAAACATAGCTCTTTTTTTGACCATTTCGGCTCAAGAAGCAGAATGGAGCGTCTTATTTGCTCATCTAGCCGAAAGGGCTTTTTTTCGAGGATTATCTGCATATTTTCATACTTGGAAAGATTTAAAATGCTTGTAGAAAGGTTGGCTAGGCGTTCGGTTTCTGCTATTATAATTTCTAAGTATTCTTGGCGTTCTTCTTTGCTGAGTTCCCCCTCTTTTAACAGTTTTGCAAACCCTCTAATAGAAACGATAGGTGTTTTAAACTCGTGCGAAAAATTGTTTATGAAATCTTTACGCAAAGTTTCTGTAGAGGCAAGCCCCTTTGTCATTTTGTTAAAACTTGCAGATAGGCTTTCAAGTTCGGTAATACCCTGCAAATCTAGCTCTATGTCAAAGTTTCCGTCTGCAACTTTGTTCATTGCTTGTATTAGCCTGCGTATTGGGGATAATGCCCTTTTGTTAAAAAATATAGATACAGCTGTGCCAAGCATTGCACATACAAGTATCAGAAAAAGTAGAGCCGCAAGCCCACCGCCATCAAAACCATTTTCTGTAAGCCCAAAAAATTCAAAATGCTCTGCTGTACGCATAATAATTAAAGTTATAAGCATGGCAACTGTCATTATGCACAGGATATAAAGAGATAAACTTACGGTAAGGTTCAATTTCATTTTCTTTTTATTCACAAATTCTTCACCGCCTTATAACCCAAGCCACGCACGGTCACAATTTCAAATTCATTCCAGCCGCAAAAACGTTCTCTGATACGGTTTATATGGACATTCAGGGTGTGGTCGCTCGTTTCTGTTTCTACCCCCCATATATCGTCCATTAGCTGCATACGAGTAAAAATCGTTCCCGGGTATGACAATAATTTAAACAACAAATGAAATTCCTTTTGAGGCATGTTTATTGTTTCTAAATTCTTCTTTACGGTTAAACTGTCATAGTCTAGGGTAACATCACCTATAGTAATCTTTTTTTCGTTTGCAATTTTGGCTCGACGCAACAGAGCCTTTATCCTTAGCACAAACTCTTCCTCGTTCACAGGTTTTGTCATATAATCGTCTGTGCCTGCCAAAAACCCTTTGTTTTTGTCTGTTTGTTCTTGCTTTGCACTAACTATAAGTATTGGCATGTTTTTGTAGAAACTGCGGAGATTTTTCGTTAGCTCATAGCCGTCCATATTAGGCATCATAACATCTACTACTGCCAAATCAATATGCACCTCTTCTATAACATGCAAAGCCTTTAACCCATCAGAAGCTAAAAAAGGGGCAAAACCGTGTTGTTTTAATACGGCACACATTAGCTTTCCGGTGTTCTTATCGTCTTCTACTACTAAAACATTTATCATAATAACCCTCTCCCCCTGTTAATGTAATTATAATACATAAATATCAACTGAATATCAACTGAAAATAAGGCAATCTCCAAAAACCCGGCGAGCTTAGCTTATTCGAATTTGTAAAAGTATTTCGATTGTTGAAATAATGGGGTCAAGGGGCCTTGTCCCCTTGTGGGGGTCCCATGAATTTTGGCTACATTAGAGATTTATTTGTAGCCAAAATTCATTAGAGGGGGCGAAGCCCCCTAGGGTTTCTTCATGCGTAAGCCGTGTCACAAACAATTATATATCTATTCAGAAAAAAGATTTTGTGTTATAATATAACTAACCTTTGTAAAATCAGGGTGCAAGTATTCTTTGTTATTAGGAGGTGAATTTTTAACAATGAAAATAGGCATTAGTATGACCGGGAATGCAACAAGGGTAGTTTTGGAGCTTTTGCCTTCAATACAAGCCATTTTTAATATGGGTTTTATACCTGGCGAAAACGAGATAATTGAGCTTGACCAAGAGACAATCGAGGCTTTTGAGGAGCAAACAGGGCAAGAGATAACAGGTAGGCTGTATTCTATACAATCTGTAAACCCAAAATATGAACGAACCGATAAAGAAACAGGTAAAAAGGTTTTAAACGTGTTAAGGGATGACGAAATTCAAAAGCTCAGGATGGGGATTGATTTTTTTGCAAAATATGCTAGAGACAATAATATTAGCACAAAAGGCAGCGATTTTATTTTAAAGCATGCTGCAAAAAACCTTCCATCCCAAATAACAGACGACACCCCTTTTGAACAACCAAAACTTAAACTACTCAATAAGAAAAAAGCAAAAAAAACAGACAGAGACGAAATGATGGAATTTTTGTATTCTTTAATGGGTAAAGAAGATGGAATTTCGCTCGAAATAAGAGATGAAAAAGGTATAGTAAGAAAAGAAGCCTTTTCTCCCTCTGCCGCAGAAGCGTTTGAGGGTGATAAAATGAGCTTTGACGAGTTCAAGGCTTATATTATAAAGCGTTTGTCTGAAATTTTTACAGATGAAAAATACACGGTTATAGAAGATATAAGAGCAACAGACGACAATACAGCCTACGAAGTTATACGTGTTCAGCAAGAGAAGCTAGGCATAACTTATGGTAATGGTTTTAGAGTATCCCCTTTTTACTATGACTATACCATGGGTGAATCGCTAGACAAAATTGTAGAAGAAATGCTTGAACTTATAAACGACGGCAAGAAGCTAGAAGATCAATTTTTTGATTTAGAAAAAATCAAGAACTTTGAAGCAATAAAAGATAGGGTTATTGTAAGACCGATAAACTACGAAGCAAACAAAGAACTGCTAAAAAAGCATATGTATCGTGTAGAAGGCGAGATAGCATTGGTTATTTATACAACAATAAAAACCGACGCTGACAGCGGTGTGTTTATGACCGCAAAAATTTTAAAAGAAAACGTAGAAGAATGGGGTATGACCGAAAAAGAAGTGTTTGACTGGGCTATACAAAACACACTTAATAAATATAAGCCGTTTATCGTCCCAATGAGCGAGATTGACCTTGACAGAAAAATTAGTGATTTTCCCGCAAAAAACAAATACTTTATGGACAAAGGTTTTAAGTTAAAAAAATCTCTTAACGATGTCTATCTGCTACAGTTAGAGATAAACCCAAACGCTTCTACAGCTATGTTTTTAGAAGGAGTTCCAAAAAAGCTCGCAGAAATATTGGACGACGATTTGTACTTTGTACTTACATCTACAAACTTTTCTGTAGTCCACACCAAAAGCAAACATAAGCTAAAAGATGTTTTGACAATGATAGAAAACGATATAGAACGCACACACGACGACAGAGAAAATTTTTTGAGCGAAGGTGTTTACTATTACGATAGAAAAAGGGATATATTGGAGCATTTTAAATAAAAGAAAATAAAAGGCAAACCCCAAAAACCTAGTGTTCATATACTGAAACTGAAAACAAAAACGCAAGTAACGTCATTGTATAGTCTCCAACATAATTGATGAAACTATACAATGGCGTGCGTTTTTGTCTTAGAAGCTAAGCTCGTCGAGTTTTTGGAGGTTGACTATAAGGGCTTTTTGTCGGTTTTGTTCCGGAATGCACTTCCGAAAATATTATTCTAATGCGAACTATGAAACTCTCTATGTCACACTCTATGTGTGACTCTATGTGATAATTTATATTAGAAAAAAATTAAGAAAAATAGAAAAAAATCCTATGATTTAGGAAGATAACCCATTATACAGTATGCCGGTCAATGAGACAAGCGGAAAATGTCCGAGTGGCTGAGCGGAGTGCATCAGCTTTTTTTGTTTAATCCGGAGGTAAGGGCAAGTGTACGAGCTCAGTTTTTGGATTTGGCAGTGCGGAAATCTCAAGAATTTTATTCAACTGTGGGTTGAACGAAATTCTAAAACGGGTTGAATGAAATTCTCTAAAAAATTGAAAAAATTCGCTTGATTTCGCAGCAACGATTGCTTATAATGAAAATATAATCAAATATGCCTGTTGAAAGGGGATTTTTATGAAGACTAGTGAAAAAATACGCACTTTGCGGAAACAACGAGGGCTGTCGCAGAAAGATTTAGCCGCCGAGCTGCACGTATCCCACCAAAGCGTTTCCAAATGGGAACTGAACGAAACTTTGCCAGAACTGCCGATAATCGTGCAATTAAGTCGATTTTTCGGCGTAACAACCGATTATTTACTGAAAGAGGACGAAATTGTCGAAAAAAATGAAAAAACCGGGATTGACAAGTTTATTGGAAAAGGCAACGGCAAAAATATAGGTTTTGCGAAAATCAAGTTACCTAATTCTACTTCTGCCAAAAAAGTTGTGATTTTGGGGGCTTCGCTGTCTGCGTTTGCCCTTGTTATATTTTTGGTTGTCGGTTTTATGTATGATTTGTGGCATCCTACTTGGATAGTATTTCTGATAGCTTGGGCTATGGCGGCTTACATCGCCTTCAAAAAATTTGTGTTTTTGGGTATTTTGATGTCTGCATTTGCCCTTGCAATATTTTTGTCGGCCGGTTTTATGTTTGATATGTGGCATCCTGGTTGGATAGTGTTTCCGTTGGCGTGGGGGATTGCCGGATTGAGGGAGTATAGCAGAATTTATAAAAATGTTGTAGATTAGGGGATTGCTTCCTCTTTTTTGTGCCGTGTTGCGAGGGTGGTTTTTGGGATTGCAAAATTGCAGATTTTTTTGCGAAGGTGCTTGTACTATACTTACACACGCAAAAAAATTTTGTAATCCCAACTAAACCATGCTATAATAAAAATATAAACCAACAGCAAGCAGTTTTACTATAAAAGAGGGTATTATGATAATCGGAGATGTAAAAAAGATAAACCTTAGCACGTCGTCTTTCGAGAGGGTAATAACAAGCGGCGTTCTTTACGTGGACAAAAGCCGCATGATAGAGGGCTTTTTGAACGACCATAGCGATGTCCACCTAATAACACGCCACAGGCGGCTTGGCA
>WRKF01000101.1 GCA_009778165.1 Defluviitaleaceae bacterium
TACACTAAAGAAATAGCCGCTGTGCTCTTTGGTGGTCTCAAGGCTTGAAAAATGTTCAGCTATACTTGTGATTTTATCCATATAACTATTTTAACATGTTTTTGGAATTTTGAAAATTGATTTACGTGTACGTAAAATTATTGGCCTTAACAAATGCCACCAAAAGGTTTTGTTATTACAGACATTTTTGCATTTTTTGCAACTTTATATCGAGCTTAGATACTGTTGATATATTTCATCATCAACATAGTATCTCACAGGGTTAGGATTGATGTAGGTAATTCGAGACACCATCAACGTCTTGTTTAAAAGCTCATTTCCGCTCCCATCTTTTCCGAACAAATATATTTCGTCTTTGCCTGCACGATAAATCAATTTTTCCTTTGCGGAATCAACTTTAACTTCAAACCCATAATATTTAGCTTCAACACCCATCGTATCCTTTATGTATGCGTCAAAGCCGTTCCAGTGGTTACTATGAATTTCCTTAAACAGAGTTCTGTTGTATAGGCCACCCGATAATCTCCTTAATGCGTAATCGTTACTCGTTTGCAAGGAGTGCAACAAAAATAATAGATGCTCATCCGAAATTGAGAGATAGTCCAATAACATCTCATCAGCATTACTAGCATGATTGATGAAAATTCTTTCCATGCTTTTAGTTGGAAAAGGACACACCGTACCCTTCTGCGATAATTCATTGATTCTTTGGAATAGTAGTGCAAGCATTTTTTGTGCAACAATGGCTACCTTATGAAGATACACATTTTCAAGCATATAAATTCGTGCCATCACAAAATCTTCTGCAACACTTAGACCTTTACCTTCATCAAATCCAATCACAACTTGTTCGTTCTTAATTCCTACGGTTAAAACATTCAACAGCCACTCAATATCAAATTTTCCATAACCCGAACCGGTCATGTGAGAGTCTCTTAAAAGATAATCCATTTTATCAACATCTATTGTGCCATCAATAATCCTGCTGACACTCAAGTGATTGCCCGCTGAGCTTAATATGTCATAAATTTTTTCGGGGTAATTAGCGTCGTATTCCTTTAAAAATTTATTTATATCGGTATTTCCGAGTATTATTGCTCTTGTCCAGTCTTCGTGCTTTATATTCGTTACACTTTCCGTGACATGAGAAAGCACTCCGTGTCCTACATCGTGTAATAATGCAGCCACAATTGCGTGAGGTTTATCTTTATTAATCTGCTTAAAAAAATCAATTAATTTGTCTTTGTGTTTGGACAGTTCCTCGAATCTACGGCAATAATCCATGGTTCTGGCTTCGATGGAAATTATCTTATCGAGGAATCTTTTCATCAAGAAGGCAACACCTAATGAATGAGCAAATCTTGTATGTGTAGCATTTGGATAGGAAAATTCAGCGAATCCTAACTGTTTGATACGCCTTAAACGCTGAAATTCTTTGCTATCGATAAGTTTTATTAATAACTCGTTTGCATTTTTACACCCAGAATCCAAGTCTATAACATTATGCACAGGGTCTCTAAATATCTTCATGGTAATTCCTCCTATTTCGTTACGTGTTGCTCTGTGTTCTTACTTGCGAGGGAAAACTGTGTATTTAGCAATTGCTCAAACTCTTTAGCCATCAGATGGGGAATTTCTTGCAAAATAACTCTGCATTTTGCGGCGTATCTGTATGCAATATCCATGGTGGGAGTAAGGCCCAGTAGGCTCACTTCTTTTACAATATCGCCATATTCCCGGGTAGCCATCGCCGCCCTAACTTTGTCGCCTAATCTCATATCTTTCGACATTGCCATTATGAGAGGCAGATTAACGACCCCATTAGCAATATCGGTGTTTGTAGGCTTTTTCGCAGTTTTTGTATCTAATGTATAATCTTTGCAATCATCTAATATTTGGAATATTATGCCGAAATACGTTCCTAAACGACCAATCTGTTTTGCTTGTCTTTCATTTAAATTGCCGTGATATTTACTGATGATTGCACCTCCAAAGGTAGCAACGTGAAAAAGAACGGCGGTTTTGCCGTTTATAATACGCAGATAATCAAAAAAAGGCAGATCCAAATTATTTGCATTAGAAAGTTGCTGTAGCTCCCCCAAACATATGAGGCGTATATTTTTCACGAATTTTTCGCCAAATTCTGTGTATGGTTGATATATATCAGCCACCATAGAAAGAGAGAGTCCAAACAAATAGTCGCCGCAAATAACAGCGTGTTTTTTGCCGAATTTGCTTTGAACACTTGGCAGACCGCGACGAATGGGAGAATCATCTATAACATCATCGTGTACCAATGTGGCAAGATGAAAAATTTCTATTGCAGAGGCAGCTTTTATGGCGTGATCATGTATTTGTTCATTGTTTGAAGCGGCAGTGAGCAAGAGCTTTGCCCTGACCCCCTGCCCGCGGCTATCCAGTAAATGACCGGCAAGGGGAGCAATTTGTTTTGGGGAACGACCAAGGGCTTGTTCTATTGATTTGTCTACTTGTTTTATAGCATCGGCTATTAATGTCATTTTTTTCCTACACTTTTCTCTTATTTATAGTGCTTTTACAGCACTTTTATAACACTTTTCGCAGAGGTTGTCCCATTTTGAAAACAACAAAAGTGCCAAATTTTAAACTAAGTAAAGCAAATTAACTTTTCTGATTTAGAAGGGACAACGAAAAGTCAATTTGCTATATAATATCGTCACATTGTCGAAAATTTTTCTAAAGCATGTTCTTTTGTTATTACTTCCCCGTGTTCCATTATATAATATTTACTCTTGGCATCAACGGAGTAACTGTTAACGTATTCGCTTACTATATTGCTAATTTTTGCTATACCGTTGCCATCTAAAATTAAATAATACTGTTTATTATATTTGTACACAGAACTATAACCCTCAAAAAAATCCACAATTTTTTTGGAAATATCTATAATTTCATCTAAGTTGTTAAAATAGTATATAACTAAATCGCCTTTATTGGCTGTTTCTTTTTGCGAATCTTTGGTGAAAGTTTCCTGTAGAACACTATCCTGATATTCACCCGAAAACAAATTAAACCTACTTTCAAAATCTTTCAAATTTAAATTTGTAATTTTTGTTACAATCACCATTATGCTATCCGTGGTTATTGGTATGGCTTCTATCATAAGAAGGGCATTATCCACCGTAAAACCACATTCTATGTTGGCTTGCTCCATCATATCATTAAAAAGGTCTCGTGCTTTTTCGGAACCATATTCCAACTCAGAAAAATTTATCCCTCTATCTGTTAGGTCGTTTCTGTTCAATATAAATCTTATTTGATTGTCGCTTATCTTCTCTATTTTCATAAAACGCCCTCCCATATAGAGCCATTTGTTGTTGTTTCTGCGTAACATTTCATAATGTTTTATTTATTGTTGTAAGCCATTAAACATATTACTACATTATATGCCCCTTATACTAATTTTGTCAAGATTTTTTCGTAATAAATTTACTTAGAGCGAGCAATTTTTTTCGTATTTTCTTGCTTAACCCAAAAAAAATTGATATAATAGCTACTATAGTATAGCAGTTCTGTATTTCACTTATTAATTTTTTGGAAAGAGGTAATTATGTCAAAAAAAGCATTAATTGTGTGGGGCGGTTGGGATGGACACCAACCGGATATTGTGGCAAAGCGGTTTGAACGTTATCTTAAAGAAGGCGGCGTGTCTTCTGATGTGTACGACACATTGGACGCATTTGCAGACAGAGAAAAACTTATGACCTATGACCTTATTGCACCTATATGGACCATGGGGGAGATCGACTCTGAATATTGTGAAAACGTATCAGAGGCAGTTGCTTCCGGTGTTGGTATGGCAGGTTGCCACGGGGGTATGTGCGATGCCTTTAGAGGCTCTGTTTTGTGGCAGTTTATAACGGGAGGCAACTGGGTTAGCCACCCCGGCGGCGATGGTGTAGAGTTCACTGTAGAAATAAAAGACTCGTCCAGCCCGCTCATAGAAGGCATTAACGATTTTAAAGTAAAAACGGAACATTACTATTTGCTGACAGACCCCGGTAACGAAGTTCTTGCAACAACAGACTTTCCTGTTGTACCCTGGTACCATTCTACACACAAAAAAGTTACGATGCCTGTAGTATGGACGAAGCATTGGGGGCTTGGCAGGGTATACTATAATGCTCTTGGGCATCATGATGACGTTTTTGACGTACCCGAGGCAGGGGAGCTTATGAAACGCGGGCTTTTGTGGGCGGCAGAAAGCAAAGAAAAAGCAAAAGGGCTTTCTATTGAGCATCTAAAATCTAGTGCAAAAATGTTTTAAAAACTGTATAGGGCGTAAAGTCTGAAAGAGGTTTTATGGCTTTTTGTCCTTTGAAAAGGAGTGGTTATAAATATGTCAAAAGTTGTAAATATCGGGCTTATAGGATGCGGAGCCATATCCGGCATTTATTTGAAAAATTTACAAAATGTTTTTTTGAACACGAATATTGTGGCTGTAGCAGACAGAATACCCGAACGCGCAAAAAAGGCAAGCGATGAATGGGGGATAAAAATTCAATCTAACGAAGAGTTGGTGAATAACCCCGATATAGACATAGTGCTTAACTTAACAACGCCCGATAGCCACTATATCGTGAACAAAGCAGCAATAGAAGCAGGCAAACATGCATACACAGAAAAACCCCTCTGTTCAACTTTTGAAGAGGGCAAAGAAATTGTGTCTTTGGCAGCAAAAAAAGGCGTTATGTTGGGTGGCGCACCGGATACATTTATGGGGGCAGGGATACAAACGTGTCGCAAAATAATAGAAGATGGTTATATTGGCCGTGTTGTGGGAGCGTCTGCTTTTTATGCGAGCCGAGGTCACGAAACATGGCATCCGTCGCCGGAGTTTTATTATGAAAAAGGCGGCGGCCCAATGTTTGATATGGGACCATATTATCTAACCGCTTTAATAAACCTTATTGGGCAGGTAGACGAAGTTTTTGGTTTTGCTACAAAGGGCTTTGACTATAGGATAATTAGTAGCGAGCCAAAGTTTGGTAAGCGTGTAGATGTAGAAGTGCCTACAACGATACAGAGCCTGCTAAAATTTAGCACCGGTGCAGTAGCCACTATAGTTACTAGCTTCGACTTTGTTGCACATAGCCATCCATTTTTGGAAATATATGGCACAGAAGGTTCCCTTTTAGTGCCTGATCCAAATTATTTTGAGGGTCCCGTAAAAGTATGTTCTCGTGATGAGGAAGGTTACAAAGAAATGCCCCTTACCCATAGCTACAAAGAAAATATGAGGGGTCTTGGGGTAGCCGATATGGCTCAATGTATAATAGATGGCAGAACAGATGCCAGAGCAAGCCACAATGTAAACTATCATGTGTTGGAGGTTATGGAAGCCGTTCACACAGCCGGGGCAACAGGCAAGGTATACAAAATGCAAACAAAATTTGAAAAACCAAAACTTATGCCTATTGGGCTTGTAAAAGGAACACTAGACCTTTACTCGTAATATAAATCCTCCCTGTGGCAAGGAGTAGGTTTTCCCCGCTCCTTGCCACACACATACAGCAAACGTACATGGTTTCAAAGTACGTTTGCCATAGGTTTTTTGATTTCTTTTAATCTATTTTTTAATCTATTTTTTAATCTATTTTAATTTTACAGCGCCACCGGTCTGTATTCATCTAATGTGGCAGTTAAGGTTATTTCTTCTCTCCCTCGTTGTATGCGTAGCTCCAGTGTATCTCCCGGTGAAAGGGAGTCGATAACTTCTCTTAGGTCTGCAAACGTTTGTACATGGGTGTCGTTTGCGGATAAGATAATATCTCCCGCTATGACCCCTGCCCGTTCGGCGGCACTTCCGGCGTTTACGGAAGCTACCTGTACAAGGCCCGTGTTTTCCTGAACAGTTATTTGAACCCCCAATATTGGGCGGCCACGCACATACCCATATTCCATAAGTTGATCAATAACTGTTTTGGTTTGGTTGGAAGGGATAGCAAAACCTAACCCTTCCACATCCATACCAACAGATTTTGCACTCACAACACCTATAACATAACCGTGAATATTTATTAATGGACCACCGGAATTTCCTCGGTTAACGGCGGCATCGGTTTGCAGTTTGAGCCGCGATACCCCGTCTATGTTTATATCACGATCTAGTGCACTTATGTGCCCTACGGTCATAGAGTTTGCGAATTCCCCTAGCGGGTTTCCTATTGCCACAACCTGCTCTCCAACTTGTATAGAGGCAGAATCTCCCAGTGTAAGATATGGTAGGCCGTTCCCTGTGATTTTTATTAGCGCTAAATCGCTTTCGGGGTCGCGGCCTACCACGGTGGCCGAATGCTGGCTGCCATCATACATCAAAATAGTAATGCTGCTGGCATCTTCTATTACATGATCGTTGGTAACTATGTATCCATCTTCTGAAATTAAGAAGCCGGAGCCTGAAGCGGGGCGTGTTACCGTACGCCCAAAAGCGTTACGGCCTGTAATCTCTGTTGATATAGCCACAACTGCTGGATTAGCTCCCTCAAAAAGTTCAGGCAAGGTAAGGGGGCGATGGCTTGTATCAGTCAAAAGGCCTATGTTAGTATTGGGCATATTCCCAATAGGGTTAGAGGAGGGTTGTTCATATATATCAATGTTATTATGTGAAGAGTTGTGGGCTATTTTAGCCCCGGCATATCCGCTACCTATCATTAAAACTAGGGCGCATACACTGACTCCGGCTACCTTTAGTATTGATGGGCTGCGCCGCTTTCTGGGCGGCTCTTGGCGTAGTTGCTGGTTTGGTATAAGTATTATTTCTGTACTTTCATTGCTTCTGTCGCTATTATTGCAATTGCTACTATTGTTGCCATTATTGCTATTATTGCTTTCATCTAAGATTTTTGTATAATTCATCTTTTAACACTCCTTTCAAACTAAAACTGTTGCGGCTGCGTCCAACCTTTACATGTTTTTTAATGTTTTTTAAAAAAATTATAGTTGGCAACCTCTAAAAACTATACGGCATGTTTTTTCTATTTAAACACCGACGGTTAAGTATCTATACTTATGAACCGTTGAGCCGCTGAGCTTTTAGAGATTGCCCATTGCCATTATCAATACTACATAATAATAACATGGGTAACTGAAGTTACACTGAAATTTACCTAAAGTTTAGCTGAAGAATCAATGTTGACTAAAACAATATTTTTATATATAATTAGTTCATAACAAAAAAATGGTCAATGGTCGAAGGGGGTGATAATCCGTGTCAGAAGTTAGAGTAAAAGAAAATGAATCCTTGGAGAGTGCTCTTCGCCGTTTTAAACGAAATATTGCAAAAGCAGGCATAATGGGAGAGGTTCGTAAAAGAGAGCACTACGACAAACCAAGTGTAAGACGCAAAAAAAAGTCTGAAGCAGCTCGCAAACGCAAGAGCCATTAGTATAGGTATTCCACTTAATTTTGCCCCTTCCCAAAATAAAATTAAAGGGGCTGTTTAACCGGAATTGCCATACCACAAAAGTGCAAAAAGATACAAAAAGGTACAAATTAACATGGAAAATCATAAAATTTATCTTGACAATGCGGCGACGACTAAAATCCTTGAAAGTGCCTATCATGCTATGCTCCCATATTTTGGGGAATATTTTGCGAATCCCGGTGGGTTGCACAAAATGGCTTCAGATAACCGCCGTGCCATAGCCGGGGCTCGTAAAACCATAGCCGATGCAATTGGCGCAACCGAAAGGGAGATTTATTTTACATCCGGCGGCACAGAGGCAGACAACTGGGCAATAAAAGGCATTGCCGACACTGCACCTGCCAACCGCAAACACATTATTACAACAAGCATAGAACACAAAGCTGTAATGCACACTTGTGAATATCTTCAGCGTTATAGAGGTTTTTCTGTTACATATTTGCCTGTTTGCCCGCAGGGGACTGTTAACACAGAAGATTTGCGTAGGGCAATAACTCCGCAAACCGCTCTGATTTCTGTAATGTTTGCCAACAACGAAACAGGGGTGCTACAACCAATAAAAGAGATTGGGGAAATTGCGAGGGAGCATGACATTATTTTTCATACAGACGGGGTGCAAGCACTTGGGTATGTTCCAATAGATGTTTCAGAGCTTAATATAGACATGTTATCGATTAGTAGCCATAAAATATACGGTCCAAAGGGGATTGGGGTGCTGTACGTAAAGGACGGCATACCCATTGCCCCGCTTTTGCATGGGGGCAACCAAGAACGCAACCGTCGTGCAGGCACAGAAAATGTCCCTGGTATAATAGGTTTTGCTACGGCTTTAGAAACGGTCCGCAAGGATATGGAAGAAGAGGCCCGCCGCCTTTTTACTCTTACCCAATTAGCGATAGAAGGCATGTTGGCTATGCCCTTGTGCCGTTTAAACGGTGACAAAATAAAACGCCTGCCACATATATTCAACGTATCTTTTGAAAATGTTGACCCGGAGATTTTGCAAATGCTTTTAGACAAGCAAGGCATTGTAGTTGCCGGAGGGGCTGCTTGCACCTCCGGCACAGACCAGGTTAGTCATGTGCTTTTGGCGATGGGGTTAGATGAGCGACAAGCGCGGGGGGCTATCCGCATTTCTTTGGGACGCTACAACACCGAAAACCACATAAAAACATTACTTGCCAAGCTACCCCCCATTTTAGAAAAATTGAGGAACACATGATAGACAACAAAATAGATAACAAAATAAATAGAGAAATAGACCCCAAAAAAGTTGTAGTGGGTATGAGTGGTGGAGTAGACAGCTCTGTTGCGGCATATATATTAAAAAATCAAGGCTACGAGGTTATCGGAGTAACGATGAATATTTGGCCCGGAGAAGATAGAGAACAGAACGAGCGCCGGGGTGGTTGCTGTGGCTTGGGAGATATAGAAGACGCTCGCCGTGTGGCAGACACGTTAGATATAGAGCATTATGTTCTTAATTTTAAAGAGAGTTTCAAAGAACGTGTTATCGACAACTTTATAGACGAATATAAAAGTGGGCGTACCCCTAACCCCTGTATAGCTTGCAACAGATTTGTGAAATGGCAAACTTTGCTTAACCGTGCCATACCGATGGGTGCAGACTATATAAGCACGGGCCATTACGCAAAAGTTGTTAGAGATAAACACACAGACCGCTACACAATCGCAATGAGCGACGGAGGCCACAAAGATCAAAGCTATGCTCTGTTTAACCTTACCCAAGAACAACTGCGACGCAGTCTTTTTCCACTCGGTGAATATACAAAAAAACAGGTACGCAAAATGGCGGTGGAAGCAAAGCTCACTGTAGCAAAAAAACCTGACAGCCAGGAAATTTGCTTCATACCCGACAACAATTACGGCAAATTTTTGGAAGAAAAGCTAGGCGATGAGGTGCAGCCCGGCGATTTTGTAGACATATCAGACAATATTATCGGAAAACACTCCGGTATTATCTATTATACGATTGGACAACGAAAAAACTTGGGCATCGCTTTTGGTGTGCCAATGTATGTGAAGGAAATACGCCCTGCCACAAATCAGGTTGTGCTAGCAAAAGACGAGGATCTCTTTGTGGGGGGATTGGAAGCAGGAGACCTTAACTTTATGGCGGTAGATGATATATCTGAACCTACTCGGGTTTTTGCTAAAATACGATATAGCCATCAACCCACCCCCGCAACAATATCAGTAAAAAATGGTATACTAACCTGCCGGTTTGAAACTCCCCAAAGAGCAGTAACCCCGGGGCAAGCCGCTGTTTTTTATAACGACAGCAAAAATGTAATATGCGGGGGCACCATATTGCATCATATAGCAAATTAATCGGCAAATCAACTTTTTGTTGTGTTTAAACCGGGACGGGCTGCGGGAAAAGTGTTATATGGCATAGTGTCGGATAAGCAACGCGGTGTCCTGCAAGTATAGTTAGTACGTTATATACCGAAAAATGGTTGCATCTAAAGTGTCCCATACTTCCGTATTGCGTTCTAGCACGGCGTTTCCCCGAATCTCTGCATACATATGTCCCCACACTTCTTCTCGCTCGTCTGGGTGATAGTTTTGGGTAAGGTAGCGTATTGTGTTTTCGCGGAGCAAAATAGCTTCCATTACAGCTACTAGCGTATCCATTGTGAACTGTTCCTGTTCTCTTGGAGTAAAACGGTCAAACACGGCTTGAGCTTGGGATCCGGCAATGCTCCGCTCCGCCTCTGTTAGCTGTATATTACCCTGACTATTTGTGAGTATTACGGTAATAATTAGTTCCAGTGCAGTCTCTTTCGCAAACTCTACCGTTGGCATTCCGTCAATATTTACGGTATAGTGCCAAATGTCATCGCCCCCAAGCTCGTTCAGATCTATAACCGTAGTGCGAAGATACACTTTGTATTGATCCAGGGGTATCGGTATACCGTTTATTGTAGCGACGTAGTATGTTATTTCGTTTTCTGTTTGATAAAATTGATTAAAGGTGAACAGGACTACAACAAGCCCCGTAACCATAATTGCAACAAAAGCCAATTTTTTTTTCACTTCCAAAACCTCTTTTATTTTAGCAATTCCGTATTTATACTACTCTCAAGTTAAAACATTGCACTCGCACAAAAAATCCTCGCAAAGCCATCAATATTTTAACTTGAGAGTAGTATTAGTATGATTGTTTAACTTTAGAGCAATTATAATCTTTTTTCAAAATAAATACAACAAAAAAATTGAATTTCTGCCTATTTTTTATATCCTAGGATGTAGCAAAAAAAAATGACAGATTTGCTTTTAAGATTTGTGGGTTAAGTACGAAAATGGCGGAAATCCTTGGTTAGTTTTTTAGGGGCCGCTAAAAATTGCTCCCTGAAACATTATTCTAATGCGAACTATGAAACTCTCTATGTCACTCCCTATGTCACACCCTATGTGTGACTCTATGTGATATTTTATATTAGAAAAAACAGGGAAAAATTAAAAAATCCTGTGATTGGAAAGATAACCCTATTATACAATATGCTCGGCAATGAAACAAGTGGAAAATGTCCGGGTGTCCTGATTTAAGTACAACAACTTTTTTTGCTACATCCATACCTTCATGATATAGCACTTTTGCTAATGGTTGCCCGTTTTATAAAGAAATAGAAGTGCTAAATTAAGGAAAGCAAATTAACTTTTTGTTGTCCCCTTTAAATCAGAAAAGTTAATTTGCCATAATTCAGTGTTTAATTTAAAAGTTGCTCACCGATTTTCAACTTGAACATTCACAAAATAAAAGCCTATTACCTATCTGCATTCCTAACTATATCTTCCACCCATTCCACGGGCATCTTTACATACCTTGCTATTGTTTCTACCCCCAAACCATCCCTAAACATTTCTAAAGCGATTTCAAAAGATCTCTTTTCCATGCCCTTTTCCATACCCTTTTCCATAAAAAAATCTATGGTAGGATTGTTTTCCAATTTAAACATATTTTCCTCCAAAATTTTTTGTAATTTATACTTGTCTATATATGTAGACATTAATAACGTTTGTAGTGCAAAAATTTTATCTCTGTTTTTTGATTCGCTTGCCATTTTTATAGCACTATCAAATAGCTCTTCTTTTGTTTTTGTTGAACTTGAATACAGAGGCAGATATATTAGTTCCAACGCATTAACTGGTTTGCCTTTTTTGAAGTTCTGTAAAACTAAATCTGCATCTAATTTGCTAAGGTCTATAATTTTCGGGGTAAACTTTATCGAGCCTTTATTGTATTGAGTGTGTTTTGATGCTTTTGGGGTTAATATTATTGTGGTGAAGGGCATATTATGTTTTCTTGCCATACCTATATTAGAAGCACAGAACCGCATTAAGTCGCTCATGCTGATCGGGATTTTGATCAATATAGTTCCATTTTTGCCGATATTCTTCTTCATTTCTGAGTATTCGGTCGTAAAATCGTGTATGCCACATTGAATAGCCTATTTTTTTGGTTA